>CAZYWA010000201.1:0-12829 GCA_964650975.1 uncultured bacterium
CAGGGCGACCAGCTCGCTGCGGCGGAAGGCGCCGACGAATCCGAGAAGCAGGATCGCCCGGTCCCGGATCCCGACGAGCGTCGCCGGCAGCGTTGCGAGCATCTGGCGTAGCTCGGTCTCGGTGACGGGCGCCTTCTGGCGGGCCGGCCGGCCGAGCTCCCGACGGAGCCCCGCAGTGAACCGCTTCAGCCCAGGGTGCTGGCTCGGTGACTGCAACCCCGCGTCTTGATACCGGAAACTCATGCCAGCGAGGTCGAGCCCTAGAGTGGGCCACTTCAGTCCGGCATCGGCGCGGTCACGCAGGTACTCGGCGACGTTGGCGGCTGCCGCGCCTGGGTCGGCGTCGAGCGCGACACGGCCCTCGTGGGCGCACCACGCGGCGTACTGCCGCCAGGCGCGGGCGTAGTTGGCCAGGGTCGCTGGGGCGCGGGATCGGCGGGCGGTCTCCCGGACCCGCTCGGCCCGGGAATTGAGGGCGCCATCTCCCTTTTTAATAGCTACTCGATTGGGCTCGGGACCGGGATCCCGGACCCCCGGAACTGCCCTCCGGACCCCTCCCTGGGCGCCCGCGTCGGCGGCGCCAGCGCCTGCCAGGCCACCCTGGGCTCCGAGAACCCCGGGATCCCGTACCTGATTGCCCGAACTCCCCTCCGGCTGGTCCCCTTCTGGGTCTCCCGGAGTCCGGTTCCCTGTCGCAGTCCGCATCTCTGTCACCCCCGAGCCCTGGGGCTCCACAAGCAGTACTTGTCGAGCGTGACAGTAACTTGAAGGGCAGACTTGTCCAGTTCTTCTCCAAAGGTTTCCGCGCGGCCGAGGCCCAACCCAGCTCGAACACCCACCGCTCGATGAGCTGGGCGGCCCGGCCTTCAGCAACTCATAGATCTCGCGGCGGCGGAGCCAGTCGTGGCGCTTGGCCTTGGTGTCGATCAGGGACGCGGACCCGGCGATCACACGTCGGTAGTCGATGCCGGTGGCGTCGCGGTAGGTCCAGGGTCGGCCGATGCCGAGGGCGACGATCTCGCTGTGGGTGAGTTGGGGTGGGAGGCGCGGTCACACGCCTCCACAAGCCCCAGCGCGGCGTAGAGCATTCGGATTCGGGGCACTGGCGTCATTTTGGAGGCACAGTCACGCCCTTGGGCAGTTTCGTCGTGGCATCCACCCGCGCGCCCCGAAATTGGTCCGACCGTGGGTCACCATCAACTGACTCCGCGGTGGCTCCTCGAAGATCCGAACCACCGAAGCCAGCGTTTCTCACGTTCGCACCGATCAATACCGCGCCCCTGAGATTGGCCTTCTCGAAGCGAGCCGCGCCAAGGTCGGCCTCGAGGAATCCAGCTCGGGTCAGATCCGCCTCGATGAACGACGCGTGCTGCGCCACCACGTTCGAGAAATCCGCCACTCGCAGGCTGGCGTTTGAGAACACCGCCCAGGCGAGCTTCGCACCCCTAAAGTCCGCACCATCGAGATTGGCTCGATAGAGATTCACTCCGCGCAGATCAACCCCGCGCAAGCCGAGCCGAGCACCGGGTGGGTCAAACTCGCGGTTCCGCCGCGAGACGACATCGAGCGAAGCTCTAAAATCCTCAGCAACACGCGTCTCGTAGACCGTCCGCCACGCCTCCTGTGAGTCCTCCACCAGATCCAGCGCCTCGCGTGGCAGATCGAGGACGAGCGCGGATCGCTCCCATCGGACGCGATCTTCGTCGCTCATCCACCGGATCGCTCGGCGGACGAAGGCACACAGCACCTCCATCACCGTCCCGTGATCACGTCTTGAATCGTGAGCAATCCGCTCCAGGGCATAGATCCCTCCGAGGCGGACATCCATGCTGGTGCTGCCTAGCTGCTCAATCGCTTTTGAGAACCGATCGGTAAGCTGCGCATCTCGCGCTATCCGCTGGTTCTCCTGGCCGAGTTGGAGAGTGCGCCACGTCACATAGCCGCCCCAGAGTACAAACGCCCCGCCGATGAGCTGGGCCAGAGTCTTCCGGGCCTCATTCTCCAACCAGAACAGCCTGGTGGCGTCTACATCGCCGAGGCCAGGTGTCAGCTCAACCTGGAGGCTCGGACCTGCCCAAAGCACGACCGCAGCGGCCATCGCGATCAGGCCCACGACGAGGCGATCGGGAACACGGGATCTCCACCAGCGCCGCATCCCCATCTCGTACCACGCGCCGGGTCGTTTCCCCTACTGTTGCCTCTCGCGGCTGGCCCCCGCAGCCTCGACGGATAAACTGGCCCGTTCGTGTTTCATGCACCCGCGGCGACGAGCAGCACAACCGTCACCGGGTGCCCGTCCCCCTCGTTACTGACGAGCGCGCCGCCTATAAGGTCACGCCGCCCGACCTGCGGCCAGAAGTTCACCTGCACCGTATCGGCGTGTCCGCGCATCGTTTCCCCCGGCGTTCGAGATCCGTCGCGCCGGAGGATACGGAGAACCACGTGCGATGTCTCACCTGGAAGGGAACGCGGCCGCCGTCGCAGGAAAGGAAATGGGGTGCACAGATCTATACAGAAGCCGGGGAACACTGCACATGCTCGAGACAAGTAACGGACCACGGATCACCCACCCCAACAGCGAGGCGGAGCGCAGATCCATTCGCACCCAGATCTGCGCTCCGCCCGCCGGCCGATGCAGGCTGGCCTAAATCATCTCATGCTTGTCGACCGCGCCCTCGAACCCGTGCCCGGCGACGCGCCCCGCCAGATGCCGCTGCAATGAACGGTGCCAGGAGGAACGCCACATCCAAATCTCCAAACATCGACGCCTTACCGGTAGGGCCGACGTCAGGAACCGGAATACACCCCCCAAACGGAGGTGGCGTAGCCGGATTGCAGTCCTCATCCACGCCGTTGCCCGGGATCTCGATCGCCCCGGGGTTAATCGCCGCATTCGAGTCATTGCAATCCGTTTCCGGATGCAGACATGCCGGCGAGCCTGGGTTGCCATACCCGTCTCCATCCAGATCGATACACGTGCCACCGATGTCGGTATCGCACGCGTCCCCGATGCCATCGTTGTCCGAGTCCGCCTGATCCGAGTTGGGAACGGTCAGGCAGTTATCGTCGCAACCAACCCGATTTCCGCCCGTACACGGGTGGCCGCTCACATGATCAGGCACCCCATCACCATCGACGTCCCCGGTCGGTCCAACGACTATCTCTGCCGTCTCGTACCGCCCTGCACCATTGTCGTCGGGAAGGCACGCTCCACCCGCACCACCCGGCGGACACACGCCCGGTGGGTCGTTCGCAACACCGTCAAAGCTGTGGACTCGAACGTACTTTGGTGGCACAGAAGTCACGTCATCCGAACTCGCCCAGATGGCGACGTAGTGAGGGCCCAACTGGTGATCCTGGCCAGAATCATCGACGATCTCATTGGGAATTTGAAACCATTGAGCCGCCTGCTCGGACAAGAGGCCGTTCCCGTCCGTACCACACGGGTGTCCGGGCATGTTCGTGCACTCGGCATGATTTCCCCCGAAGCCTACCCCTTGCGGATGCGGATCAAAAGGATACCGGTTGTCGTAGATTTTCACCTGGTAACCCGGTTGTCCCGTGTATACACCCGCGGCCTGCCGCAACACTTCAGGAGTTCCGAACCAACCGTACAGCAGCGAGCCAAAGTCATGCCCAGCGATTTCATTGTCTGCGTACAGCTGACTCGCACTGATCGGCGTCGGAGCCGAGCTACCGTTTGAATGGTACGCGGGAGCGTCGATGCTGTAGATCCCGAATCCGGAGTCGTTAGATTTGATCCGATTTTCTACACCCAGCCCCCCGATGACCGTGGTAGCCACCGTATCATTTCCCTCCGTTGCCGCCGTCGACCCCTCGCTGCCGTTGCACGACCCCGCCACATTCCAGCACGGAAAATTCCTAATGCCGAATCCCCCATTCGACTCAATCTGATTGTTCCCAATGATTGGTCCGTGACCGCCTGACGCGGTTGCAAAAGGACTTCCCGACACAAAAATACCATCCGCAGTATTGTATGTGACCGTGTTACCTTCGACATCCATATCCGTCGCTAGCAGCGAAATCCCAGTCCCTGGAGAATGTGATGGATCCAACTGACCTGTCCAGCTAATTGTATTCTGGATGATCGACCCGTGCGACAGCGAATATCCTGGCGACGCCTGAGCCGGCGTAGGCCATGGACCAGCCTCGATTCCGACTCGGTTCGTGTACTGAATATTATTCCCCTTTACAGTCATTGAGGACCCTATCAGATCGATTCCGGCATCCTGCGACCCGTAAATCGTATTGTCGGTGATGGAGCTATTGGACCCCGCCGTAGTGACACCTACGTTGACGCGGTTGCAAAAGATCTCATTCGACGAGATCGCGACGTCCAGATTGTGCCCTGGGTATCCAGTGGGCGAGTCGCTGGGGTGGCTACCCCAAAGCTCTACTCCATTACCACCATTATTCTGCGGCCCCGGCGGAACTGGGTCCACACCGGCCATACAAGCACACGCAAACCCCCCAGCGCCGCAGTGGCCACACGGTGGATTCGCACAGCTCAAGCCATTGTAAGCGATCCGGTTGCCGACGCCGGCCGAACCGATGACGCCGACGGAAATTTCCGTAGTTCGAGGATCGTCTGATCCGCAATGATCAGGCGTGAAATCTTGGGTATTCGCATATATGCCGTCACCGCCAAGAAGCGCCAGATGCGAAGACTCGTCGTCGTCAATATTCCCATTCCCTCCTGGATCTCCATTGGGAAGAAGTCCAATGTTATTTCCAATTACTAGAGTGTCGGTAGCGCCGGCTAGCACGATCCCGTGGGAGTGATTTCTGCTCACAGAATTCCCGACAATCTCCAGTCGCTCAATGGTGTCGTGGGCGGTGCATGTGTTGTCGGGGTCAATATACGTTGAAATGCCCATGAAATTTGAATCGATCCAATTTCCCTCGATGGTGATATTATCGGCAGTCCCGGGTGTTGAGAGTACGTGCTGCGCACGAATCTCAATTCCATCACCGTCATACTTCTCACAGTCGGCGCCAGCCGTGCACTGATCGGGAGCCATGCTCGCAAACTCGGTATTGCCGAGGATCGTGTTTCGGTCTCCAGGGTTTGCAGACCCGATCCGGATGTTGTTTGCGTTACGGATCTGCGCGCCTACATGATTGAATTCAATGTCTGATCCTAAGAGCCGCGAGCCGTCCGAGCCCGGCTCGAAGTTTACGCCCGCCCCTCCCTTCATCGCGTTCGGCTCCGGCAGACCATGCGGGAAGTCGTCGTCAGTGTAATGATGGTTCATGATCTGGAGTCCACGTAATGTAACGTATGGGCGGAGGACATTGATGATCCCGTTGTGGTCATGCCCGTAGTCAGAGTCTGAAGGCGCCGCCATCGAGGACCCGTCGAGATGAATCATGTAGGCTACCGCGGTCGTGTCGGTAGCGGGCGCGGCGCCGTCCTGACAGAAGCCATCGATTGTCAGTCCGTCGGTCAGCGGTCCGAAGTCAGGGCCCCCGGTTGTATTCCCAACCTCCAGCTCGAAGTTGGTAGTAGGGTTGATGCTGTAGGGTGCATGGTCCGGCGGTGGATCTTCGGTGATGGCAAATGCAATCCCGACTATGTTCGGATGTTGATTCGCCTGTTGAATACAATAACGGAGCGAGCCTTCGATGGGGCTACATGTCCCACTGGGCACACAGCTTTCGTGGACATCCTCGCGAGTCTCAGTAACCTTGCAGTAGGTAGTGGGGTTAGTGAGGTCGACCCAGCAGTCGGCCGAGGCGGGCCTGGTGAATGCACCAAAGATCAGATAGGTACTGGTGACCGTCGCCAGTATCGCTAAACGTTGACTGCGTCGTTTCATTGGGAAGTCCTTTATCCTGTCGGGGTTAGGCGGTATCCAGCAATTGTTAGCGTTGAGCATCGTGGTTCTTCTTCAGCGGGAGAACGGACAGACCAAGACGAGACTCCGAGCTCCGTCGCCGCAGGCGGTGAACGAGCGCGCGCAGAGGGAGGGCGCGGAGCGACGGATTGTGCGCTTGAGCCGAGTGCCCGAAAGCTTTTGCGTCCGTCGAGAGGTCTGCGGGCAGACCGTCCCGCGACTCGCGGTCTGTAGGGCAAGGATTCGACGACGCCAGGTGACCCGAGGCCAGGCCTGGGAACCCACGACCTCCGCGGCCCGAAACGTAGGCAGTGCGGCGGAATCGGCTGGCTTGGAGCCGGGATCAGCTGGGGGAAGCTGTTCTTTGTATTCGGCATCCCGCTCTCACAGGCGCGACGCCGCCTGGCCGGGCAGCAGTCGGACGCGGGCTGAAGCTCCGCGCACGACCGCTGCCCGGGGTGCGAACCCCTGCGAGAACGGGCGAGATGCTCTGGCTACGCTTGACCCGTAATCGGTCAGCGTGCTAGAAACAGGACGAGCGAGTTACTCGTCCTTAGCCGGGGCGGGAGCTTCTCACCGGGGCAACCAGCATTAGCGTGCTGGTTGCCCCATTTGCTTCGCAGCGATCCGCGACCGGGTGGACGGCTCGCGAACGCTTATGGGTATTTTACGGAGTCATGCTGTCATCCCCTCACAACTGCGATCGACCAATGCCGGTGGACGTCGCGTGCTGCCGCTTCTTCCGCAGCGTCTGCCGTATTACACCTCCCTGGTTACCCTCGTCAAGGGAATCGATAGAGCGCCCATTGACGCCGTGTGTCGTGTCCCAAGTTGGTGCCATCGGCGTGACCAGTTACCGGTCGTCTGTACGCCGCGAACGGTCGCTCATTCTGATGCGGATATCGACGCGAGCGAGCTGATGGCTGGTGCGGATTCAGGCAGCTAAACTCCGGTTCGGTGAGGCCACCTGCTGCTAGGTCCGGTGCAGTCTGCGATTGAGCCCTGACTCCAGAGAGGCCAGATCCGTGCCCTCAGCAGATCGCAGCGCCCGCGGGTCGACCTCGCTTGCTCTGCGTCTATCACTGCCATTCCTGACTCTTTTGCTGCTCCGCATATATCCAACACCCGGTCCGGGGTGGACGGTCTCGCCACGTCCCGCTCATGCGCTCCCCGTTATGCATCTTCAGTCGCTCGGAGGCCTGACGCTCGCGAACTTTCAAGAAATGAGCCTCGACCGCCAGCTTTCCGGACCAGTAGCGGTCGAAATCTATGCCAAGCCCGAGGGCGACTCATTCTTGGGCATTCGATGTGGGAGAGAGGGCTTTGTTGAGGAGGTTCGGTGGACGCAGGTCGCGTTTCACGATGAGTTGACGCTGCTCCAAGTGCAAGCGGACGGCGAGGCGCACGTCCTCTCCGATCAGGTTCTTGCTTTTCCACTCCGCCCTCCACTACACGTTTCTATCGAACAAACTGAGGTCCGCTTCGGGGACAGCAGTCGCTCGTGGACTATTCCAACCGAATCGAGCTCCATCCAAACGGTCGACCTGAGTGTCCGAGTTAGCTACCAGCCGGTGCAGATCAACACCGTCAACGTTATTGATGACGCACATGCCGATCACTGGGAATTCACGGGACTGCAACTGGTGGCATTGCCTCCGATGGTTTGGTCGGTGGTCGCAGGGGTCGTGCGAGGTGTCCGTGGCTTGCTCCGGATTGCCCCACCACGCCGTTCGCAAGTCGACATCGGTTCGGTTCTTTTGCTCGCGGCAGGTGTTGCCATTTGTCTACCGAATCGAGCCACCGTTGCGACCACCGCGATTCTGGAGGCCTTCGCGGGGTGGCTCATGTGGCGCTTCCTTCGAGCGTTCTTAGGGGCTGGGTCGATGCTTAGAACGACCCTCTGCCAGCGGCTATGTGCCCGCGGTACGGTGCTCCTTTTTGTCTTCTTCGCCGCTCGTGATAGTCGGGCAGCGGCACTCGGATCGCCCGATGAATACTCCTTTGATGACCCGGAGCGAATTGAGATCGAACTGGGCGACGTGGCCACTGGATTGGTTTCAGTCCAGGGCACCGTCTCAGGTTCTCGCCCGGATGCGTTTGTCAATCTGTTCGTGCTTGTCGCGAACCACAGTGACGGTTCGGCCGCGACCTGCATCGGCGTCGCTACGCCTGGCGATGCGGCATGTGTCCGAGAACTAAAAGTCGCGATCAGACGATTTGAACTGAGAGCAGACGGTAACGATTTGCGCGTGCTTGCGGAGGGGGTCCAAACGGTCCTCAGGAACGTGCCACTGGGGTCGCTTCGGATCGTCGTACTTCAGGGACACGAGGTCGATACTACCGTTCGAGCGTCGGGTCGTCGCGTCGAGTCAACACGGAGCGAGACATCGGTCGGTTGGTTGGTCCTCATCCCGGTTGGGATACTTGCGGTGGGAGCGATTCGTTGCAAGGCGCGGTATAAGTTCTCGCTGGCAGTAGGGATTCCTTTCTTCGTGTTTGGCTGCCACTATCTCGCGATAGCCCTGCCCGGAGATCCACTCGAATTGGTCTATCGTAATAACGACGATCTGGCAGGTCGGCTGCGAAGCGATCCAATTCTGTCATCAAGTATCGTGCGGACGGGATACTTCGCACGTGTTGACGACGCGCCCGTTAGATACACTACGAGTGATCGTCAGTGTCGGTTGATCGTCACTTTCGGGGGATCTAGCACGTTTGGGATCGGCGCAGATCCGGGCGAGACATACCCGGAGATACTTGAGCGCTCGCTTAGCGGTGGTAACGACGACTGCTGGGTTGTGCGGAATGTCGCGTCGCCTGGGGCTTCGTCGCTATCTGCGCCCGTCCTGTACGAGCAGGTAATCAGTCAACTGAAGCCTGATCTTGTTATCGCATCCTATTCGTTCAACGACCGTTTGACGCCCGTTCTGTCAGAATGGGAGACTGGCGGACCAGACACTCTTGGATCCCTGTTTTGGCTACGCCGACGAAGCTTCCTTGGAAATCTTCTCGAGCCCTTGCGCCGCCTCTCTGTGTTGGGAATAGTGGATCCCGATCAACTACAGGCCATCGGAAAGCGGAGCGAGCGTGCCAAGGTGGATCGACTCGAGGCGAACCTGCGAGCACTGGTTCGAGCGACGCATAATGACGGTGGGGGCACAATCCTGGTACCAGAGCCAACATATGACACGTGGCTCTCGCCGCAGGGAGAGCACCGAATCTACCATGACGCCGTTCGACGTGCCGCTACGGAGCCTGGTGCCGTGCTCGCGTCGGTCACAGAAGCTCTGAGTGAAGCGCACCGTTTCGACGATATTTTCATCGACAACGTGCACATGAATGCACGAGGGCAGCGGCTCCTAGGGGAATACCTGTCGTCAATCGTTCGTGAGCGCGCGCCATTGATTCCAAAGCAGGATCCCAGACTCAGGCTGTAGATGCGTACCACCGGGCACTGCTGAAGGGCTTCCACGCGGTGCCCGCGCGAATGGCGAGAGCTAGATGAAGTGATGCACTCGCGGTTCACGTCTGCCGACTGGCCAGACCCTCATCCCCGCGTTGCCATTCTGCCACTCGACCCTGAGGGCAATGAAACCGCGTGGTTACCGCTTCTCGGGCCTCGCTCGTGCCGACCGTCGAGGTGATGCTGAGATCGACCACCAGTCCGTAGCGGTTCTCCATTAAGACGTGCTGCGCGAACGAGAGCTTCGCTGTCGTGCCGTTGCTCTTTCGCGCGAGCGTCGACTCCGGGTCGGTCGTCGATGCGTGCGTGGCATTCGAGCGCTTCTCGCCGTGGAAATTGACCGTCGGGTTGTCGGGGACCTCCGATAGACCGAACGAGTTGGGATTGGGTACCAGAAACGCCGGGCTTGTCGCGCTGCCGGTGTTTTGGAAGAACTCGAGGATACCCGTCGAGACACCGACGAGCGCATCGAGGTCGCCGTTCCCGTCGAGGTCCGCAAACGCGGGTTTGGCGCCCGAGGTCACCGGAGTTGAACTAAACCGCTTCGCGGTAGTTTCCCACCGGCGCACGCGGTGTCGTCGTTGTGCACGCTCGTTGCGGGCTTGCTCGCGATTCTGAGCTTGTCGCGTACTCGACGTCTCCTTCGGTAGCGTAGGGAGTTAGGCCTCCCGACGCGACCGATGGAAATCGCGATGAACGCGTTGCGTGCTCGTTTGATGGAGGATTTGCGCATCCGCAATTACTCACCGCGAACGGTTCGACCTACGTCGGATGGGTGAAGGCGCTCGCGAAGCACTTCGACCGATCGCCAGCAGAGCTGGGCCCGGAGCACATCCGGACGTTCCACGAATTTCTGGTGACGAAGAAAGCGTCGTGGTCCGCCTTCAACCAGGCGGTTTGCGCGTTTCGGTTTTTCTACCGCACGACGCTTCAGAGCCCGTTCCCAGTCGAGCAGATTCCGTTCAGTCGCCAGCCGGCGAAGCTTCCCGTCGTTCTGAGTCCTCACGAGGTCGGGGCGTTGTTCGCTGCGATCACGAATCTCAAGCACCGCACGGCCTTGATGACGATCTACGGAGCGGGGCTCCGGCTCGATGAAGCGATTCACCTGCGCGTCGAGGACATCGATAGTGAACTAAGCGTCATCCGCGTGCTGCGAGGCAAGGGCCAGAAGGATCGCTACACGCTCCTCACGACGACGCTGCTCTCGAAGATCGCCGCGGCGCATCACGACACCTTTGCCATCGACACTCACCGCGAGCACCGCGCCGCTGCAAGCCGCGTCGGCGCGAGTGAACTCGGCCCGCGTTTCGTAGAAGAGCTCGAAGTCCTGGGCCGCTCGCACCGCCAGCTCCTCCGCTTGGCGTTTGGGGACCGCCGCGCCGGTGGTCGTACGGATCGTGTGAAGGGTTTCGTCGAAGGAGCTCTTCGACACGTTCTCGGCGACGCGGGGGCGCGTTCCGTGGGAGTACGTGTCCTCGGGCAGGTTGAGCGCCGCATCCAGCGGATGACACGCCGAGGAACCCCGCGCACCATGGGCGAGCCGCGCCACGCGCAACGGGCCGAATAGCGTCATGAGGCCGCGTTCGCTCGCGCGCTGGTGCGTTCGCTCGACGCCATCGGCACCGATCACCGCTCGATCCAGCCCACGTACCCTCTCGTGCTGCGCTCGAAGCGAGAGGTGGTCCTGGAAGAGACGGCGAAGCAGCTCTCGACCGTCGGAGTCGAGGAGCGTCTCGACCTCGGCGTGGCTCGTGCGTTCGGTCTCAGCGGCCGTGAGGGCCCGCTTCAGCTGCGCATTCCGACGATCGTGATCACCTGTTCCGGGCATCGTGATCACTCGGGTGTCGGTTCGTGTCGAAGCGAAGCGACGCGAGGTGGTCGGTTTAGGTGTTCTGGTCGTCTCCCTTCCTGCGAGTGGGTCCCTTCAAGGCGATGCGGTGGGCGTTGTGGATCAGCCGGTCGCAGATCGAATCGGCCACGGTCTCGTCGCCGACTCGCTCATGCCAGCGCGCGGCGGTAGCTGGCTCGTGATGATCGTCCAGCGCGCACCGTAGCGGTCCTCCAGGATCTCGAGCAAGTCGTGGCGCTCGTGGTCGTCGAGTGGCTTGAGCCACAGGTCGTCGATCACCAGCACGTCCATCCGTGCGAAACGCGCCAGCAGCCGCGGGTACGAGCCGTCGGCGTGGGCGAGCCGAAGCTCCTCGAAGAGCCTCGTCGCGCGGCGGTAGAGCGCCCCGTAACCCTTCCGGCACGCCTGCTGCGCGAGCGCGCACGCGATGAAGGTCTTCCCCGTCCCGGTCGCGCCGGTGACCAAGGCCTGGTGATGCTCGGCCACCCAGCGGCATGTGGCGAGTTGTCGCATGGTGGCCTTGTCGAGCTCACGCCGCGGGCTGTAGTCGAGCTCTTCGAGGCACGCTTGTGAGAGCCGGAGCTTCGCCTCGGCGAAGCCCCTCAACGGCCCCAACGTCGTCCCCAGCTCCCAGCCTCGCTCGTCCTCCAGATCCGCAGTCGTCATCCCGCGCCGAGCCAGCTCCTCGCGGAGAGCCTTGTCCCGCCGCGCCAGCTCCTCGTGCACCAACCCATCCATCCTCGCCGGGCTCGAGTACGCAAGGATGGAAGACCAGTCGACGCGGTTCGAGATGCCAGCGTGGTGGTGCACCTCGAGTGCGAGCGCAATCACGCGGTGTCAGCGAGTTGTGCGGTGCCCCCAACCGGCGGGAGCCGTCCGCCCTCAGAAGCCGCCCCGCAGGCGAGAGACCACCGCATCCAGCGACTCCCCGCGCTCGAACCCGGTCTCGATCCCGTGCTCGCGGAGCACCTCGGCGCGCCACGCCATTTCTTCGGCAACGAGCCGGGCTCTCTCCGCGGGCGGCGGCCACGTCAGCACGAACTGGACGCGGCTGCCCTCCCCACGATGGTGCTGCACCGCCGGCGCCAGCGCCATCACGCAGTCGTCGTGAATCCCATGCGGCGCCGAGTAGCGGACCCCGCGTCCGGTGTACTCGTACTCGAACGCCTCCAGCTCGGCCCGAATAGGCCGATCCGGGAACCGCACCTCACGCCGCTGAATCACCGCTCTGAGCCCGTCCATTAGCTGCTGTTTGGACACGCCGGTGACCTTGAACCCCTCGAACACGCTCGACTCGCGCTGCAGCCGCTCCAGAATCGGATCACCGACGCCGCTGCTGTCCACCAGTGCCGGGACGTCGGTCGCCGCCAGAATTCGCGACTGCGTCTCTTCCCACGGGAGCTGGAACCGCTGCCAACCGCGGCAGACATTCATGTCGTCGTCGAGCGGAATGCCGACGGTCCAGTCGACACTCTTGGCCAGGTCCCAGCCCCAAACGGCCGGCTCGGCATCCGACTCCGGCGCCACACACTCGCGGATGGCGTCGATCCCGAACGGGTTCCCCGAGTCGTCCGCCGGCACCCCCTCGAACTCCTGCCGATAAGCGGCGTCCGGCATGTCCCGCCGCGCGGCCTCGATCTCGATGGGGTCGATGTACGG
>CAZYWA010000202.1:0-12709 GCA_964650975.1 uncultured bacterium
CCGGATGCTACCAACTACGAAATCCCCGCAGGAAACCCGGGGTGCTCGGAGGGACGCGGTCCCTCGCGTCCGCGGCTGCGGCGCCGGTGGCGAGCGGGCCGGTCGCGAGCCTGGTGTTCTTGGGGATGCCGAGCGGCGACGGGACTGCGGTCAGCGAGCAGGACTGGAAGGGGTTCATCGAGGACACCGTCTTGCCGCGTTTTCCGCAGGGGCTCACGGTTCTCGAGGGCAGCGGATTCTCTCGCGGGCTCGACGGGGTGCTGGTGAACGAGCCGTCGAAGGTGATGATGGTGGTGCACCCGCCGGCGGGCGACGCGAACCGATTGCTCGACGAGATCGCGACGGCCTACCGCAAGCGGTTTCACCAGGAAGCGGTGCTGCGTCTCGACCTGCCGACCTCGGTCCCGCCGATCACGTCCGCCGCGAATGCGCCGCGCGCGCGACTCGGGCCCACCTACATTCCCGTTGGTCCTTGACTGGAGACCCGCTGCAGCTCGCTCGCGGCGGCCACATCGTTCCGCGCCACGAAAGTCGGTGCGACGGCTGCGCGACACCATCGAACGACATGACCGAGTCGACGGATCCCGCCGAGCCGGTTCGGCTCGACAAGTGGTTGTGGGCGGCGCGGATCTTCAAGAGCCGCTCGCTGGCGCAACAGGCGTGCCGCGGCGGACACGTCACGGTGAACGGCCTCGGTGTCACGCCTGCGCGAGCGGTGCGCATCGGCGATCGGGTCGCGGTCCTGAAGGACGAGCGCAGGCTGGTGCTCGAGGTCGCGGCGCTCGGCACGAAACGCGGGCCCGCGCCCGCGGCGCGTCAGCTCTACGTCGACCACTCGCCGCCGCCACCGCCCCGCGACCCCGACCCGTTCGTGATCCGCGAGCGCGGCGCCGGCCGACCCACCAAACGCGACCGCCGCGCCCTCCGCCGCGTGCGCGGTCGCTGACGACGCGACGCCCTCCGACGACTCACACGCCGAGACGCGCGAGCGCCCGGTCGTGGACGCGCGTCATCGTGAGCAGCGCCGTGGTGGCGCCGATCGCGCACATGAACATGTCTTCCTGGGTGTCCCAGGGGTCGCCCTGGGTGCCGAGGAACGCGTCCGACGCGGCGCCGCTCGCGAGCGCCGTCCACCACTCGACGAACTCGTAGGTGACACTGATCGTCATGCACGCGGTGAACACCAGGAACGGCAACCAGCGGCTGCCCTTGAGCGGCGAGGTGCGCAGCAACAGCTCGCGCCCGATCAGCGCCGGCACGAACCCCTGCGCGAAGTGCCCGATGCGGTCGTAGTGGTTGCGGGTGAAGCCGAACGCGCGCTCCATCCAGAAACCGAGCGGCACCTCGGCGTAGGTCCAGTGCCCGCCGATCATCAGGATCCAGGCGTGGACCGCCAGCAGCACGTACACCAGCGTGGTGAACCGGAAGCGCGCGTAGGTCGCGATCAGCACCGGAAAGCCGATCCCGATCGGCGCCACCTCCATCACCCACGTGAAGCGGTCCTTCGGCGACCATCCGGTCACCACCAAGCCGAGCACGACGACCCCGAGCATCGCCGCCGGAACCGCGTTCGAGTGCCGCTCCCGTTCCGCCATCGAGATCCCTCCGGCCGGCGAGCTCATCCGCGCCAGGCGTCGAGCGTGCGCAGGATCCAGACGTTCGCGGCGAGCGCCGCGAGTGCTTCGGGAAGGCCGTACGATCCGCGATACCGGATGCCGATCGCGACGCAGGTGAGCGCCGCGGTGACCGCTCCGAACGCACCACTCACCGCCGCGAACGCCACGCATGCCGGCGAGCCGATGCGCGCGGCCGTGGCGGCCAGGATCAGCGCCAGCATCGCGAAGTGGACCCCGATGCTCAGCGCGGCGCCTGGATGACGGACACGCAACCGCGGTTGGCTTTGCCCGGAGAGGTAGGTCGCGAGCTGTTGCAGGTAATCGCCCTCGCCGGTGTCGCGAACGATGAACGTGTCGACCGACACGCGGGCCTGCACCCGGCACGCGCCGACGACGTCTTCCACGGAGATCGACCCGCGAAGCGGCAGCCCCTCGAACTCACCGAACGCGTGGGAGCTGGCGCGCCGCACGCGGATCTCCGTGGTCCCAGCGCCGCGCTCCACGGAGCCGTCGAGCCCCACCTCGGTGATTCGCGCCAGCAGCTGCGGGACCACCTCGCTGGAAGGCTGGGAAGCCAGGTGCTCGGCATGGCGCTCGATCGGCTTCCACGGCGAAAGGGCGCGCCCCGAGGCGATCGCCACGAGAAGGCCGAGCGCCAGCTCGAACGCCACGACCAGCGCCACTGGAGCGAGGAAGAGCGCCGGCAGGCTGGGCGGCGCCGCGGTCACGTCGAAGTCGGGCTTCACTCCGGACACGGGGCCCCAGATGTGCCCCAGCACCAGAGCGCCGCCCAGCACCAGGATCGCGATGACCGAGCTGGGCCAGCGCACCAGGCGCTCGTTTCGGCGTAGCTCTTGCTCGGTCACGTGCGAGGATCTCTGGAGTCGATGGTGCGCGCGTCGCGTTGCGGAGCGGCAAGCGTAGCAGGCCGTCGATCGTGCCGATCGTGCCCTTTCTCCCCTCCCGCGGAGCGTGCCACGCTCGCGGCAGGACGGGCACGGAGGAAATCACATGACGAAGCGACGATCGCGCGCACCGGTGCTGCTGCTCTCGCTGCTGGCGGTGCTCGGGTGCTCGAAGGGGAAGGGCGGAGAGACCGCCGCGCCGCACCGCAACTGGACCCAGTTCGCGGCGGAAGGGCGAACGTTCGTGGCCCCGGCGGGCTGGACGGTGACCGATCCCGTTGCCGGAAAGCGGCCGGAGGGCGCAATCGGATTTTGCTCCGCCGATCCGCCCGCCGGCGTGGCGCTGGCGCGCCTGGGCGGCCCGGGCGGTGGCACCAGCGCGGTCCTCGTGTACGGCGCTGCCGCGGACCTCACCAAGTTCCTCGACGACTGCATGGCCGCCCGCAAGAACGACGCGCTGGTCAAGTTCGACGACGAGTTCCGCACCACGACCTCGGCCGGGACCACCGTGAACGTGCAGCTCGCGCACGTCGATCCCGCCACTCCCGGCGGCGCCACGACGTCGCTCTTGCTGGGACGCGCCCTCGCGGGCGACCACGTGTTCGCGATCGACGCCGGGGCGCCCACGGCCACGTTCGATCGTCCGTCGGTGATGAGCTTGATCGGCAGCGTGGCCTTCTGAGTTGTCCGGGGGGCTTCCAAGCCCGCGCCCCGAAAAAAGTGCGATTTTTTCGGGGCCCCACCCCCAAATCCGACGCGACAACGCGCCGCCCGGAATCACGGGTCGACAGCGCCTGCCTAACGATTGCCTCACACACTCTGGCAGCGTGGCTCGCGATACCCGGGACGAGCCCCCTGCTACACTGCCGCGCGAACCGTGGAGGCGAGGATGCGCGCATCGATCAAGTGGCCGGCGATCCACGCCGCGGTGCTGGTGGGGACGCTGGCGTTGGCGCCGGGGTTGGTGCACGCGCAGGGTGGTCCTGGCGGTCCGGGCGGTCCTCCGGGTCAGGACGGTGGTCCGGGTCAAGGCGGTGGCCAGCAGGGTCATGGTCACCGCAGTGGACCCGAGTCGCCGGCCGACAAGGCCGCGCGCGAGAAAGTCTGCTCGCTGCTCTCGCCCTCCGATCTCACGAGCGTCTTCAAGACCGACATCGGTCAAGGGCAGGGCGGAGGGGGTGGCGGCCGCGGAAAGTCGACCTGCGACTTCGTCTTCAGCGACGGCTCGAGCCGCTCCGTCAAGATCAACCTCTACACCGGCGACGGCGCGCGCGCCTTGTACCTGCAGCGCAAGAGCTCGGGCGAGCACGTGTTCGGTCTCGGTGAGGACTCGTTCTGGGTGACGAGCTTCTCGACCCTGTGGGTGCTCACGCGCGACGGCTCGGTGGTGGAGCTCGACCTGACCACGGCCTCCTCCGCGATTCGCCACGGTGACGCGAAATCGACCGCGACCGAGCTCGGCCGGAAGGCGATCTCGCACCTGTGACGGTCGGCGAGCGGACCATGCTGGAAGGCAGGGCCGGCATCGTCACCGGTGCCGGGCGTGGAATCGGGCGCGAGATCGCGCGGATGATGGCGCGCGAAGGCGCCGCGCTGGTGGTGAACGACGTGGGTGCCGCGGCCGACGGCGCCGCCACGGCGGAGCGGCCGGCCGACGAGGTCGTCGCGGAGATCGCGAAGGCCGGAGGCCAGGCCGTCGCCAACTTCGATTCGGTGTCGAGCTGGGACGGTGCCTTCGCGATGGTGGCCCAGGCGGTCGACCGCTTCGGGCGGCTCGACTTCGTGGTCAACAACGCCGGCATCCTGCGCGACGTGATCTTCCACAAGATGACCGAGTCCGACTGGGACTCGGTCATCGCGGTGCATCTCAAGGGCACGTTCAACGTGTCGCGCGCCGCGGCGGAGCGGTTTCGCGCGCAAGGCGGCGGCTCGATCGTGAACTTCACGTCCACGTCGGGCTTGATCGGGAACTACGGCCAGTCGAACTACGCGGCGGCCAAGCTCGGCATCGTGGGGCTCACGCGCTCGATCGCGCTCGACATGGCGCGCTTCAAGGTGCGCTGCAACGCGGTGGCGCCGTTCGCGTGGACGCGCCTCACGGCCACGATCCCCGAGGGCCGCACCGACGCCGAGAAGCGCCGCGTCGAGAACCTGAAGAAGATGAAGCCCGAGCAGATCGCGCCGCTCGTGACGTTCCTGGCGTCGGACGCGGCGGAAGACGTGAACGGACAGATCTTCGCGGTGCGCGGCGGCGAAATCGTGCTGTTCTCGGTGCCGCGCCCGATCCGCGCCGTCCACAAAGAGGGCGGCTGGACTCCGCAGAACGTCGCGGAAGTCGTGCCGGCCGCGTTCAAGTCGAGCTTCGTGCCCAATCAGGTTTCCGCGGACGTCTTTCCGTACGAACCGTTGTTTTGAGCTTCGTCCGGCCGCTCGCGCGCTCAGCGCCCGGCGTCGCCCTCCCCATTGGCGTGCTTACGCCATGGCGCGCGCTCTGGCTGATCGCGGAACATCAAAGGTCACCTTCCGAGGGCACCTCGGAACCACCTCAAACACGGAGGAAGCTCACATGCGGAGTCATCGGAGCACCGCGTTCACGACGCGCAAGCTGGGGATCGCCACCGCGCTCGGCATCGCGGTCGGCTGGTTCGCGGCGATGAGCTGCGGCTCGTCGAACAACAACGGCGGCGGAACACCGCGTGGGTTGCCGGACGGTCAGGCGACCCAGGATCAAGTCGAGCGCGGACGTTACCTGGTCATCGCTGGCGGTTGCAGCGACTGCCACAGCCACGGCAAGGACGATCCGAGCGATCCGATGTGGCTCGCCGGCTTCGTCGACGGCACGCCGGGGCAGCCGTTCGCGATCGGCCCGTTCAAGACATACCCCGCGAATCTGACGCCCGACGCGAGCACCGGAATTGGCGGCTTCACCGATCGACAGATCTTCAACGCGCTGCGCTTCGGCCTCACCCCCGACACGGCGCCCGACGCCGAGATCACCTCCACGACGCCCGGCCAGGGCAACTTCCCGGCGAATCCGCACTACCTGGCTCCGCCCATGCCTTGGCCCGCGATCCGTCACCTGAACGACGACGATCTGTGGTCGATCGTTTCGTACCTGAAGCACGGCATCAAAGCGGTCAACAATGCCGTGCCTGAGAGCGACTCCCCGCCCGACTTCTGGGCCAGCTCGTACACCGCCGACGCCGTCGGCCCCGCCGACATCCCGACCTATCCGGCCGGCAGCGAGCAGTTCACGCCCTGACCCGAGCGGGATCCCGCGCCGTACCTCCAGGCCGCAGCGCCGGGCGGGGGGTACGGCGCACGCGAAGGCGTGCGGTCACGCGCTCTCCGCGCGAATACTCGGGCACGACATCGCAACTGGCGTCGAAGCTCAGCATCCAGTCGATCCCGCCTCCCTTCATCATCGCCACGCGCGACGTGGCGCGCGCCGAGAGCGCGGGATGCGCCGCCAGCGCCTCGCGTGCTGGTCGACATCCCTCGCGCGACCGGGACCACCTCGTCCACGACTGTCACAGGAGCGGCATGGCGGATGCATCGCGCAGCCGATCGGGGATCGACCCTGCCACTGAATGGGGATTTCACGTGAACCATCGGGCGGCAGCCGAACGATGGAGTGGCTAGCGCGACACGCAGTGTGTGTCACGTTCGCCACGCTCGTGGTGAGCATCGCGGGGCTTGCCAGCGCCGGCTCGGCGCTTCGCTCGACTCGCCTCGATTGTGCGACCGCTGGGCCGCAGGTACTACGCGCCGCGATTCGCGCTCGCGACTTGCGGCGGGTGCGCACGCAGCTCGCGTGCGGGGTGTCGCCCAACGAGACCGGCGACGGCGACTTCAGTCCGCTGACGGAGGCGGCTCGTGCGGGATCGGTCGACATCGCGAAGCAACTGCTCGCGTCGGGCGCGACCGGTGTGGGGAATGGTCCGAGCCCGATCGTCGTGGCGGCGTCCGAGGGCCAAACGCGGGTCTTGCGGGCACTCCTCTCCTCTCTCGATACCGAGCTGGCGATTCACCCGTGGTTCTGGGCGGCCCTGGAGCGGGCGGCCGACTGGGGGCGTCGACATGCGGTGCGCGCGCTGCTCGAGGTGATTCCGAAGCAGGACGACCTGGCCACGGCCGTGTCGCCCGCGCTCACCGCCGCGGCGCGGAACGGCGATCTCGCGATCGTCGGCCAGATCCTCGCGGCGTTGAAATCGGTCGAAGGCGGCTCGCAGCGCGCGCTCGACGAGGCGCTGGTGGTGGCGGCCAGTGGCTCCGAACTTCCGCTTCGTCTCGGGTATGCCGGCGCGCGTTCGAATCCGTTCCGTGCGGATCCGCTCGGCACGGTGCGCGCGCTGCTCGACGCCGGCGCGAGTCCCGATGCGATGCGAGGCGCTCGCTACGAGCGCACCACCGCTCTGGTCGAGGCGGCGGAGGCGGGGAATCTCGACGTGGTCCGAGAGCTCCTGGCTCGAGGTGCCCGCGTCGATGCAGTCGACGGCGAGGACAGGACGGCGCTGCTCGCAGCCGACGTGACGAATCGACGCTTGGTGCAGGCGTTGCTAGACGCGGGTGCCAACGTCGAAACCCGGGACGAGGACGACACGGTGCTAAGCCGTGTGGTGTCGTCCGGATCGCCGGCGACCGTGAAGCTGGTGCTCGCTCACGGCGCCGATCCCGCAGCCCGGGAGGGCGACCATGCCGGCGGTTACACACCGCTCATGGTGTCGATCATTCGCCGGAAGGGCGAGGGGCTGGCGTTGCTGCTCGCCGCGCACGCCGACGTGAGCTCCTCGACCAGCGAAGGAGAGACCGCGCTCATGTTCGCCGCGCACCGCGGCCTGCGCGGCGTGGTGCGCGAGCTGATCGCCGCGGGAGCCGACGTGAACGGGAAGACTCGGTCGGGGCTCACGGCCCTCATGTTCGCGGCGATGCGGGATCGAACGCGGACGGCCATGGACCTCCTCGCGGCGGGTGCCGATCCCGTGCCGCGCAACGTGCACGGGACCGACGCGGCGCAGTTCGCGCGAGTGCGTGGGAATCAACGGCTCGCGGACCTGCTCACACGAGCGGCGAGACACCCGGTCGTGGCGCGCGGGAGAGTTGCGCCGCCCTCGCCACGAACCGTCGAAGCCCACGCGATCCGCAATCCGTTGACCGCCGCTTGGCGTTGCCCCACCAAGGATTTCGGGGTGCCTCGCGACGCGCTCGTACCCGGCTGCGATCGCGCGAGCTGCGTCGACGCGGAGGGGTATCGGCTCTGCAAGTGCCGGTCGGATTCGGACGACGCTTTGCCGATGCGCTTCATCCTGGAGGCGGGCCTCCGCAGGATCGGGACCTGGCCTGCCGCCGAATCGATGGGTGAAACCGACGGATTCGAAGCGGGCGCCGCGGACCTGGACGGTGACGGGCGCGACGAGTGGTACGTGGCCGATTTCGAGACGCAATCGAATGGCATGGCGACCCGCTATTGGACGCTCCACGTCAGGGGAAACCCCCTTCGCGCGTCTCGCAGCTGGATGGGTGTGGAGATCGAGGACTACGCGCCAGACGTAGTCTTCGCGCGCCCAGGCGTTCCTGGGTGCGCCATTCTCGCGACGAGTTGGGAGTCGGACGAGGATCCGGCGCGGCCTTCCGGGATCGCGCTCGTGGGAAGGACCTTTTCGTGGCGAGCAGGGCGCCTCCTGCCGGAACGCGGCGCGCCCATCGTCACGCGGCGGTTTCTCGGGAGCTTCTGGGCGCCCTATCCGGATTCACGACTGGGCGGTCCACGCAGCTGGCTTGCCGATCCCATGACCGAGCCGAGGCACGTCGATCCGTTCTTCGATCGCACGTCCCTTCATCCCCGGGACGAGGTGCCGGTGGGCGTGTGGTCGGCATCCGCTCCGCCCGCGCGAGGACCGGTCTCCGGGGAGATACCGTGACGGAGCTCGTGCTCTCGCCCGGCGCGCCCCACGCGGCGCTCCGCTATCGCGAGGACCGGGGAACTGGTTCCGCCGACGAGTTCGACCGGATCGGCGAGGCCACCCGGCGGCTCTATCCGGAAAGGTACTGGCCCGCGGACCCCGCCGCATGGCTTCGCGGCCGCGAGGTGACGATCGCCACGTACGCGTATCGAGAGTGGGACGAGACCTACACCCAGCGGGTGCTGTGGATCGGCGGCAGCGCCGCGGACCGTGGCATGGAGAGGGGACCATGAAGATCGACCCCGCTGTGGATGGTCGATCTGTTCGACTCTCGTCCTTCTTCTCGATTCTCGCGCTCGCGGTGATCTCCATCGGCCCGTCGGCCATGGCTGCTGCGCCCGCGGTTCATGGCGTTTCCGAGGCAACGCTCGGTACGTTCGCGCCTCCGGGATACGAGTTCCTCAAGCACATCCCGTGGAGCGCCGGTCCCAACGGCGAGGCGCTCCGGATCGTGGCGTTCTCCGACGTGGTCGACTCCGAAGACACCGCCAGTGGGTGGCAGGCGATACCGCAGCAGCCCGTGATGTTCCGATTGCTTCGCTGGCGAAAGGAGTGGTCGGTGCTCGATACGGTCCTGCCGCACCACCAGGAACCAGCCAAAACGGGTGCATTCGATTGGGCTCCCAACTACTTCGCCGATCTGGATCGAGTCCGAGTCGGCGACGCGAGCTTGATCCTCGCGAGGAGCGTGGCCTCTGCTGGTGGCTCCGGCTCGCTGAATTACTTCGATTTCTCCGTCGTCGAGCGGGACCGCCTGAAGCTCGTGAAGAGCTTCGAGCACGGGCGTTTCGAGCGTTACTACTTCGCCATGCAGGGCGACTCGGTCTTCGACGGGGAGCTCGTGTGCAAGCGAGGCGAGCGTCGCAAAGGAAGCTACGTCCACACCTGCTACATCCAGGTGACGAGGTACGGGTTCGACGGCCGTTCCCTGGTCGCGACCGGGTCCGAGCGGCTCGGGGAGAGGCGAGGGAACTTCGCTCTCCAGGACGACTATCGGTTCGTGTCCGTCGGAGAAGCCCTGGCCAAGGGCGAGATCTTCGGGGCGGGACGATGATCCACGGCGCCCGGGTGCGTCGAAGCGGGCGCAGCAGTGCGTCGATCGCAGCGCGGTGCCGGTCTTTGCTGCGCGGAATCTCCTGAACGATCGCGACGGTGCGACTGGCACCGTCCTTGCGCATGCCGCGCGCACACATATGCTCGCAGCCATGCCGCTCGATCCCGTCATCCGTGACTCTTCCGATCCGCTCGAGCGCGCGCTCGCGGCGCTCGGGTATGCGCAGTTTCGGCCTGGGCAGCGCGAGGCGATCGAGACGCTGTTGCGCGTGGGGCGGCTCTTGCTCGTCGCGCCGACCGGCGGGGGGAAGAGCCTCGCGTACCAGCTTCCCGCGACGCTTCTGCCCGGCACCACGCTGGTGATCTCGCCGCTCATCGCGCTCATGCACGATCAGGTGCGGGCGCTGACGGAGCGCGGCGTGGCGGCCACGTTCATCGCGTCGACGCTCGATTCCGACGAGGTGCGGCGTCGCATGGCGAAGGTCGCGGCGCGCGAGATGCGGCTCGTGTACGTGTCGCCCGAGCGGCTGACGTTCCCCGGATTCCGGGCGCTGCTCTGCGAGCTGGCACCGACGCTGGTGGCCGTCGACGAGGCGCACTGCATCAGCGAGTGGGGGCACGATTTCCGCCCGGAATACGGGCAAATCGGCGAACTGCTGACGGCGCTGCCGCCCACCCGCGTGCTCGCCTGCACCGCCACCGCGACGCCCGTGGTGCGCGACGAGATCCTGTCGCGACTTGGGCTCGACTCCGCGACGCCGCAGCTGGTGCAGGGCTTCGCGCGGCCCAACCTGGTGCTGCGGGTGGCCGAGATCGATGCGCGGCGCGAGCGCTCGCGCGCCGTCGATGCGCAGCTCGCGGAAGCGCTGGGTCGGCCTCGCGGTGGGTTCGGCCCATCGCGCGGTACGGCGCTCGTCTACTCGCCCACGCGGCGCGCCGCCGAGGAAGAATCGGTGCGGCTCTCGAGGGCGGGGTGGCGCGCGCGCTTCTACCACGCGGGCATCGACGGCGCGGAACGGGAGGCCGTTCATCGCGCGTTCGCGGAGGGCGAGCTCGAGGTGGTGGTGGCGACCAACGCGTTCGGGATGGGGATCGACCGGCCCGACGTGCGCGCGGTGATCCATCTCGCGCCTCCGAGCTCGATCGAGGCCTACTACCAGGAAGTGGGGCGCGCGGGGCGCGACGGCGCGACCGCTTTCGGTCTGCTCCTGGTGTCGCCCGGCGACGTGCCGATGCGGCGGCGCATCCTCGAGCAGCCAGGCGACGGGCGCACGATCGATCCCGCCGTGCTGGCCCACAAGTGGAACCTGTTCCTGGAGCTCATGCGCTGGGCGGAGGGCGGCAGCTGCCGTCACGACGCGATCCTCCGCTACTTCGGCGACGAAGCCGAGACCCTCGACGGTTGCGGCCGCTGCGACGTGTGCAGCGCCCTCGCGGGGACCGCGAGCCGCGTCGACCCGGAGACCGTGACGCTGATCGTGCGGAAGGCGCTCTCGGCCGTCGCGCGCGTGCACGGCCGCTTCGGTCTGTCCGCCGCCGTGAAGCTCCTGCGAGGCGAGGAGGATCCGCGTCTCACCGGCGCCGGCCTCGACCGCACGCCCACGTTCGGAGTGCTGCGCGAGCACGAGGAGACGTGGCTGCAGGCGCTGCTGCGCCGCTGTGTCTCGGCGGGCTGGGTCGATTTCACCGGCGGCGATCGGCCGGTGGTGATGCTCACCGCCGACGGACGCGCCGTGATGAAGGCCGAGCGGCCCGCGCGGTTGCTGCTGCCGCCGGAGGGCCGAGCGCGCCGCGCCACGACCGGGACTCCGTCACGCGGTGCGGAGCGCGCCGCGCAACCGTCGTCTGGCCTGCCACCGGCCGACCTCGACGCCGATTCGCAGCGGATCTTCGACGCTTTGCGCGCGTTCCGCCTCGCGACGTCCCGCGCCGATGGCGTGCCGCCCTACGTGGTCGCGAGCGATCGCACACTGCGCGAGCTGGCCCTCATCAAGCCCAGAACGATCCACGACCTCGAGCTGGCGCACGGGATCGGTCAGGCCAAGACCGAGCGCTATGGTGCCCAGCTGCTCGCCACCATCCAAGCGGCGCTGGGGTAGAGCGCAATCGTTGGTCACGGGCCGCTGACGTTCGACGACCACGCCAGCAGGTTGCCCGACTCGAATCCGTCCGAGAAGACGTCGAGGGAGACGTCGGCCAAGCAGTAGAGGTGGTTCGTCGTGACGTTGCAGTGGGTGCTCGCGGCGCTGGCCCATTCATAATCTCGAGTCGCGTTCGCTTGTCCGGACGTGCCCGAGCCGGAGGTGCCGCTGGTCCAATCCGTGCAAATCGAGCCGATTACCGCCGTGCCGCTGAATGATGTGCCGGTCCATACCTGATCGGCACCGAGGTAAGCACCGGTCTCCGTTTGGTTGATCGCCGTGTCCAACCAGCCACTGGCGGTCAATTCGCCGGGATCGGCGATGCGCGCACCGTCAGGTCGGACCCAAGGGCCTGCCGTCGACGGGAACCGGTCCTTCGCGTTGGTCGTCGAATCGGAGAGCCACGCTTTGTACCGCGGTGGATCCACCAAGTGGGCCGAGGCCGCAACCGCACGGCAAATCGCGTCCCCTGCGGCGATCCCCGTGGCTCCGCCAGCTTGCAGCCAGGATGACAGGTTGCCCGTTCCCGTCGCAGAGGTCACGAACGCGAGCACGCCGGACCGCTGGAAGATGGGTAATGGGGGGCCGGCACCGATCTCGAAGCAGAGTAAGTGCGCCGGTCCCTGACAGGGCAAACCGCCACCCGCCCCTATGCCAGACACATGAGTCCAGCCATCGGCGGTGGCGGTCCAATCACCCTCCTCACCGCTTGCGAACACACTCCCCAAGGTCCAGCCGGTGCAATCTTGCGTGGACTGGCGAGTCCCATCGATTGCCGTGCCCGTGTAGACATCGTTGCCGCCGGTAGGAACGCCCTTCGTCTCGTCGATCTGCGGCGGATAGAAGACCTGCCGCGTCGGCGGGAGCAGCAGATCGATCGTCGGCCCAAAGGGTTGACCGTCGGGCCGAACCCACGGACCGGCGGCCACTGGAAGATTTGGCTGACCGCACTTCGCCGACTTCTTGCCGTGCAGACCGTGAATCCTGCAGTAGGCGTCGTCGCTGGCGTCCGAGAGCCAGGCGCGGAAGTT
>CAZYWA010000203.1:0-12628 GCA_964650975.1 uncultured bacterium
CTCAGGAACTCGACGGCTTCGTCGAGCGATTGGGCGCCCCCCATCGTGACCGGTAGGCGCAGCTCGCCGATCTCGATCGCGTGGAAGCCAGCCGCGCCGAGGATCCGCTCGACCCGCGCCCGATCGGCGAACGCGAACGGACCCGGCGCGTCGGGAGCAGGCGGCACCGGCAGCTCGACGTGCGCGGCGATCGCCATCATCGGCACCGCGAACCACGGGTTGAGCTTGGGCTCCCGCCAGCACACGAACGCGACGCGCCCCTTCGGGACCAGCGCACGCGCGACGTTGGTGAAGGCTCGGACCGGATCCTCGAAGAACATCACGCCGAAGCGGGACTGAGCGGCATCGAACGGCTCTCCCGGAAAGGGCTGCGCTTCGGCGTCGGCGACCTCGAAGCGCAGCTGCTCGACGCGCCGGCCGCGCTCTGCGGCGCGGGCCAGCATGGGCTTCGACAGGTCGACTCCCACCACCCTTCCCTTCGCGCCCACACGCTCGGCCGCGGTCAGGCTGGTCGCTCCGCAGCCGCAACCGACGTCGAGGACACGCTCCCCGGGGCGGAGCGCCAGACGGTCGAGCAGCGCCTGCCGGAAGGGCTCGAGCATCCGATCCAGCTTGGCTTCGTGCTCGACCCACCGGGGGCCGGACTCTTCGTTCCAGAGCCGGATCTGCTCGCGCTTGGCTTCGCTGACTTCCATTCGGCGGTCCCTCGTCACCATCGCGACCGGTCATCCGGTCCAGAGCAGGCGCAGCGTACCGCTCGGCGGCGGCTCCCGAGAATCTGCCGAGCCTCGACGCCCGAAAGCGCGGCGCGCGGTCGCGCGGCGTTGAACCCCGTGTGCTCCGCCTGCTAGTTTCGCGACACGGCGCGTTATGAGGTTCGGGGGCGAGCCTCGGGCGCGCCCGTCCCTCGCCGCGGAGGAGCTGCACCCCGTGAGCGCATCGCGCACCGGCGCTCCGGCGCCAACGATCGAAGTCCCTGGGGAACACCCAGCCGTGACGAACGACTCGCCGCTCTTCGCCGAGTTCCGCGCCACGCCGTATGCCGAGTGGCTCGAGGCCGCGCGCGACGAGCTGGGCGGGGTTCCGCTCGACCAGAAGCTCGGGACGCGAACGCTCGACGGCTTGCCCGTCGAGCCCATCTACACCCGCGCGCTCGAGGCCGGGCTCCCGCACCTCGGCACGGCACCCGGCGAGCTCCCGTTCGTGCGCGGGGTTACGCCTCTCAGTGCCAGCGAGGTTCCGTGGCAGGTGCGCGTGGACGTGGCGCACGGCTCGCCGACCGCCGCGGGTGCACAGGCCAGTCAGGAAGTGGATCGCGGTGCGACCGAGCTCGCGCTGACCGTCGACCGGGCGACCGGCGCCGGCCTCGACCCCGTCGACCCGCGCAGCCTCGGCCGTGTGGGCGCGGAAGGCGTGTCGCTCACCACGGCCGGCGATCACCGGCTGCTCCTCAAGCTCGCCGGCCGAGCGAAACCGCACTGGGCGATCGATCCAGGCGGCGCGCCGCTCGCCGTCGCCGCGCAGGCGATCGTCGCGCACCGGGACGTTGCCACCGGAGAAGAGGCGCCACGGTTCGAGTCGTGCGCCGATCCGCTCGGCATGCTCGCGCGAACCGGCGGGCTTCCGGTGGCGCTGACCGCGATCTACGACGAGCTCGCGGCACTCGTGCATTGGTCCGCGAGTCTCGAGCTCACGTCGCCGTGGATCGCGGCGAGCAGCGCGCCCTACCACGACGCGGGTGCTCAGGTGGGCGAGGAGTTGGGCTTCACGCTCGCGGCGGGAGCCGAATACCTAAGGGCTCTGGTCGATCGGGGCGTTCCGGCCGCCCAGGCTGCGCGGGCCATCGGCTTCCAGCTCGAGGTCGGCACCCGGGCCTTCCTGGAGATCGCGAAGCTGCGCGCCGCGCGGCTCGGCTGGACGCAGATCCTCACGGCCTATGGCTGCGCCGGCGCGGCGGCCGCCACCCGGGTCCACGCCAGCACCTCGCGCTGGACCGAGACTCGCTTCGATCCGTGGGTCAACATCGTTCGTGCCACCGTCGAGGCCTTCGCCGGCGTCGTCGGGGGAGCGACCAGCGTCTCGGTCCGCCCGTTCGACGAAGCCGCGCGCCACTCCGACCGGCACTCGCTCCGGCTCGCCCGCAACACCCATGCGCTGCTGCGAGACGAGGGGCACGTCGGCGTGGTCGCGGATCCGGCGGGCGGCGCTTATTTCGTCGAGGCGCTGACCGATCAGGTCGCGCGCCGTGCATGGGCCGTCTTCCAGCAGATCGAGGCGGAGGGCGGGCTCGCGGCTGCCTTGCGGTCCGGCGCGGCTCAGCACTTGGCGTTGGCGAGCCCCACGCAGCGCATCGATGCGGTAGCACGCAGGCACGAGCCGTTCGTGGGCGTGTCGCGCTTTCCCAATCTCGGCGAAACGGCGCTGGCCGAGTCGACGCCCGGCGCCGACCCCGCCGTGCTTCGTGAGCGCCGCATCGAGGACGTTCGCCGTACGCGCCTGGATGTCGACGCCGAGGCTCTGGTCGCGGCGCTCTCCAAGCTCGCCGGCGAGCGTCGCCCCGTCGAGCAGGTCGAAGCGGCGATCGCGGCCGCGAGCGCGGGCGCCACGGTGGGAGAGATCTGCGCCGCGCTCGGCTCCGGCCGGTTGCCGGAGCCGCCGGTCGAGAAGCTCGAAGTCCGCCGCGGTGCCCGGCCGTTCGAGCGACTGCGACAGGCCGCGGAAGCGTGGCTCGAGAAGACCGGCGCGCGCCCGGCGGTGCTGCTCGCTTCTCTGGGCTCGGGAAAGCGCTCGGAAGCGAAAGTGGCTTTTGTCCGAGAGGCACTCGAAACAGTGGGAATCGTGGGTCTGGCGGAGACCGGCCTCACGACCGCTGGCGCAATCGCTGACGCCCGCGCTGCGAAGCACGCGCAAGGCATCGGTATCGTGCCCGCCGACGAGACGAGCCCCGAGGCGCTCGCCTCGCTCGTCGAGGAGCTGCGCCGGATCGCACCCGATGCGCCCCCGTTCCTGGTGGGCACGGTGAAGATCTCGGCGACCAAGACCGACCCACTCGCCGCGCTGCCCAAGCTCGCGAGTGGCACGGACTTGGTGGCTGCGCTCGAGAAAGTGGCCCGCGACCTCGGGGTGCTCTCATGACGCGCCATCCGGACTTCACCAAGATCGCCTACGGAGGTTTCCCCCGCGCTGGAGGCCATCCCGCGGAGGCCGGCATCGCGTGGCGCGCGCCCGAGGACATCGCGATCAAGCGCTTCTACACCGAAGCCGATCGCGCCGGGCTCGAGCACCTCGATTTCCTGTCGGGCCTGCCACCCTTCCTGCGCGGTCCGTACGCGACCATGTACCTGGAGCGTCCCTGGACGGTTCGACAGTACGCGGGATTCTCGACCGCCGAGGAATCGAACGCGTTCTACCGCCGCAACCTGGCCGCCGGTCAGAAGGGCTTGTCGGTGGCGTTCGATCTGCCCACCCACCGCGGCTACGACTCGGACCACCCGCGGGTGATCGGCGACGTCGGCAAGGCGGGCGTCGCGATCGACTCGGTCCTCGACATGAAGATCCTGTTCGACCAGATCCCGCTCGCCGACATGTCGGTGTCGATGACCATGAACGGCGCGGTGATCCCGATCCTCGCGAGCTTCATCGTCACGGCGGAGGAGCAAGGCGTTCCACCCGAGAAGCTCGCGGGCACGATCCAGAACGACATCCTGAAAGAGTTCATGGTCCGCAACACCTACATCTATCCGCCCGAGCCCTCGATGCGGATCGTCGCGGACATCTTCTCCTACACCGCGAAGCGGATGCCGAAGTTCAACTCGATCTCGATCTCCGGCTACCACATGCAAGAGGCTGGAGCGTCGGCGGATCTGGAGCTGGCCTACACCCTCGCCGACGGCCTCGAGTACCTGCGCACCGGCATCGCCGCCGGGCTGGCCGTGGACGATTTCGCCCCGCGGCTCTCGTTCTTCTGGGCGATCGGCATGAGCTTCTTCATGGAAGTGGCGAAGATGCGCGCCGCCCGGATGCTGTGGGCCAAGCTGGTGCGCCGCTTCGAGCCCAAGAACCCGCGCAGCTTGAGCCTGCGCACCCACTGTCAGACGAGCGGCTGGAGCCTCACCGAGCAGGATCCGTACAACAACGTGGTGCGCACCACGCTCGAAGCGATGGCGGCGGCGCTCGGCCACACCCAGTCGCTGCACACCAACGCGCTCGACGAGGCGATCGCGCTGCCCACGGATTTCTCGGCGCGGATCGCGCGCAACACGCAGCTGGTGCTGCAGCAAGAGACCGACTTCACGCAAACCGTCGACCCCTGGGGCGGCAGCTATTACGTGGAGCGCCTCACCCACGATCTCGCGCACCGCGCGTGGCAGCTCATCGAGGAAGTCGAGAAGCTGGGCGGCATGGCGAAGGCCATCGAGGAAGGCCTGCCCAAGGCGCGGATCGAGGAAGCGGCGGCGCGGAAGCAGGCGCGGATCGACGCCGGCCTCGACGTGATCGTGGGCGTCAACCGCTATCGCTCGGACGACGCCGTGCCGCTCGAGATCCTCGACGTCGACAACACCGCGGTGCGGGAAGCGCAGATCGCACGCCTCGGGAAGCTCAAGTCGGAGCGCGATTCCCGGCGCGTCGAGGCGACGCTTGGAGCCCTCACCGAGTCCGCCAGCTCGGGGCGCGGCAACCTGCTCGAGCTGGCGGTCGACGCGGCCCGGGCGCGCGCCACCGTCGGGGAGATCACGTCCGCCATGGAGAAGGTCTTCGGCCGCCACGAAGCCACGATGCGGGTGATTTCCGGCGTCTACCGCGCCGAGGCCCAGGGCACCGACGGTTTCGACCGGGTGCGAGCGCGAGCGGGACAGTTCGAGCGCGACCACGGCCGCCGGCCCCGCATCCTGGTCGCGAAGATGGGCCAGGACGGCCACGATCGCGGCCAGAAGGTGATCGCAACCGCATTCGCCGATCTGGGCTTCGACGTCGATCTCGGCCCGCTCTTCCAGACGCCCGAGGAGACCGCGCGTCAGGCGATCGAGAGCGACGTCCACCTGGTGGGTGTCAGCTCCCAGGCCGGCGGCCATCGGACGCTCGTGCCCACGCTCATCTCCGAGCTGGCGCGCCTGGGCCGTTCCGACATCGGCGTGGTGGTGGGCGGCGTCATCCCGAGCAAGGACTACGCGGGTCTCAAAGCGGCCGGGGTGATCGCCGTCTTCGGGCCCGGTACGGCGATTCCCGGCGCGGCGGAGGCGTTGCTCGAGCAGGTCGAGCGGCGGCTCTCGAACGGCGTGGGATGAACGAGGCGAGCCCGCCGGTCAAGCGCGGGCTCAGCGCCGCGGAGTATGCGGAGGGAGTGATCGCCGGCGACCGCGTGGTGCTGGCGCGGGCGATCACGCTGGTCGAGAGCACGTCGGTCGCGCACGCGCCGCTCGCGCATCAGCTGCTCGAGCGGCTGGCGCCGCACACGGGCGGCTCGCACCGCATCGGCATCACCGGGCCGCCCGGCGTCGGCAAGAGCACGCTCATCGACACGCTGGGCACGCTGCTCACCGGCCGCGGTCACGAAGTGGCGGTGCTCGCCGTCGACCCGACCAGCGCGCGCACCGGCGGCAGCCTGCTCGGCGACAAGACCCGCATGCACCGGCTCGCCGTCGATCCGCACGCCTTCATCCGGCCGTCGCCCACCGCGGGCACGCTGGGGGGAGTCACGCGCAAGACCCGCGAGAGCATCCTCGTGTGCGAGGCGGCCGGCTTCGACGTGGTGATGGTCGAGACCGTGGGTGTCGGCCAGTCGGAAACCGCGGTCCACTCGATGGTGGATTGCTTCGTGGTGCTGCAGCTCCCTGGCGCCGGCGACGATCTGCAAGGCATCAAGAAAGGCATCATCGAGCTCGCCGACCTGATCGCCATCACCAAGGCCGACGGCGACAACCGCGCGCGAGCCGAGCGTGCTCGCGTCGACTCGCAGCGCGCGCTCGAGCTCTTGGCGGCGGGCGAGGACGGCTGGAAGGTCCCGGTGCTGACGCTTTCCTCGAAGACCGGCGACGGCATCGAGCAGCTCTGGGAAACCGTCACGCGCCATCGCGAGACCGGCCACGCGTCGGGCGCCTTCGCCCGCCGGCGCAGCTCGCAGGCCCGCGACTGGATGCACGCGCTGCTCGACGAGCAGCTGCGCACTCGTTTCCTGGCGCGGCCCGGAGTCGCCGAGCAGCTCGCCGATCTGGAGCAGCGCGTGGTCCGCGGGGAGCTGGCGCCCGAGATCGCGGTCGAGCGGCTGTTGCGTGGCGGAAGCGAGCACTGAGCCGTGTGGCACTTGTCGCGACCGAGCCCCGAGACGGTCGCGACGTTTCTCGCGCATCAGCGGACGCTGCCGCAGTCGTACGCGGAAGTCGGGGCGTCGCTCGATGGGAGCCCCGCCGGCTACGACCTCGACCACAACCGCGTGCAGGTGGGAAGCGGCGAACGCGACTTCGTTGCCGCCTGCGCGGCGATCCGCGCGTGGCGGATGTTCCCGGCGCCGTCCACCGCGATCGAGCCGCGTGGCGTGCCGATCGAGAAAGATCAGTGCGTCGCGATGCTGGCGCACACCTTCGGCGTGTGGTGGCTCAACGCGTGCCGCATCGTGTACGTGCTCGACGAGCACGAGCCCCGGGACGGACGACAGCGCCGCTTCGGCTTCGCCTACGGCACCCTGCCCGGCCACGTCGAGCGCGGCGAGGAGCGCTTCAGCATCGAATGGCGGGCCGACGACTCGGTCTGGTACGACATCCGCGCCTTCTCGCGGCCCCGCTACTGGCCGGTCCGGCTCGGCTACCCGATCGCGCGAGCGCTGCAACGGCGCTTCGTGCGCGATTCGAAGGCCGCGATGCAGCACGCGGTGCGCGAGCTCGGTCCGCGCCGCTCGTGATCGGGCGTCGCGTGCGGCTCGTTCCACTCGTCGGCCTCGCGGTGTGGATCGGCATGGCCCTCATCGTGCGCCCGTCCTGGAACGACCTCGCGTGGCCGCGCCTGCTGCTGATGCTCGGACCGCTGGTGGTGGTGCCGCTCGGCCTCGACGTGGCGTCGCGGGCGTCGGGAGCGTCGCGAGTCGAGCGTGGGACCGACGCGACGCCGCCCGATCGGTCGCGCGCAGCGCTGCTCTTCGCGGCACTGGCGCTGGCCGGGGCGGAATGGATGCCACGCGGTGCGCTCGCTGGATTGCTCACCCTGCCCTGGCTTGCCGCGACCACCACGATCTCGGGCGCCGCAGTCGCACGTTGGATCGCGGCGGGCGCTCGCGGCACCGGCTGGAGCGAGCGCGCGCTTCTCGGCGGCCAGGCCTTCCTGGTGATCGGCGGCGCCTGGACGCTCGCCGACCGCCTCGGGCTCACGCCGATCGGCTTCGATCCGGTGATCGTGCTGCTCACCGCCGCGCACTTCCACTTCGCCGGCTTCGCGCTGCCGATCGTGACCGGGCTCGCGGCGCGCGAACGTCCGAGCACCCTCGCGGACCTCGCGTGCGCCGGCGTCGTGGCAGGCGTCCCCGCCGTCGCGATCGGCATCACGCTCACGCATCTCGGTGCGGCCCCGTGGCTCGAAGGTGTCGCGACCTGGCTCGTCGCGGGCGCCGCGCTCGCCAGCGCCTTCCTTCACGTGGCGCTGGCACGCGAGCCGAGTCGACCGACGGTGGTGCGCGCGTCGTGGACCGTCGCCGCCGCGTCACTCGCGACCGGAATGGCCCTCGCGGCCACCTATGGCTCCCGGACGTTCGGCACCCGCCTCGCCCTCGACATCCCCCACATGTGGGCGATCCACGGCACCCTCAACGCCGTCGGATTGGGCTCTTCGGCATGATCGGCTGGTGGGTCGAAAGCCGCGCTCCGGTCGCGCCGATCCCGCCCGGGTGAACCACCCGAGGACTGCTGGCGGCTCGCTCGCCACTGCCGGCCGCGCGGAAGTGCGGCCCTCCAACGCCAATCGAATGCCCGCCGTCGGAGGGCGGCGGTCCCTCGCCGCCGGCCGTAGCGTTGACCCGGACCCGAACGCTGCCTTTCTCACCTTGATCCCCGACGCCCGGTACGCGCACATTCCCGCCCGCTCATGCACACCGGACGATCGACGCCCACGACGGTCGCGATCACCGGTGCCACCGGTTTCCTCGGCCGAGCACTCTGCCGCGACCTCGGCGCGCGCGGTTTCACGGTGCGGGCACTGGTGCGCCGCGACGTTTTGGTGCCCGACGCCCACGAGGTGCGAATCGCGCCGCTCGTCTCCGGCCCGCCGCTTCGCGATGCGCTCGCCGGTGCCTCCGTCGTCCTCCACTGCGCCGGCGGCGGACGCGCCGTCACGGCCGACGATTTCCGCCGCAACAACCTCGACACCACGCAAGCGATCCTGGGCGCCATCGAGGCCCTTCCCGCTCCGCCCGCCCAGCTCGTGCTCGTCTCCTCGATCGCGGCGGGCGGCCCAACCGGGAACGGCGCGGACGCGATCGAAGCAAGCCACTCGGGCGCCCGCTCGAGCTACGGCCTCCACAAGTGGCTGGCCGAGCGCGCGTGCCTGGACCTGGGCCGCCGCGATCCGCGGATCCGCGTGACGATCGTGCGCGCCCCCGCCATCTACGGCCCGGGCGACGATCGTCTGGCCCCACTGGTGCGCGCCGCGCGCCGCGGCTGGCTCGCGGCACCGGCTCCCGACGCACCGCTCTCGATGATCGACGTCGACGACTGCGCCGCCGCGATCGGCGGCGCGATCGAGTGTGACGGTGACGGCGCACGGCTCTACTGCGTCGAGGACGGCGAGCGCTGCTCGGCACGCCGCATGAGCGAGGCCCTGGCGCGGCATTTCGGCAGGCGCCTGCGCGTGGTGCGAATACCGGTGGCGGCGCTCCGCGCGGCCGCGATGGCCGGCGAGGCCCACGCGCGGCTCACCGGTCGCCCGGCCTTCCTCACCCGCGACAAGCTTCTCGACCTCACCGCACCTTCGTGGCTCTGCGATTCGAGCGCGCTTCGCACCGAGACCGGCTTTCGTCCCCGTCACACGTTCGAGTCGCGAGTGGCGTCGATCGTCGCGGCGCTCGCCGGCACCGAGGCGCGCCCATGACGCTCGATCCGACCACGCCCAGCGCCACAGTCACGGGTGGCTTGGTGCCGGGCGGCACGCTGGTCTTCCTGATCGGCGCCGCGTGCTCGCCGCGCCGCACGGTCGAGCGATTTCTCACGCCGCGATACTCGCGCGACGCCGTCGAGCTCGCGAGCGTCGCGGGTGCCAAGGTCGCGGCCGGCGTTTGGTTCGCGGCGACGAGCCTCGCAGCCCTCGCGTGGCTCCTGCCGTCGCGCGCCGCCGTCGGTTGGAGCGTCCACGTCACGGGTCGCGCGCTGGCCGTCTGGCCGCTCGCCGTGGCGATCGACCTCACGGCCGTGGCGCTCGCGGCGCGCTCACGGGCGATGCGCGAACGCTATCCGGAAGCGCGCCTCGCACGCTGGACCGGAACCGCGCGCGCCATCGACGCGGCCGCCTGGATCGCCTACCTCTACGGCTATGAGCTGCTCTTCCGCGGCGTACTGCTCTTTCCGCTCGCCGCCTCGCTACCGCGCGGTGCCGCCCTCGCGGTGCACACCGCGATCTGCGCGCTCGCGCACCTCGACAAACCGATCCTCGAGATCCTCGGCACCGTACCGATGGGCTTCGTGTTCGGCTGGCTCGCCCTCGAAACCGCCTCGGTGCTGCCTGGATTTGTTCTCCACGTCGCGATCGCGATCACCACTGGTGTCCTCTGCTCGCGGTCCGCACCGCGATGATCCGATCTCGGTGTTTTTCGCAGTTGGTGGGCTAGTGGATCCGTCCCGCGAGACCCGCTTCCGAGGCGCGGATCTTCAAGTGCCGGATCTGTTCGTCCCAGAACGTGATCGCATCGTCGAGCGCGCCCAGGACTTCGCGAGCCTCCATCCGCTTGCCGTTCGTGCCGATGATGTGGGCGGCGGATCCCGAAAGATCTGCTTTCGCAAGGTCGCGGAGGCGCACCATCGAGTCGCGGGTCCTGGACAGGCTCGCGTAGCGCGACCGCCACCACGCCTCTGGGTGACCGCCATAGAAGCCCGGGCGGGGAGTGGTGTCGAGCGCCGAAAGGGTCAGCGTCTGAGCGACCGGGTCGAAGGCGTAGTTGAACTCGCTCAGGAAATCGACACCGAGCAACCCAGGCCCGTCCAGGAACGGATTGACCACGACGGGCATGTTCTCGACTTGCGCGCTGGAAACGGAGACCGAGCGAGCTCGCACGACGGGCAGCACCACTTCACCGGACGCGGTCTGGAAGACGCCGAACGCCACGGGCCTGCTGCCGACGCCCATCCGCTTCGCCGTCTCGACGCTGATGTTCGTCATGCTGGCGCCCGTGTCGACCACCATCCGCTGGGTAATGAGGTCGAAGACCGCATCGGTGACGACCTGGTCGCTCTTTGAATCGTCGGACCGGATCACGATCGGCGCGGGCCTCGCCGCGGCCTTCGGTTCGTCGGACACGCCACCGGCCGGTGCCGACAACGCTGCGCCGCTCGCCTCGCTTGCGGGCGCCGCCGTCGGATCGCCGGGGCCCTCCGGATTTGCCGAGGCGTCCTTCTTCGTGGGCGCCGAGCCGTCGAGGCGACGCGCCGAATCGCGAAAGCGGGGCGGGATCTGACTCGATTCGGAGACGATGTGAAAGGCTCCGGTCTCGTCGCGGTAGCCGTAGGTGTCGGCGCGGACCGGTTCCGCTCCGAGCGCGATCGCGAGGACCGCCGCGGCGATCGAGAAAGCGCAGTGAGTCGGGTGCGCCCGGCCGGAAGTGGACGCGACGTTCACGGGGCACCGATCAGGATGCCGCGACCGCCGGGAGCCCGGCCGCGCCCGCGACGCTCGCCGGCAAGGAGCCGGCCCGTTCGGACTAAAGGATCCACGGGATACCCCTCAAGTCGGTCAAAGATATCTCGGAACGGCGACGCCGGGATAGTTTCGGCCTGGTCGTTGGTACTGGGGATCCGCGAACGAGGGAGCGAGCGTCTACGTCCGACCGTCGGCCGCGCTCTCGCGCGCCGGGCCGCTGCCCTTCCCCGCCACTTCGTCGAGGTAGTCCATCGCCACGCGCTCGGCCGCGGTGTTCGAGACGACGTCTTCGGAGCCGAGCGAGCTGCGCAGCGACCGGTAGAGCTCCGCCGCCGCGTAGAGTGCCCGGAGGGAAGCCGCGCGATCGTAGGCTGCGACCGTTTCTCGCAGCGCCGCGGCGCGGGAGGGCGACGCCGTCTCCACGCGACGCACGCCGGCCGGCTGCTCCCCGGCTTCGACGAGCGCCAGCGGACCGAGCACGCGACCCCTCAGGAATGAGAGGAAATCGATCGCCTCGAAGAGCTCGCCGCGCCCGATCTTGAGCGCGGCGTAGTGCACCCAGATCCAGAACCGCTCCTCGATCCAGCTCAGATCCGGCGCCGGATAGCACGCTTCTTCGGCCCGGAGCGCGCTGGTGAGCCGGCCGTCCCGCTCCCACAGCACCACGACGTCGTCCACGCGGTGGGCGGCATCGGGCAGCGACACGAACTTGAGATCGACATGGAGCGGCGGCCCGCCCCGCTCGCCGTCGTAGAGACAGATGAGAACGCGCGGCTCGCCGACGTGCTCGCCCGTGAACGCTGCCACGAGCGGACCCAAGCCGGCCGCGATGGTCGCGCGCTCGCCGCTCACCGCCGCAACGCCGGCAGGCTCCACGGCGATGACGAGATCGAGGTCGCTCCACTCGTCCATCGTCCCGCTGACGAACGATCCGGCCGCGGCGACGCCGACGATGCGCGCGTCCGCCTGGAGCACAGGAAGCGCGCGGTCGAGGAACGCAGCGTGTGGAGGGGGCGTGCCGAAGGCATTGGCGGGCATGAGATCCTCGTTGACAAGGCGGCCGACAGTTTGCTCGCTTGTGAGCCGACATACTGCTGACTTTCAGCCCAGCAAATATCTGACAATCCGATCGACGGTCCAAGCGGCTTTCGGCTTGAAACAGGGACGAGACGCGCAGCAGACGCGCCGCTACGGTTCGAATGGCCTGAAGAGGCACGCGATCGGCATCCGGCGCCGAGGGAGTGGCGCCATCCAGACGAGTTGGTGCGACTCGGGTCGCGATCGACTCGCCCGGCCTTCCTCGGAAGCGTGCCGGCGTGAGTGGCGCGGCGCCGCGGCCGGATCGCGTTTCCTCGGCCGGCCTCCACAAATTTTGCTGACGGGCGCATCACCGCAAAGCCGCGTACGGACGGTTACTCCACTCGCCATCGGTCGATGACTTCGGAAGCGGCGGTTCGCCCTGAGAAGGTGTGGACAAAATCGGATCAATGCCCGGAGCGCTTCCTCCAAAGCGATCTCGTGCTGTTTGGAGGGACGCGGTCCCTCGCGTCCGCAGCGTCTGAACCAAGATGAACGCCTGCGGCTGCGAGGGACCGCAGCCCTCCGACTAACGCTCGAGCGATTTCCCGCCAGGCATGCCGCTCATCCAAGCGGCTGAATTTCTTTCGTCTACATCCTTTGAGAGAGCGCCGCAGGATGGCAGCGGCGTAAGCAGCGTGAGCGGCGACGTCGAGCGCGCGCTCGGTGCCTAACCCGATCCATTCATGAGATCGGAGTTTTGGTGGGTGTGGCACCGGTCGGA
>CAZYWA010000204.1:0-12619 GCA_964650975.1 uncultured bacterium
CGAGCCCGGTCAGCTCGCTTCGGGCGAGTGGCGGCCGGTCGATCTGGCGATCGCCGACGAGGAGGAGTTCACGGTTCACGGTCACATCGACTACGTCGATCCCACCCTCGACCCGCAGACCGGGACGATCCGCGTCCGGGCGCGCTTCGAGAACGAGGACGAAGCGCTGCTGCCGGGCACCTTCGTGCGCATTCGCATCTTCCAGGACACCGTCGAGTCGACGGTGGTGCCCGACATTGCCCTTCCGTCCGATCCCAACGGCCGCTTCGCACTGGTCGTCACCGACGACGGCAAGGTGGAAGCGCGCCGCGTGAAGATCGGAGCGCTGAGCGGGCCCATGCGAGTGGTGCTGGAAGGACTCTCTCCGACCGACCGCGTGGTGGTGAACGGCCTGCAGCGCGCCCGCCCCGGCTCCACCGTGAAGCCGACACTCGTGGAGCTCGGCGCTGAGCCCCCGCCAGCCGTTGGGAACGGCCATGCCTAGTGAGAGGGCACGCGCCGTAGGCGCGCGGCGAGCGAAGCGAGCCGACTTGGGGGTGGGGCCCCGCAAAGACCGCGCTTTTTGCGGGGCGGGGGGCTGGAACAGCCTCCCGAGGAAACATCGCGCACATGCCTAGTCACTTCTTCATTCGCCGCCCGATCGTGGCGTGCGTGATCGCGATCCTGATCCTCATGGCTGGAGCGGTCGCGTTCAAGGCGTTGCCGATCGCCCAGTACCCGAGCATCGCACCGCCCATCATCCGGGTGACCACCGCTTACCCGGGCGCCAGCGCGCAAGTGGTCGCCGACACCGTGGCGGCGCCGATCGAGCAGCAGGTCAACGGCGTCGACCGCATGCTCTACATGGAGAGCACGTCCGCGAGCGACGGCTCCTACACGCTCAACGTGAGCTTCGAGGTGGGGACCGACGTCGACATCGCGTCGGTGCTGGTGCAGAACCGCGTCGCGGTGGCGCTCACCCAGCTTCCCGACGACGTTCGGCGGCAGGGTGTGGTCACCGACAAGGTCTCGACCAACATCGTCTCGGTCGTGGCTCTGGTTCCCACCGATCCGGCGAAGACGCCGGAGTACACCGACCTCTTCCTGGCGAATTATCTGCGCATCAACGTCAACGACCGCGTGAAGCGCATCGCGGGCGTGGGCGACACCCTGATCCGCCCCGGCAAGGACTACGGGATGCGGATCTGGCTCGATCCCAACAAGCTCGACGCTCGCGGGCTCACGACGGTCGACGTCGCGAACGCGCTCCGCGAGCAAAACGTCCAGGTCGCGGCGGGTGTGATCGGCCAGCCTCCCGCGTTCGATCCGAACCAGGGCTTTCAGTACTCGATCACCACGCTCGGGCGCCTCGACGACCCGGCCCAGTTCGAGAAAATCATCTTGCGCGCCGACGGCGATCGCGTCGTCTACCTGAAGGACGTGGCGCGAATCGAGCTGGGGGCGCGCTCCTACGACACGCTCGGGCGCAGCGATGGCATCCCCGCGGCGCTGATGGTCGTCTACCAGACCCCCACCGGTAACTCGGTCGAGGTGGCGAGCAACTTCCGCGCGTTGCTGAAGGAAGTGACGGACGAGCTCCCGGCCGGGCTCCAGTTCAACACCGTCTACGACACCTCCGTGTTCGTGGTGGCGGCGATCGACGAGGTGTACCGCACCATCTTCGAGGCCACCGGGCTGGTGATCCTGGTGGTGCTGGTGTTCCTGGGCAGCGTGCGCTCGACGCTGATCCCGATCGCGGCGATCCCGGTGTCGCTGGTCGGCACGTTCTTCGCGATGAAGCTCTTCGGCTTCAGCCTCAACCTGCCGACGCTCTTCGGGCTGGTGCTCGCCATCGGCATCGTCGTCGACGACGCGATCGTGGTGGTCGAGAACGTCGAGCGGAACCTGACCGAGCACCATCTGCCCCCCAAGGATGCGGCGCGGGCCGCGATGACCGAAGTCTTCGCACCGGTCATCGGCATCTCGCTGGTGCTCATGGCGGTCTTCCTGCCGACCGCGGCCCTTCCCGGCATCAGCGGCCAGCTCTACCGGCAATTCGCGCTGACGATTGCCGCGAGCACCTTCTTCAGCGCGGTCTGCGCCCTGTCACTCAGTCCGGCGCTTTCCGGCGTGATCCTGAAGCAACACCGCGAAGGCGACCGCCCCAACGCCTTCAAACGGAGCTTCGATCGCAGGTTCGAGCGCCTCACCCACACCTACTCGAACGGAGTGCGCCGGCTAGCGGGACCGGGTCTCCTGCCCATCTCGCTGCTTTGCTTCGTGGGCCTCATCGGTCTCGTGGTGTGGGCGGTCGAGCGGGTGCCGACCGGGTTCGTGCCGGACGAGGACAAAGGTCTGCTCATCGCGGAAGTCCGGATGCCGGACAGCGCGAGCCAGAACCGCACGCTGGGCGTGATCGAGCAGGTGGAGAAGGTCTTCCTGGCGACCGACGGCGTCGAGCACATCGGCAGCTTCCAAGGTTTCTCTCTGATCGCGGGCAGCGGCTCGAACTACGGCGTGGTATTCGCCGGCCTCAAGCCGTGGACGTACCGGGTTCCGAGAGGGCGCGACTTCCAGACGATGCTGAGCGAGGTGCGAGGCAAGTTCTCGAAGATCCAGGAAGGAATCGTGATCGCGTTCTACCGGCCGGCGGTCGACGGCATCGGGAACGCCGCCGGCTTCGACCTGCGCATCCAGGACCGCGGCAGCGTGGGGCGCCAGCAGCTCGAGAAATACGTGCAAGAGCTGGTCGCCGACGGCAACGCCCAGTCGAAGCTCAAGAGCGTCGCCAGTGCCTTCCGCGCGACGGTGCCGCAGCTCTATGCCGACCTCGATCGCGAGAAGGCGAAGAAGCGCGGTCTCGCCCTCCAGGACGTGTTCGCGACGCTGGGCGTCAATCTCGGCTCCGCCTACGTCAACGACATCAACAAATTCGGCCGGACCTGGCAGGTCGACGTGCAGGCCGACAGCAAATTTCGCTACCGCGCCGACCAGGTGAAGCTCCTCAGGGTGCGGAATCGCGACGGCGAGATGATCCCACTCGGCGCCGTCCTCGACGTGAAGGAATCCGCCGGGCCGTCCAGCGTCATCCGCTACAACCTCTACCCGGCGGCGGCGGTCAACGGCTCCAACGCGCCGGGAGTGAGCAGCGGAGAAGCGATCGCGGTCGTGGAAGACATGATCGCGCAGAAGAAGCAGGCGGGGATCGGCTACGAGTGGACGGCGCTCTCCTTCCAGGAGAAGCGTGCCGCCGGCACCGCCGGGCTGGTGTTCCTGCTGGCGCTGGGCGTCGTCTATCTGATTCTCGCGGCGCTCTACGAGAGCTGGACGATGCCGCTGGCGGTGATCCTGTCGATCCCGCTCGCGGTGCTGGGCGCGATGCTCGGAGTCCTGTCGCGCGGCATGGACAACAACATCTACACCCAGGTCGGACTGGTGCTGCTGGTCGGGCTGGGCGCCAAGAACGCGATCCTGATCGTCGAGTTCGCCAAGGCCAACCGGGAGGGCGGCATGTCGATCATCGACGCCGTGGTCGAAGCCGCGCGCCTGCGGCTGCGCCCGATCCTCATGACCGCGCTGGCGTTCATCCTGGGCGTCTTTCCGCTGGTTCACGCCACCGGAGCGGGCGCCGCGAGCCGCCAGGCGATCGGCACGGCCGTGTTCTTCGGCATGATCGGCAACACGTTCCTCGGGCTGCTCTTCACGCCAGTGCTCTACGTCGCGATCACCACGCTCTCCGAGAGGCTCGGGCGCTCGCGCTCCGGACATCCATGAGAACGGCGCGCTCACCGGCGATCACGTCGTGCCCGAGGTAGCGAAGTTGTCGCAAGAATTCGACGTCGTGTGTCTCGGTGGCGGCGTCGCCGGAGAAGCGATCGCGGCGGGCCTCCGAGAGAGCGGGCTGACGTTGGCGGTCGTCGAACGAGAGCTGGTCGGCGGCGAGTGCCCGTACTGGGGCTGCATTCCTTCCAAGACCTTGCTTCGCTCGGGCGAAACGTTGAGCGAGGCCGATCGCGCTCGTCTGCTCGCCGCGTCGCGGGTGGAGTGGGCCGTCGACTTTCCCAAGGTGTCGAAACGCGTGCTGTGGATGGCGCGCGACCTCGACGACAGCCGGCCGGCCGCCGCGATGGAGGCGACCGGGGCCAAGCTCTTTCGAGGCGAAGGGAAGCTCATGGATGTGCGCACCATCGCGGTGGGAGGCGAGCAACTGGTCGCGCGCCGCGCGGTGGTGATCGCCAACGGCAGCACCGCGGCGATCCCACCCATCCCCGGCCTCGACACCGTCGAGTTCTGGACCAACCGCCAGGCGGCGATTCCGCGTGAGCTGCCGGCGTCGCTGGCGATCCTCGGCGGGGGCGCCATCGGCGTCGAGCTGGGTCAGGCCTTCGCACGCCTCGGCTCCAAGGTGACCGTGATCGAAGCCGGACCGAAGTTTCTCGGCCTCGAGGAACCAGAGGCCGGAGCCGCGCTCCGGCCACACCTGGAGGCCGACGGCATCACGCTGATGATCGGGGACCCCTGTGTCGGCGTCCAAAGGCAATCCGCGGAACCATCGGGCCAACGCTCGGCCGTCCGGGTCCACTTGAAGTCCGGAGCGGTGGTCTCGGCCGACCGATTGCTGGTCGCCACGGGCCGCCGCCCCAACGTGGAGGCGTGGCGTGACGCCGGGCTCGCGCAGACGGAGCGCGGCTGGCTGAAGGTGGACCCAGCGACGCTCGAAGCGCGCCCCGGCGTCTTCGGAGCCGGCGACATCACGGGACTCGGTGGATTCACTCACCTCGCCTACTACCACGGTCAGGTGGTCGCGCGGCGATTGTGCGGCGCGGACGCGAGGGCCGATCACACGGCGATCCCTCGCGTGACCTTCACCGATCCGGAAATCGCTTCGGTGGGGCTCTCGGAGGCGGCCGCGCGTGCAAAAGGCATCGAAGTCGTCGTCGCCAGCGCCGATCCGGGCGAGACAGCGCGCGGCTACATCCACGACTTCCACAAGGGCGCGCTCAAGCTGGTCGGCGACCGCCAGCGCGGTGTGCTGATCGGCGCGACCCTGGTCACTCCGCGTGCGGGCGAAATCGTGGGCGAGCTGGTGCTGGCCATCAAGCTCGGCACTCCGCTCACGACTCTCGCCGACGTCATCCACCCATTCCCCGCCTTCAACCGCGTGCTCGGGGAAAGCCTGAACCAGCTCGCGACGAAGGCGGCGATGCAAAGCACCGCGCCTTCCTGATCACACTCACCGCCCAACCACGGAGGTCAAGATGGCCAGCACACAGACGAGCCATGACCACGCGACGCAAGTGCCCACCGCTGCGACGGTCGATCTGAAGCTCGAGGTCGTCGTCCTTCCCGTGACCGACGTCGATCGCGCCAAGCGCTTCTACGAGAGCTTGGGCTGGCGCCTCGACGCAGACTTCGCCTCCGGCGACAGCTGGCGGGTCGTGCAGTTCACCCCTCCCGGCTCTCCGTGCTCCATCCACGTCGGCAAGGGACTCACGACGGCAGCGCCGGGCTCGTTCCAGAATCTGTACCTGGTGGTGGCCGATATCGAGGCGGCACGCGGGGAGCTCGTCGCTCGCGGCGTCGACGTGAGTGAGGTGTTCCACCATGCCGGTTTCGGGGGGCCACGCGTGCCGGGCCGCGACCCCGAAGGTCACTCGTACGGCACGTACGCCACGTTCCGCGATCCCGACGGGAACGGCTGGCTGCTCCAGGAGATCAAGACGCGGCTTCCCGGACGCGGGCTCAGCAACTCGGACGTCGCGACTCTCACGGAGTTCTTGCGAGAGGCCGAGACGCGCCACGGTGACTACGGACCGAGCGCTCCGAAGCACCACTGGTCGGAGTGGTACGCCGCCTACATCGTCGCGCGCGAGCAGGGGAGGACTCCCGACGAGGCGGCCAAGGACGGCGCGTACCACGTGGAACGTGCCCACCGATGAGGGCCGACATCGTTCCCGGCGCGGTCCTTCCCGACTACGAGCTTTCGGACCACCACGGCAAGCACCGCAAGCTTTCGGAGCTGCAGGGCGGCGATCCGCTGGTGCTGGTGCTCGCCCGCGGAGGGTTCTGTCCGAAGGACCGGAGACAGCACGAAGGACTCCTGCAGCTCCATCGCGAGATGCAAGTCGGCTACTGCCGTCTCGTGACCGTCTCGACCGACAACCTGCTCGAGACCAACGAGTTCCGCGCGGCGGTGGGCGCGGACTGGACGTTTCTCTCGGATCCCGGTCGCAAGCTGCAGAAGGACCTCGACATCGCCGAATACACCGACCCGCATCACAATCCGATGATCCCTCACACGCTGGTGCTCGAGCCTGGCCTGCGTGTCTTCAAGATCTACGAGGGCTACTGGTTCTTCGGGCGGCCGACGGTCGAGGAGCTGCGCCTCGATCTGCGCGCCGTGCTGCAGCGCTGCCGTCCCGATTGGAGCATCAGCGGCGCGGCGCAGCGAGCCGCCTGGGCGAAAGGCGAGAAGGCGGGTTTCCATCCGTACGGAAAAACGCAGGCGCAGGTGCTCGCCGAACGGGATTGATCCGAGCGCGTCGCAGGCCAGCGAACAGCAGACACGTGTCGAACATCGCCAAGCCGCCCTGCGACGAGGCGGCGCTCCTCGCCGCGCCATCGACTCGCGCGTCCGCCAGCGGTGGATCGTGGGTGCTGCTCGTCACGATCCTCGGGTCGAGCCTGGCGTTCATCGACGGCACCGTCGTGAACGTGGCGCTCCCGGCCTTGCAGGCGAGCTTGCGTGCGCCCATCAGCTCGGTGCAGTGGGTGGTCGAGGCGTATGCGCTGGTGCTGGCTGCGCTGCTGCTCACCGGCGGGTCGCTCGGCGATCTTTACGGTCGCCGGAAGGTATTCGTCGCTGGCGTCATCGTGTTCGCCGCCGCGTCGACCTGGTGCGGCCTGGCTCCCAACCTCGGTCAGCTGATCACGGCCCGGGCTCTGCAAGGGCTGGGCGCTGCGCTACTCGTGCCCGGCAGCCTTGCGCTCTTGAGCGCCTCGTTCTCGAGCGAGGAGCGCGGTCGAGCGATCGGGACCTGGTCCGGGTTCACGTCGATCACCGCCGCCATCGGCCCGGTGATGGGTGGCTGGCTGGTGCAGCACGCCTCGTGGAGATGGGTGTTCTTCCTCAATCTGCCGATCGCCATCGCCGTCGTGGTGCTGACCCTCTGGCGAGTCGCCGAATGCGGCGAGAAGAGCGAGCGGCGCGACCTCGATTGGACGGGTGCTTGCCTGACCGCGATCGGGCTCGGCGGAGTCGTCTACGGCTTCATCGAATCGAAGCCGTTCGCGGGACTTGCAGGCCTGGTGGCGCTCGGCGCATTCGTGCTCTTCGAACGCCGTTCGCCGGCGCCGATGGTGCCGCTCGTGCTGTTTCGCTCGCGGGGCTTTGCGGGAACCAATCTGCTCACGCTGCTGCTCTACTTCGCGCTCAACGGCGTGCTCTTCTTCTTCCCGCTCGACCTGATCCAGGTGCAGGGTTACACGCCAACCCAGGCCGGCGCGGCGCTGCTGCCGTTCGTGTTGATCATGTTCGTGCTGTCCCGCTGGTCGGGCGGGCTGATCCAGCGCTACGGCCCGAGGTTACCGCTCACGGTCGGGCCGTTGATCGCCGCTCTTGGCCTGGCACTGTTCGCGATTCCGGACGTCGGTGGCTCTTACTGGGGTACGTTCTTTCCGGCGGTGGTGACCCTGGGCCTCGGAATGGCGATCAGCATCGCGCCGCTCACCACGGCGGTCATGGACGCGGTGGACGCGCGGCACGCGGGCATCGCATCGGGTGTCAACAACGCCGTGTCGCGAGTGGCGGGGCTACTGGCCGTCGCGGTGCTCGGATTGGTCCTGACGAGCGTGTTCGGACGGGAGCTCGACCGTCGCCTGGACTCGCTCCACGTACCGGCGTCGACTCGCCGGGAGATGGAGATGCAGCGCTCCAAGCTCGCCGCGATCGAGACCGGCGACGGCCTCGGCCGGCGAGCCGTTCAAGGATCGTTCGTCGCCGGCTACCGGGTGATCGTGTGGATCGCCGCGGCCCTCGCGGTCGCGAGCGCCGTCACGGCGAGGGTTCTGATCGACGATCGCGGCGCCCTTCCTCAGATCCGTGCAATCCCGGCGTCCACGAAGAGCAACCGTCCGCCGTTCGTCCATCCCTGATGCGAGGTGCCGCCATGAACCGATTCCGAGCTCACCAGCGCTCTACCGTGACCCTGCTGTTCTTGCTTTCAGCAACCGCGCTCGCATCCGTCGTGGAGGCGGCTGCGCCGGACACGACGATCGCTTCTCGGAACGCCACCGTCGACGGTGTCGAGATCGCCTACCTGGCCGCCGGTCAGGGGCCGCCGCTCATCCTGCTTCACGGTTATGCGGAGACCTCGCGCATGTGGAGGCCCGCCATGCCGCGGCTCGCGGCGCGGTTCAGCGTCATCGCGCCCGACCTGCCCGGGTTCGGCGACTCGGCCATCCCGGACAGCGGCCTCGACATGAAGACCGCCGCGGCGCGCATCCACGCGCTCGCGGTGTCGCTCGGAATCCAGAAAGCGCGGGTGGTCGGTCACGACATCGGCCTCATGGTCGCCTACGCCTACGCCGCGCAATTTCCGGCCGAGGTGGAGAAGCTGGTGCTCATGGATGCGTTCCTGCCGGGCGTCGGCGAATGGCATGCGATCTACGACTCACCGAACATCTGGCATTTCCGCTTCAACGGCCCGACGCCCGAAGCGCTCGTCCAGGGCCGCGAGCGCACGTATTTCGAGCACTTCTGGAACGACTTCGCCGCCGACCCCACCCACTCGCTCCCCGAGGCGGATCGCGCGGCCTACACCAGCGCCTATTCGCGCCCGGGTCGCATGCACGCGGGCTGGGCGTATTTCCAGTCGTTCCCGCAGACGGCCAAGGACTTCGCGGAGCTCTCCGCGAAACCGCTCCCGATGCCGGTGCTCACGATCGGCGGCGAGAAGGCGAACGGCGAGGCACTCGCGCAGCAGGCGAGGCTCGTCGCGCCGAACGTGAAAAACGTGGTGCTTCCCGACACCGGACACTGGATCCTGGAGGAACGGCCACAGCAGACGATCGACGCGCTCGCGGACTTCTTGTGATCCAGGGTCCGCGCCGTCGATCGGGTCGAAGACCCAACGGGCTGGCTCGACAGTGAGTGCGTCGCGCTGCGATGTTGAGGCCGCACGGCGCTCGTCCCCGGCCGGGCGTACGCGAGTTGGTGCGTCGCGAGCCGAGGAACGGAAATGCAGAACCGCAAGCTGAAGCTTCAGGGATTCAACAACCTGACCAAGTCGCTGAGCTTCAACATCTACGACATCAACTACGCCACCAGCGAGCAGCAGCAGCACGAGTACATCGCGTACATCGACGAGACCTACGACGCCGAGCGCCTGACCCAGATCCTCACCGAGGTGGCGAACATCATCGGGGCCAACATCCTGAATGTCGCCCACCAGGACTACGATCCGCAGGGCGCCTCGGTGACGATGCTGATCTCGGAGGAGCCGATCGCGTCCGAGGCCCTGGCCGACGCGGCGGGACGGGACGCGAGCCCCGGGCCGCTACGGGCGCCGTCGCGCGCCACGGCGAGCACCGCCGTGGTCGCGCATCTCGACAAGTCGCACATCACGGTTCACACCTATCCGGAGTCGCATCCCGACAACGGCATCAGCACGTTCCGCGCCGACATCGACGTCTCGACCTGCGGCCGGATCTCGCCGCTGCGCGCCCTCAACTACCTCATCCACTCGTTCGACTCGGACATCGTGACGATGGACTACCGGGTGCGCGGCTTCACCCGCGACGTGAAAGGCGTGAAGCTTTTCCTCGACCACCACCTGACGAGCATCCAGAATTTCCTCTCCGAGGACACCCGCGAGCGCTACGACCTCGTGGACGTCAACGTGTACCAGGAGAACATTTTCCACACCAAGATGCGGATCAAGGACTTCCGCCTCGACAACTACCTCTTCGGCATGGGGGTCGACGAGCTCGCGGCCCGCGATTCGACGGTGGTACGCGAGCGGCTGCGCCACGAGATGGACGAGATCTTCTACGGCCGGAACATGAAGAAGGGAAAGCTCGAGCGGTGATCACGCGATCTGGCAGGGGATGACGGCGTCCTCGTCGAAGGAATAGACGGCGCACAGGCGGTGATATCCGTCGGCGATGACGACTTTTCCGTTGGCCGGATCGCGGATCAGCAGCAACGGGGACAGCGCCTTTCCGGTGCGGATCCGTTTCTGATCCGCGCTGACGTGACCGTTGCTCACGCCGAGCAGCGACAACCCGGAGGCCCGGAAGATGTCCTTGGCCTTGAATTCGGAGCGCGCGGCGCGCTTGAGGCGCGCCACGTGGCGCCTGGCGGTCCGTTCGTCGTAGATCAGGCTCAGATAGGAGAGCGCCGACGGGAAATCGTGGGCTTCCGGCGCGGCGAGCCACTGGATCCGGATCCGCTTCGCCATGTTCGACACCCGCCGGGGTTCTCAGCATAAGGCGGGCTCGGGCCGCGGAACATGAGGGCGAGTGAAGGGCTGCGCCTCGACCACGTGGTGCTGGTCGTGGAGGATCTGCGAGCCGCGGAGGCGGACTTCGTGGCGCTCGGCTTCACGATCGCCGCTGGCGGCGAGCTGGCGCGCGGCGCGGCGCGGAATACGCTGATCGCGTTCGCCGACGACACGTATCTCGAGCTCTTCCAGCTGGCGCGCCCACTCCGCGCCGTGGCGCGATTCGCGCTGCGGGCCGGAGTGCTCGGGGGATTCGCTCGACTTTCGCCCTCGAGTGCCCGGTTCCTCGGCCACGCGGCGCGCGGCGAAGGGCTCGCCGACCTGGCGCTCCTCTCGTGCGACCTCGACGCCGATCTGCGCGCGATTCGCGCCCGCGGCGCGCGTTACGCCCGTGCCGAGAATCAGCGCCGCCGGCAGTCGACCGGCGAGCTCATCACCTGGCGCATGGCCGTGCCGCGTCGGCTGGCGCTGCCGTTCCTGATCGAGCCGGGCATCCAGAGCCCGCTCCGTGCTCCCGGCGGCTCGATTCGCCAGCACCCGAACGGTGTTTCGGGGATCGCGGAGTTGATCGTCCCGACGCACGACCTCGAAGGGCTGGCGCCCGAGGTCCGCGCCTTGCTCGGCGAGCCAGCCGTCACCAGTCGAGAGCTGCAATGCGTGCTCGGCACAACGCGGCTCACGTGGGTGCGTTTGTCGTGCGCCGGCTCGCTACGCCTTCGCACGGTGCGCGCGCTCGAAACACGTTCGTGGAGCACCGTCGAGCTCCACGGTGTACGGATCGAGCTCACCCGCGCGGAATGACACCCGTCGAATCAGTACCGCCCCCGCGCGAAGCGAGGGCAGCTCGATGTACGCTTCCGCGTCATGGCCGCCGACGACGTCAAGCGCTTTCACGCGATGTGGCAGGACGAGATCGACTCGGCCGCGCAGTACCGCGCGATGGCCGAGGGCGAGGCCGACGAGGCCGTGGCACGCGTCTACCGCGAGCTCGCCGCGATGGAGGAGAAGCACGCCGCGTTCTGGGCCGGGCAGCTCACGCAGCGCGGTGCCGCGCCGGGCACGCCGCACCCGAGCTGGCGCGCGCGCGTGCTCTCGTGGGTCGCTCGACGCTTCGGCGCGCAGCTCGTGCTCCCCACGGTGGCCACCCGCGAGTACGCGGACCGGAATGCATATCTCGCCCATCCCGAGACCCAGGGCACGCGCATGACCGCGCAGGAGCGGACCCACGCTCGGGTGCTCGAGTCGCTGCTCATCGGCCCGCAAGGCGCGCCGGGCGGAGAAGTGGCGCGCATCGAAGGCCGCCACCGCAACGCCTCGGGGAACGCACTGCGCGCCGCCGTGCTGGGAGCCAACGACGGTCTCTGCTCCAACCTGTCGCTGGTGATGGGCGTCGCCGGCGCCTCGCCCGACGGACACATCATCCTGCTCACCGGAATGGCGGGCTTGCTCGCGGGAGCTTGCTCGATGGCGCTCGGCGAATGGGTGTCCGTCACGAGCACGCGCGAGCTGGCGGAGCGCGAGATGAGCATCGAGCGCGACGAGCTGGCCGCGGCGCCCGAGGAAGAGCGCGAGGAGCTGCAGCTGATTTACGAGGCGAAAGGCCTACCGGTCGACGAGGCGAAGCAGCTCTCGCAGCGGCTGGTCGCGGATCCCAAGCACGCCCTCGACGTGCTCACGCGGGAAGAGCTGGGCCTCGATCCGAACGAGCTGAGTGGATCGGCCCGCACCGCGGCGCTCACCTCGTTTCTGCTCTACGCGTTCGGCGCGACGTTTCCGGTGGCGCCGTTCGTGTTCCTCACGGGCCGCGCGGCGGTGGCGGCGTCGGTCGCGGTCTCGAGCGCCGCGCTCTTCGGCGTGGGCGCCGCGATCACGGTTTTCACCGGTAAACCCGTGTGGCGCTCGGGCGGCCGACAGCTCTTGCTCGGCCTGCTCGCCGCCACCGTCACATTCGCCCTCGGCCGCGCCCTCGGCGTCGCGCTGGATTGAGCCGGCTCGCTACGCTCGCCGGGCGCCTCTCGGCGTCCGCATGAGATCCACGTGAACAGTCGGTTCGGGGCTGACTGAGCGGGTCCGACGGAGGGCGGCGGTCCCTCGCTCCCGTCCACTCGTGTCCACTCAGGACGCGAAGTCACTAGAGA
>CAZYWA010000205.1:0-12442 GCA_964650975.1 uncultured bacterium
GATCACGAACTTCGGCAGCGGCGATGTGACCAACAACGAAGGCGACGTGTTCGTCGCTCGCGTGTCGGCCAGCGGAGACGTGCTCTGGTCGGAGGCGCTCGTGCCGCCGCCGGAAATCCGGCGAGCGGAGTCTGCTCAGTCCGTCTATTTTCGCGCGGAGGACAACCTGCTCGTGGCTGGCTATGCGACGGAATGGTTCGACCGCGACGGCACCACCTGGCCGCTGCTCGTCGAGGTCGACGGTCACGGCACCGAGACTGGCCGCAGCTATGTGACCGGCACCGCCCCAGCGGGGCCGTTCGGTGCGCTGCTCCCCGGGCCAGCTGGCAACGTCGACGGGCTCGCTGGCGCCGCGATCGTGCGGCTGTCGCCAGAGGATCAGGTGGTGGCCTCGTTCGCTCTGCCGGAAACGGCGAATGCCTTCGCTCGCTCGCTCGACGGCGGATTCTGGGTGGCGGGAGCGACGCAGACCTACGGCCGCGGGAACAACGATGTTTGGCTCGCGAAACTGGACGCGGCGGGCGAGCTGGGACCACCACCGGCGCCCGAGATGCTGCCGCCCGCCACGAGCTTCGGAGGTGTCGAGCGCGTAGCCTCGGACGCGGATGCGAACGCCATCGAATGGCTCACGGCGACCGGCGAACCAGATGGCAGCGCACTCGCCCTGTGGTCGGGCTACGGAACCGGCAGCAGCTTGAGCGTGGAAACGGCGCGGCGCAGCCGCTCCGGAACGTGGCAGGCTGTTGCGACAGGGTCGGCATTCGCTGGAATCAGCCAGCCGTACGTGTACCTGACCTCCACCGGCGAAGGCTCCGCCTTGGCGGCTTGGACGGGCACCGACGGAGGCGTGATGGAGACACGCTTCGACCCGACGCGCGGGTGGGAATCGACTCCGACCCGACTCGATCCGGGAGTGGGGTTCCCAAGCCTGTTGAGCACCGCGGGGAACGGGCACGGCGCAGCGATGGTCTTGTGGCAGCAGCAGGCACTTGGACAGTACGCGCTCGTGGCGCGGCGCTTCGACCCGGCCACAGGGTGGGGCGCCGCTGCGATCCTTCCCGGAACAGTAACGGATGCCTCGTCTGGCGGAACGCGCGTAGCGACGGTGATCGACGACCAAGGCACCGCCCTGGCGGTCGCTAGCCCAGATTTCCAGCGTCGCGCCATTCGGAGTGCGGCAGGTGGATCCTGGGAGGACCTGGGCCCACTCGACGATCAGCGAGAGATCACCACCGCTTCCAGCCTCTCCGGAAATGGAGTGGGGGACGCGGTATTCGTGTGGCAGGCGTATGCCGAGCCGACCGCGCCGATCCGCGTCCAGCGCTTTCGCGACGGCCGCCCCCAGGGGACCGTCGTTACGCTCGCCGTCGCCGACTACGGAGTTCAACCGCTCGCGGCGGTCGACGGCGACGGACACGCGGTCGTCACGTGGATCGATGATTTCGCCCCGGTGGCCGCCGAGTCGAGCCGCGACGGCGGGTGGTCACCCGTGGCGCGACACGCCGACACGCAGGCACTCGGCGGCTTTCCGCTCGGCATCGCCCCTGGCGCCCAGGGCGAATTCCTGGTGACGTGGAACGAGATGCGTGGGAGAACGACGATCTGGGCCAGCCGGTATCGTGTGGGGGCCGGCTGGCAGCCTGCCGAGTATCTCGGCGATGGGGACGGGTCGACCCTCGCGGCGGTTCGCGACGCAGGCACACGGACGGTCGTGTGGTCCGGGAGCCCGGACCCCGACCCTGGCATTGTCGCCCGCAGCGCTCGCTGAGGGGCGCGGCCCCGCACGAGTCTCGCGTGGTTGCGCCCCGGCGTGGCGGTCGCTATCGTCCGGCATCCCCTCCTCAGCGCCTGCCTTCGCCGACCAGTGGACCAAGTCAATGTTGCCAATGAGGGTCGCGCTCCGTTTCATCGCCGTATCGGTCGTCGCGCTGCTCGCCGCCTGCGTGATCGTGTTTGAGCCGTTCACGCAGGTCTACGAGAACCCCGACACCTCGTCGGGGGGAGTCGGAACGGAATCGTCCGACGACGTGGGGACGGCGTGGATCGCACCGGTCAACGACGGCGGCTACTTCCTCGCCGGCTGGACGGCTTCCACCCCTCGATACTTACTCGCGCGCCGCACGGACGCATCGGGTGTCAGCGTCTGGGAGCACGTGCTCAGCGATCTTCCCGCGACGCCATCCATCTTCGGAACGCGCCAGGTGTCGGACGGCGGCTTCCTCGTGTGGGGCTATTACAGCGCCACGGGAGTGGCGAACGAGGCGTTCGTCCTCAAGATCACCGGCGATGGCCAGACGGCGTGGACCCACACGTTCGGAGGGCCCGGCCTCGATTACGCCTATGAGCTCGTGGAGCGCAGCGACGGATACGTTTTCACCGGCGCGACGAACTCCTCAGGCGCGGGCGACTTCGATGTCTGGGTCGTCGAGCTCGACTACGAGGGCAACGTCGTGCGGGCCGATACGTTCGGCGGGACCGGCGACGACGAGGCGATGGACCTCGATGCGACGTCTGATGGCGGCTTCGTGGTGGCCGCAAAGAATCCGTCCGCGGGCGCGGGCGCCGGGCACATCGAGGTCCTGCGATATGCGTCGAGCGGCGCGCTCGCGTGGAACGTCTTCATCGGACCGGTAGGCAGCAACGCCGAGCCCGCGGCGATTCGCTCCTCGCCCGACGGCGGGGTCTTCGTGTCCGGCTATGAAGACGTCCCCAACATGATGGGCACGAAGGCGATCGGCCATCTGTACAAGCTTTCGAACGCCGGCGCCGTGCTCTGGGATGCGCCCTCCACCGACGATTGGCGCACGATTGGCGGGCCGATCGCGGTCGCGAGCGACGGATCGGTCGTACAGGTGCGAACGTCGCGGCCAGAACTCGGGAACACAAACCGGGCGAGCTTCACGCGCTACTCGTCGACGGGCGGCCAGCTCGCGACCTCGAGTTGGCCGCTGAGCTCCATGCCCCTCTACAGCGGCTGGTCGCCGTACACGGTGCTCGCCACCTCGGACGGGGGGTACGTGGTGCTGGCTGCCCTTTACGATGGAGCTGTGTCGCACCCGTTCACGGTCATCAAGGTAGATGCCTCGCTCCAGCGGCAGTGGTTCATCGACTGGACCGGCGATCCGGGATCGGTGCACCTCGGTACGACGCTCGATGGCTGGTTCGTTGTGTGCGGCTACCCGCCCCAGCCGTACACGCCGGGCACTCAAACCTGGTTGGTCCGCCCGGGTACGGACGGCACCGTCGTGCCGCCGAGCTGAGTCGCGAACGGCGAGTGAGCGCACGAGCGCCGTACGCCGTCCGGCGTCGTCGGCCCCTTGCGGCCAGAATCAGAGCTGGCCTCGTCCGTGGCCCTGATGGTTCTGAGCGGTTACACGCCGTGCCGCAACTTCGCACACGGATGTCGACGGGACGCATCCGAAATCACGAATCCCGAAAGCTCGAGGAAACTGAAACACCGCCGGCTACCCGAGAACCGTCTCATGCGTCTCTGAGCCAGCCGACACGGTCACCCTGCTGGCGCAACGCCCCGCCCCCTACGGCTTGCCGACCCTGCACCGAGGAAACAACGCGGCTCCGATCCGCCGCCCGGGCAAAAATCGCGCTCCGCTTCGCGAATGCCGCGTGCCGAAGGCGCCACGCGGCAAGATAGCCACTCAAAACGCGGCGATCGATCACGAGCGAGTAGCTCAAGCACAGCAGCTCGAACCCAAGGATGAACGGGAGATGATAGACCAGGGAAGCGATTCGTTCGTTTTTGAGTAGTTGAAGGTAGTGATTTTTGACGGAGTGTCTCCGAACGGACACCGGAACGGAAAGCCGGGAGCGGTGGCTCTCGCGCCGCCAGCGGCGACCATGGATTGCCCTTGCGGTTGGGACGTACAACACCGTGAAGCCCAGGATGCCGGCGCGCCAACACAAATCCGTATCTTCGCGATAGAGAAAGAACGATTCGTCGAAAACTTCCCCGTCGACGGCCAACGCATCCAGCGCGGTGCGACGAATCATCATCGCAGCGCCGCACACAGCAAAGACTCGCTCGATCCGGTCGTACTGCCCTCGATCGATCCTTCGGCTCCCCCGGTCGCGCGGTCGGCGGTGACGCGGCAGGACAATTCCCGCGCTGTCGAAGTGCGTGCCTCCCGGCCGCAAGAGCTTTCCGGAGGCAATTGCAACTTCCGGACGATGCCTCATCTCCGCGAGAATCTGCTCCGCGAACTGCGGGGCCAGCTCGATGTCTGGATTCAGAATCAACGCCGCGGTCGGCACACGCTCGTCGGCGCGCGCTTTCGCGAAGATGAGATTGGCGCCGGCACCGAAGCCTGAATTCGGACCGCAAAGCCAACGAACTTTCGGGAAGCGTGCCTGGATTGGCCGTGCGCGCGCTGCGTCTGGCTCATGATCCGCCACCGTGATCCAGAGTGGTGGGATCGATTGTCGCTCTAGGCTGAGAATGCAGCGGGCCAAGTCCTCGTAGGACTGATGGTTGACGATCCCCACCACATAAGAGTCAGAAGGTGGCATGTATCGCATCCCCTGGCATGGACTCCGCGCGCCGCCGGTGCCGGCCGCTGATCCAGCGCGGTAGTTGCCCGCCTCGTGTTCGCTTTGGGGCATGGGTGGCGCTCGAGCGCCTCTGCGCCACGCCAGTCGATCGCAGCGGGCGGCGCCGGAAGCAACCAGCCCGCCGGCGAGGGGGTCGCCGGCCAGCTAACGGAAGATCACAAAACCCGCCACTTTCTGCCGGACTGGATCTTCCGTACCTTCGCGCCCTGCTCTTGCGCTCTGCCCCGCCCCGACCGGTGGGCGTGACATCCACCACTGCGAAATCTTGCGCATGTTCCGTCCAAGCGGACTCCATCGGTCGGCGTCGCCGGACCACCCTGCGTGGACCTCGCGATCCCCTACACTCGAACGCTCCGTCGCCTCGGTTTTCGGGAAGCTCTCGCGGCGGTGGACTCCAACCGGCGGCAATGATTTCGATCGAGTAGCCGAGCGCGCCCCGGGCGCGCCTCCTCAGCCCGTTTTCCTCGCGGCGCGTGGCTTTCTCGACTGTCTTCATCACGTTCGCCAGACCCGATCGCGCGCTCGTCCCAGAGCCCTGAGATCGTCCTCAACTTCAACCGGGACAGCGCACACGCCTCGCTTTCAGGGCCGGGTGGCTGGACGGATTTTGGCCGACTACCGCAAGCGCCGTGCCGATGGACCAAGATCGGATCAGGCCGCAATCTGGTGGGCTCATATCGCCCAGCTGGGTTCCGTGCCTCTGCCCACATGGCTCCAGCACCTGGTAAGAGTTACAGACCGGTGCATGGAAGCTACACACCGAGCGCGCCCCCGAGGGCGCAAAGGATGGCCATGAAGCTTTCCCGCCTGCTTTGAGGGGTTCATGCGCGAGCAGGAATCGAGGATCCTGTTCTGCGCTCGGGCTATTGGCACGAGCACCGACCACACCGACGGCTCTAAATGGACTCGCAAGCACGTTGCGCCGCCGGACTGACAGGGAGTCGGCCCCATGTTGCTTCCGCAAAATTTAGCCGTCTTTCTTCTCGCTTCTGGTGATCGGGATTCTGCTCTGGTAAGCTCTTTTCCGCCGGCCCGAGAATTGCGGATCTGTTCAGCCCATTCATCGAGAGCACCGCGCGCGTCCGCGTGATCGTGGCTCTCGCGGCTGGTCGCTGAGCTTCGCTCGACACCCAGGTTCGCCGGGATTCCCATGCGCCGCGCTCGCATCCTAGTCGTCGACGATCAGGCGTCCAATCGCGATCTGTTGCGGCGCGTCCTCACGCTCGAAGGCTACGACGTCACCGAGGCCGAGGACGGCAAGCGAGCGCTCGCCGCGGTGAGCGCCCAGAAGCCGGATCTGATCCTGCTCGACGCAATCATGCCGGAGCTCGACGGCTTCGGCGTGACGCGCGCGCTCAAGAGCGATCCTGCGACGCGGCTGGTGCCGATCGTGATCATCACGACACTCGACACTCTCGCCGACAAGCTCAAGGCGGTCGACCTCGGGGTGGACGACTTTCTCAACAAGCCGATCAACCTGACCGAGCTGACCACCCGCGTCCGATCGCTGGTGTCGCTCAAGCGCTTCACCGACGAGCTCGAGCACGCTTCGGGGGTGCTGGAAAGCCTCGCCAGCGTAGTCGAGCGCCGGGACGGCTACACCGGCGAGCATTGCCAGCGTGTCGGCGCCTATGCGCGGCTCGTGGGAGCGGCGCTGGGGCTCGATGAAGAGCGCCTCGAAGCGGTCCGCATGGGCGGCGTGCTTCACGATCTCGGCAAGGTCGCAGTACCGGACGAGGTGCTGCGCAAGCCGATGAAGCTCACCGAGGCGGAGCGCCGCGTCATGGAGACCCACGCGGGAATCGGCGCCGATCTCTGCATGCCCATGCGCACGATGGAGCGAGCCGTGCCGATCATGAGGCACCATCATGAGCGCCTCGACGGCTCCGGCTATCCCGATGGTTTGCGAGGCGACGAGATCTCGCTCGAGGTGCGCGTGGTGACGGTGGTCGACATCTACGACGCGATCAGTACCCGCCGTCCCTACCGTGAACCGTCGCCCCCCGAGGCCGCGCTGCGCATCCTGCGCGAGGAATCGCAACGCCAGTGGTGGGACTCGCGCGTGGTCGGCTGCCTCGCCGACATGGTGATCGGCGGTCAGGTGGCCGAGCTCGCTGGACGTGTCGCTAGCGGCTCGGCGAGCACGATCCCCACGATCGCGCTCGAGCCGCAGACTTGACGGACCCCTCTCTCTGGGTGGGACGCAGTTGGGATCGGCGTCGCGCGTCCACAGCAGGAAGAGAAACGCATCACCCGGATCCTGATTTTTGACCGCGATGAGCCGGTGATCACCGGTAACGCCGATTCCCAGGCCCTGGTTGGCTGAAGGGCAGGTCGATCTTCGCGGCGTCGACCTCACGAAGCGATCGGGACCGCCACCACTTTGTCGAGCGTTTCGAACAACGCCGCGGCGTTGAAGGGCTTCGTCAAGTACGCGTCCATCCCAGCGTCTGCACACCGCTCCCGGTCCTCCGCCATGGCGTGCGCAGTCAGCCCAACGATCGCGACGTGTGCTCCGGTCGAGCGCTCCACCGACCGGATCTCCGCCGTCGCGGCCAGGCCATCCATCACCGGCATCTGGACATCCATCAAGATCACGTCGAACGGTTGGTGCGCCAACGCCGTGATCGCCTCGCGACCATTCGTCGCGACCACCACGGAATGGCCGCGCCGTTCGAGAAGCCGGATGGCGACGAGCTGATTCACCGGGTTGTCCTCGGCGAGCAGCACTCGCAGCTTGTGCGCCGCATCGCGCAGCGAGTATCGCGTGACCAGCGTGGGAACGGCCTCCGGGCGCTCGGTCATCGCCAGGACCGTGCGTATCGCATCCAGCAGAACCGCCTGCCGCACCGGCTTGGTGAGGTAGGCGGCCACCCCCAGCTTCTTGCACCGCAGGGCATCGCCGCGCTGACCCACCGATGAGAGCATCATGATGGTCGGAGTCGCCATCTCGGGAAGCTGCTTGATGCGCTCCGCTAGATCGAACCCGTCCATGTCCGGCATCTGGTAGTCGAGCAGCACCAGTGGGAACGGTCGGCCCTCGTGCTGAGCCGTGGCCAGCGCCGCGAGCGCCTCGGCGCCGCCCTCCGCCAAGGTCGGCTCCATGCCCCACTGGGTCAGGATCCGCTCCAGAATCCGTCGGTTCGTCGCATTGTCGTCCACGACCAGTACGGACAGCCCCGCGAGACCCGAGAGCTCACGCTCCGGCGACTCTCCGGGTGGCAACGCGCTCGCTTCGAACGACAGCGTGACGTGAAAGCTGGTTCCCTTGCCTTCCTCGCTCTCGATCGAGATCTGGCCGCCCATCAGCGCCACGAGCTGAGACGAGATCGCGAGCCCGAGCCCGCTTCCTCCGAACCGCCGCGTCATCGACGCATCGGCCTGTATGAACGCGTCGAAGATCGTGGCTTGCTTCTCGGTCGGGATGCCGATCCCCGTGTCGGTGATCGTGAAACGCAACGTGTGTCGCCCATCCTCGAGACCGACCTGCTCCACGCTGAAGGCGACCTCACCTCGCTCGGTGAACTTGATGGCGTTACCGAGGAGATTGATGAGGATCTGGCGTAGCCGACCGGCGTCGCCCACCACCACCGCGGGGACCTCGGACGAAACCTGGTACGCGAGCTCCAGTCCCTTCTTGTGCGCGCGAGGGGCGAGGGACCGGATCGCGTCGTCCAAGCAGCGGTTCAGATCGAACGGAATCGGGTCGAGCTCGAGCTTCCGCGCCTCGATCTTGGAGAAATCGAGGATGTCGTTGAGGAGGCCGAGCAGCGAATCGGCGGAGCTGGTCACCACCTCCACGCATTCGCGTTGGTCGAAGGTCAGCTCGGTATCCGCCAGCAATTCGCTCATGCCGATGATGCCGTTCATGGGCGTTCTGATCTCGTGACTCATGTTGGCGAGAAACTCGCTCTTCGAGCGGTTCGCTTGCTCCGCCTGAGCCTGGGCCTCGCGCGCGCGATCTTGCTCTCGCGACACGTGCTTGGTCACGACCACACCGAGGATCGAGATCAGCACCATGGCCACGACACTCGCACCGATCTCCGCCGCGATCCGCGTCCGATCCGAGCGCCACGCCTGTTCGTAGAAGGGCGTGTATTCCAGCATCAGTGCCCCGATGTTCCGGCCTGCGCGCTGAAGCGGTACCACGAGCTGCTTGATTCCCTGGGGATGCTCGGCGCTGACCTCCACGAAAGTACGGGACTTCCCGTCCGCGATCGCTTGGCCCACTTCGTCGTTCGAGTCGTTGTCCTCCACGGAGCCGAGGTTGCTTCTCAGGACATCCGCAACACGATGCTGATCGGCATCCAGGATCCCGATGTCGCGGCGATTGAGGGCATGCAGCTCCTCCACGTGGCGCTGCAGCTCCGCTTGATGGTCGATCAGCGACCCATTCGTATCGGCGTGAGAGAGAACGAGATAGCTCAGCACTTCGGCAACGCCGTTCGCTTGTTGGACGGCCTGCGTCTCGATCCCCCGGGCGGTGCTCCAGACGGCCACGCCACCGACCGCGGCGACCAGGAGCGCCGCGAGCCCGAAGCCGACTCTCAACAAGTGTTTGCTCTGCATCGTCAACCTGCTCCGGGCCGGATCGACGTGCGCGAACGGGATGGCGCCATCCATGGAGCGCGCTTCGACCGTCGTCCGCCTGCCGATCGTGCCGCGGCTTCGAGCTACTTCGAGGTGCGCAACCGGCGAGGCGGAGCCCGGTGCGGCCGGGGCGATGCTTTCGTCGCAACTCCTCGTCCACGCCTGCCAAGACGACCGAATCCGTTGTTTTCTCGCCGATTGTCGGAGCAATCCGGGTGCCGGCGGGTTATCCCGATCAGGTCCTCGCTCTCCGGCTGACGCCAACCTACACCGCGACATTCCCGCGGCTCGTAGGGCGCTCGCGGCCCATCTGGCAACCCTGGCCGCGGCTGGGAACGCCCCCTTCAATTGGTGTGTAACTCTGACCCGGCACCGACAGGAGCGACCGGTTCGTCCTCGCTCCTTCAACCAGCCCGAACGACCGGTCACGAATTGGAACTTGTCATCCCGCGTCCGCTCGTCGCTGGGCGGCGTCCACGTCGATACCAGAGCCCGTCACCTCGATCCTGGCCGAGCACGGCAGTGTGAGGTTCGAGGCGCTGTGCTCCCGATCGCACAAGAGCGACCGCGCGCGTTCAAAGAGCAGCACACTCAACTTCAACGGCGAGTACGTCGATCCCCTTATCGTCGACGAATGGGCCGCCAGGCCTGTTCGGCACACTGGTTGCACCGGAGACGAATCTTTCGATCATGGTACTCAATCGAATTCCGTAGGAGGGTAGGATGCGGGACTCAACGTGTCGACGACTCGAGAAGACGGTTCACTTGTTGTTCATGGCCACACTGGCAAGTGTGCTGGTCTTGCAAGGTCAAGCGGTATCGGCGGCGCCGAGTGTACCGGTAGACCTCGGTACGGCGAGTACGTTTGCAGTTTTGACAAAGGCCGGTGTCTCGAATGTCCCGAATACCTCCATCACAGGAAACGTCGGGGTGAGTCCAATTGCGGCCACCGGAATAACTGGATTTTCCCTGGTGGTCGACAGTTCGGGCAGCTTTTCGAGATCAACCCAGGTCGTCGGAAAAGTCTACGCAGCCAACTACGCGTCACCGACACCGGCCAACCTGACCACTGCGGTCAGCAACATGGAAACTGCGTACACGGACGCTGCCGGACGATCCTCGCCTGACTTCACCGAGCTGTATACGGGAGATCTCAGCGGGAGAACGCTCGCTCCAGGTTTGTACAAGTGGAGCACGGACGTCCTGGTGACGACAAACGTAACGCTCGCAGGGACGCCAGACGATGTCTGGATATTCCAGATCGCAGGCGATCTCACCATGGGACCAGGCGCGAGCGTGTTCTTGACTGGCGGCGCATCACCCAAGAACATCTTCTGGCAAGTAGCCGGTGGCGCCGGTGTAGAGATTGCTACGACTGCACACGTCGAGGGAAACCTCCTGGCGCAGAAGGCGGTCCACATGCGAACGGGCGCGTCATTGAACGGTAGAGTACTGGCGCAGACCGCTCTTACGTTGGATCACAATACGATTCTGATTCCCCCGTCCAATGGTCCCTGCGGTCGGCGAGTGCTCGATGACTTCGACGGCGACGGCAAGTCCGACCTGGTGCTGTTTCAGCCGACGACTGGCACCTGGTTCGTGATGCGGTCCTCGGACGGCATGACGACGCCGCTCGTATACGGCGACGCGAACTCCTTCACCGTTGCGGCCGACTACGACGGCGACGGCAAGGCGGACATCGCATCCTACGAAGCCTCCAACAGAAACTGGTATACGCGCCTGTCGTCGAACGACGCCGACACGGTGGTCAACTTCGGCGGCGCCAGCGTCACGCCCGTCCCGAGCGACTACGACGGCGATGGCAAGGCCGACCGAGCCTTCTTCCGCAACAACACGGGCACGTGGGTCATCACGGGCTCTGCCACTGGGAACATCACGAAGCTCGCGTATGGGGATTCCACGTCCACACCGGTACCTGCGGACTACGACGGCGACTGCAAGTCGGACATCGCCATCTACCACGCCTCCAACAGAAACTGGTACACGCACCTGTCGTCGAACGACACCGACACGGTGATCAACTTCGGCGGCGCCAACGTCACGCCCGTCCCGAGAGACTACGACGGCGATGGCACAGCCGACCGAGCCTTTTTCCGCAACAGCACGGGTATGTGGGTCATCATGGGCTCGGCCACCGGGATTACCGCGAAGCTCCAGTATGGGGATTCCACGTCCACGCCGGTACCTGCGGACTACGATGGCGACGGCAAGTCGGACATCGCCATCTACGACCAGGCGAACGGACTCTGGCACATCCACCAGTCCAGCACTGGCACCGACCGCGTGGTGAGCTTCGGCGGGCCGGGGTATTTTGCGGTCAACTGAATCGGCTCCGGCGACGACCGGTGTGCGGGGATCGTAAGGTCCGCATCGGGCAGGCTCCCAGCATGGAGCCTGCCCTTTTTACTCCGGCCCCCGAATGTAGGGGGAGCATCGCCACAGTCGCCGCGATCGTGTCGCACGGTGTGGAAGAGCGGTTCTGGGGATGCGCGCAGGTCGCAGGGCGAAGATTTCGAGCATCGAACATTCGCGTATCGGTTCCCTGGTGGCGAAGGCTCGGGAGCCATTGGGGAAGTCGCCTCGGCACCGATCGGGTGATCGGGTTTCATCCGGCAAGCTCTCCTGAGGCTCCGATGGATTGAGGCATCCGAGCGTCAAGTGAGGGCGCCCGGTACAGTTGCACGTTGCACGAGCACCTGCGACCCGAGACTAGACCGTTGTAGCTTCGCAACGTCAGGTCATGGGTGTCGGCGGTGATACCCCGCTCGCGGATCCTGTCCCGAAGCGCTGCCGCCGCGAACTTCGAGACACCCGAACGTGACAACCGCCAGCCGACGATCGACCGATCGCACCCTCGATGCCCCGTGCGATTCGCGGGCGTTCAGTTCACGCCCACGAGGAGCACGTTGGGGTAGGCGTCCGCCCAGTAAAGGATGTCCATGTTCTCGGGGTGGAAATGGAAGAACTGCGACCAGCGCGTCGATACCGAGCTGTCGACGCTGCCACTGGCGTAAAGCGTCCACGAGCCCCACGCCCCGCCGCTCGGCTTGCTGAAGAAGTACATGTTTTCGCCGTGGCCGCCGACATCGCCCTGCGGCGTGCCATGCCCAAAAATGTGAAGCGTATTCGAAAGATCGACCCCGAGCGACGGGTCGTGCGTGACCTGGCTGGGGGGCTGCTGGTCACCGAGCCACCCAGCGCCCGCGTCGTACCAGTAGCGAATTTCATTGTCGGTGTTGTCGAACGTGATGTGCGCCACGCCGTC
>CAZYWA010000206.1:0-1105 GCA_964650975.1 uncultured bacterium
GGGGGGGGGGGGCCCCCCCCCCCCCCCCCCCCGAAACTCACGCGTCGCCTTCGCAGAGCACGCGGTCACGGCCGGCGGCCTTGGCGCGCAGCAAGGCGCCATCGGCGCGCTCGAAGACCTTCTCGAGGCTGTCGCCCGGCCGATGCGCGGCAACTCCGATCGAGGCGCTGACCGGCATCGCCGAGCCGATCGCCGCGGCGGCCTCGCTCCGGATCGCGATTCGCACCCGGCTCGCCACCACCCGCGCCTCGGGCAGGTCGGTGCCGGGGAGGGCGAGCAGCATCTCGTCACCGCCGTAGCGGATCGCGATGTCGGCGCGGCGCAGCTCGGTCAGGATGACGCGGCCCACCTCGGCCAGCACCCGGTCTCCGGCGTCGTGGCCGAGCTGGTCGTTGATCTCCTTGAAGCGATCGACGTCGATCACCACCAGCGCGAAGCCGAGGCGCAGATCCAGCCACTCCTCCACGCGCGACGGCAGGTCGCGCATGTAGAAGCGCTTGGTGAAGAGCCGGGTCTGCGGATCGACGTCCGCTTCGCTCACCTTCTCGGCGATCGTCTCCTGGTACTCGAGATCGACGTCGTCGAGCAGGTCGAAGCGCAAGATCACGTCGCCGAGCTGGACCTTGTCGCCGGCTTCGAGCACCGCGTCGCGCACCGCATGGCCGTTGACGTAGGTTCCGTTTCGCCCACCCAGATCGCGCACCCGCACCTGCAGGCCTCCGCCGCGCATGCGGGTGAGCTCGAGCCTCGCGTGCTCGCGCGAGACGGTGGGCTCGGCGATGTGGATCGCGGCGCCCGGCGCGCGGCCGATCACGTAGGAGTCGCTGCTCCCGTCGAGCGCTACGGTCCGTCCGAGACCCGCCCCGTGAATGACGGTGATGGCCGCCTTTCGCGCGGTGGTGACGAGCGGCGCGATGCGGATGTTGGGATCGGTGCCGAGCCGCAGGTGAAAATCGGTCTTGACCAGGGCCTCGGTGCGATCCTTGGTGGCTACCATCCGGGCCTCGGGTTTCGATCGCGGGTAGGTGATGAGCATGGCGCTCGACCAAAGCGAACGGCATGCCAGGCGCAAGCGATGCTCGGCCGCGGGCGTGGCCCGGTCGCG
>CAZYWA010000206.1:1205-12441 GCA_964650975.1 uncultured bacterium
CCGGTCGCGGCCACCGAAGGCCGATCGGTCCGAAATCTCCATCGCGTCAGCCACTTGCCGGCCGGGCGCCTTACGGCGGCGCGGGCGATCGCTGGTGGCGAGGCACTCGCCGACCCCGGATCGGGCGAGGTCGCCGAGTTGGCGCCCTCCGTATACCCGCGTACCCCTGTGCGCGCCGGGCCCTGCACACATAGACTATCAACGATCCGCTCGCATTGCCTGGAAACGCTGCTCGAACCGAGAGAGCAGGGCGTTCGTACTCTCGATGAGGTGACCGATGACTACCACTCCCGCATCGCAACCGACCGTCATCATCCGGGCCTGTCCCGAGTACGACGTGCAGCGCATCCGCGGGCTGGCGAGGGACGGCCTCACGGAGCTCGGCTTGCAGCCGTTCGGGCGCACCCTGGTGAAGCCCAACTGCGTGGCCTCGGGTCCCAATTTCCCGAACGCGTACACGCGTCCCGAATTCCTCGAGGGCGTGATGCTGGCGCTCAAGGACCGGGCGCTGCCCAATCTGACGGAAATTGCGCTCGGCGAGCGCTGCGGCATCACGGTCCCCACCCGCTTCTCGTTCAAGAACGCAGGGTATTACGAGATGCTCGAGCGAGTGGGCGGGGTGAAGCCCTACCATTTCGACGAAGTGTCGCAAGTCGAGATCCCGCTCTATCACGCGGGCCGGCTGCGCGATTCGCTGTTCACGCCCGAGCCCGTCGCCGCCGCCGACTTCTTCGTCAATTGCCCTAAGTTCAAGGCGCATCCCTGGACCACCGTGACGTTCAGCATGAAGAACTACATCGGCATCCAGGACGACCGGCACCGGCTCATCGACCACGACCACGCGCTCAACGCGAAGGTCGCGGACCTCCAGTACATCATCCAGCCGCAGTTCATCGCGATCGACGGCATCATCGCCGGCGAAGGGCGCATGCTCACGCCCATCCCGTTCGACTTGAAGCTGGTGGTGATGGGCAACAACCAGGTCGCGTTCGACGCGGTGTGCTGCCACATCATCGGCCTCGACCCGCTGAGCGTCGATCACATCCGCATGGCCCACGAGCGTGGTTTCGGCCCGGTGTCGCTCGATCAGATCAAGGTCACCGGCGACGTGAGCCTTGCCGACGCGCAAGTCCGCGCGAAGGGCTTCAAGACCGGGCTCATCCGCGTCGAGGACTACTTCGCCAACACCAACATCCGCGCTTACGCCGGTCCGCCGCCCAGCGCCACCGACGACTACTGCTGGGGTGGCTGCCCGGGTGCGCTCGAAGAGGCGATCGAGATCCTGCGCCTCTACGACACCCAGACCGACGCCAAGATGCCGAAGGTGCATCTCGTGTTCGGCGCGTACCAGGGCGAGATCGATCGCAAGCAGGGCGAGAAGGTCATCTTCATCGGTGACTGCGCGAGCTACCACGGCAACGCCGGTAGCACCCGCATCGACCTCGCCAGCGAGTACAAGGACCGCGCCGGCAAGGACCCACGCGCCGCCAAGCACGACGACATCTACGTGAAGATGGCCAAGGTGATGGCCAAGTTCTGGAAGAGCGACGACCAGGACCACTTCCGGATGTCGGGCTGTCCAGTGAGCGTCGCCGAGCAGCTCTTGATGCTGGTCAAGGTCGGCGGTCTCAAGAACCCCTACTTCGATCCCAAGCAGGCGCTCGGCTTCACCAACTGCTACCTCTCGTGGCGCACCCGCCAGGCGATCAACCGCATCCTGGGCCAGCCGTACAACATGGACGGCGCCTACAAGCGCGGGATGTCGCGGCCGGAGCAGAACCTGCCGCCGGCCGGCGCGAGCACGCGGCTCGAAGCCTGAGCGGAGCAATCGGAGGGACGCGGTCCCTCGCGTCCGCGGCGAATCGATCGCGACGTGACGCTGCGGCGGCGAGGGACCGCCGCCCTCCCAGAACCGGTATCGATCAGCGTGGACGGAGCCAGCAGCGGGTGACGAGCGCGAGCGTCGCGCGATCGATCGCTCGTTGCCCGAGAAGCTGCACGCGTAGCCAGAGCGTGGCGGCGAGCAGCACCGGAACGATTCGCTCTGCGGCACAGTGGCTGGCGCTGGGGACGGCCCACACGGTGGCGTCCGGAAACTCGCGGAACACCTCGAGGTCGCCTGCGGGAACGTAGGCATCGTCGGTGCCGTTCACGGCGAGAATCGGCGGCGTCGGCCGCGGGGTGAGCAGGCCCTGCGCGCGCAGCGAGAAGAGCTCGACCAGGCTTTCGGCTTCCGCCGGCGGCGGTAGCGTGTCGAGGCCGACCGCGTTGGCGACGATGCCCGGCATGCCGTTCGGCATGCGCATCAGCGCGGCGCCGTCGCGCGACGCGGCGCCCACGGGTCCGCCGAGGTCGACCGCCGCATCGACCGCGCCCGTGAGCGCCAGCTTCGCGGCCCACGGCCCGCCGGCGCTGAGGCCGAACGCGGCCGCTCGCGTCCGGCCGCCGCGGTCGCCGTTTCGAAGCTGCTCGATGACGCCGCGATAAATCGCGTCCGCGTCGGGAGCGAGCGGAACGGGCGACTCTCCGGTCCCCGGCATGTCGATTGCCGCGACGCGGAATCCGCCGAGCCGGGTGAAGAGCAGCGCGATGCGGTGCAGCTCGATCTTCCAGGTGTCGACGCCGCCGGACAGGATGACGACGGGGGCATCGTCCACGCCCTCGCTTCGTGGCGAGAACAGGTGGGTTTGGATAGTGGTCGTCGCACCGCGGTAGGTCACGTCGATGGCGCGGCGCTCGAAGTGGCACGAGAAGTCGTGCGCCGCGGCGAGATAACACCCGATCTGGCGGCGATACGCCTCGCGTCGCGATGCCGTGACCAGGCTCGGAAACTTGGCCCCGCCGAAGCAAGCCGCCGCGAGCAGCCTCCGACCGGCACGCTCGGCGCTCTCGGCTTCGCGCACCCACTCGGTGGTCCAGCCGCCCGGGCCGTCGCGCCACGCGTCGTCCACGCGAGCGCGCAAGCGCTCGATGATCGCGGCCGGGATTCCCCAGCCGCGGAATTGCCGCGAGCGCTCGGCGAAGAGCTCGCGCGGATCGAGTGGAAACGTGAACGCCACGCCGCCGAGTGTATCGGCCGCGGCCGGCCCTTCGCAGAAGGTGTGGACAAAATCGGATCCTTGCCCGGAGCGCTTCCTTCGAACCGATCGGGTGCTGTTTGGAGGGACGCGGTCCCTCGGGTCCGCAGCGTCTGAACCAAGAGGGACGCCGCGGCTGCGAGGGACCGCAGCCCTCCGGCCACCAGGCGCGGACGCTCGAGCGATTTCCGGCCAGGCATGCCTCTGCCGTCACCCTCGAACCGACTGCTCGCCCGGCCCGGGGGGCTGGAACGGCCCCCCGAGAAACCTAGCGCAAGTTCTCGATCGCTTCGGGCGTGCACTCGGGCGGCGCCGACACCGGATTGCAGCGCGACGGAGTGCCGCCGGGAATGTCGAACGAGTAGGTCCCCGGTCCGGCCGATGCCGGGAAGTCGGTCGAGATGAAGTGGGAGCCGGCGGCGAGCGCCGCGTCGCGCTCGCTGGTGTCGCCGGAGCCCACGGAGGAGGCACCGTCGCCGATGCTGCGGACCAAGAGGTGCGCGGCGACTGCCGCGCGGATCTGATCCTCGGCTCCGGCCGCGTTGTCGATGTCGAGCACGGCCGCGTTGGGATCGGTCGGGTCGAAGAGCGCGAAGATCGCGCGTCCCGTCAGCGTGGGATCGCCCGCGACGTATTCGTCTCGGAGCTGCGAGTGGTCGTCGAGCGCGAACAGCACCTGGCCGCGCGATTCGCCGAGGGTGGGCCAGCCGTGCGCCGCGAGCGCCTCACCGAGCGTGGCCGCGCCGCCCCGCAATCGATCGGGGGTGATGATCCGTTCCTCCGGCCACACCTCGCGGATCTCGCGATCGAGCTCCTGCATGTGCGTGTCGAGCTTCACCAGGTCGATGTCGTCCTTGGGCTCGATCAGGATCATCATCGGGTGGTGCTCGGGGTGCGCGTCGGACCACGCCTTGATCTCGCTCAGGCAATCGCTGAACCAGAAGCACACGGTGAACGGATCGAGAAGCGGCAGGTGATAGACGGCCAGGCGCTGCTGGGCGAGCTGGAAGTGGACGTCGAGCTCGATCTGACGCACGCCGTAGAGCTCGAGCTGATCGGTGAGCGTCGGCATCGAGTACGCCCAGTCGGGAATCAGCGAGGGTAGAGGCTGGGCTGGCTCGTGGTGGTAGCTGTTGTGGGTGCCCTTCGCCTGGATCTGGTCGATGCGCAGCGTGTCGTCGAGCGGGTAGGCGGGGGCGCCACTCGATCCGCCGCCGCACCCGGCGAGCAGCACGATCGGCGCGAGGACACTCGCGAGCCGTTTCGCCACGCGTGCGTCACCTGAGCGGGATGTGTTCGTCACGGCCCGAATCTTAACCCGCGCGACGGCCGTCACCGACCCCAAGAGGCGCGACGAGAATCCAGCTAGGCTTGGCCGCGCAATTTTCGAGCAGCCGAAAGGAAGATCGAATGGACGCGAAACGCCCCTACGACATCGTGCTTTTCGGAGCGACCGGCTTCACCGGGCAGCTCACGGCCGACTATCTGGCGCGGCACGGTGGCTCGAAGCTCCGCTGGGCGATCGCGGGGCGGAATGCGGCGAAGCTCGACCATGTGAAGCGCGCGCTGGTCGCGGCGGTGCCGAGCGCCACGGGCGTGGAGATGGTGACCGCGAGCGCAGACGATCTCGCGTCGATCGAGGCCATGGCGCGCTCGGCGCGAGTCGTCGTCACCACGGTGGGGCCTTACGCTCGCCACGGTGAGCCGCTGGTGGCGGCCTGCGCCCGCGCCGGCACCGACTACGTGGATCTCACCGGCGAGCCCGAGTTCGTGGATCGCATGCTCGAGCGCTACGACGCCGAGGCCAGGCAGAGCGGCGCCAGGATCGTGCACTGCTGTGGCTTCGACAGCATTCCCCACGATCTGGGTGCGCAGCTGACGGCGCAACAGCTCCCGGCGGATCAGCCGATGATGATCGAGGGGTTCGTGAAGAGCGGCGGTAACTTCTCGGGAGGTACCTGGGCCTCGGCGCTCGGTGCGTTCGCGGACGCGGGACCGTACCTGCGGCGGCGCATGGCCCATCGCGGCCGTCGCGTCGCCGCGGGCGGGAGGCGCGCGCGGCCCGCGCCGCAGCGGCTTCGCTACGATCGCGAGCGCCATGCGTGGGCGTGCCCGTTGCCCACCATCGATCCGCAGATCGTGATCCGCTCCGCTCGCGCGCTGCCCGAGTACGGGCCCGACTTCCGCTACGGCCACTACGCCGAGGTCAAATCGCTCGCCACCGTAGTCGCCGGCGTGGTGGGGATCGGAGCCGTGGTGGCGCTGGCGCAGCTCGGTCCCACGCGCCGCATGCTGGAGCGATGGCGTCCGTCGGGCGCCGGGCCGACCGCCGAGGAGCGCGCCAAGGCGCACTTTCGCGTGCGCTTCGTGGGGCGGGCCGGTGACAGGCAGGTGGTCACCGAGGTCCGCGGCGGCGACCCTGGATACGGGGAAACCTCCAAGATGCTGGCCGAGTCGGCGCTCTGTCTGGCCTTCGACCGCGACCGCCTCCCGAACGCCGCTGGCGTGCTCACCACCGCGGTCGCCATGGGGAGCGTGCTGCGCGAGCGGCTGGTCGCGGCCGGAATCGTTTTCGAAGTGCTGTCCAGCGGGTAAGTTGAGTTTCGCGGGGGGGTGTTCCAGCCCCCCGCCCCATGAAAAGCGATCTTCATGGGGCCCCACCCCGAGGCGCTCGCTGTGGTTCGCTAAAACGGCACGCGACCCGGGATTTTCTCCCGAATTGCTCTTGCATGGCGGCAGTGCGTCATTTATGCTCGCGCGACTCGATCCCACAGAAAACCCTGGAGGAATACATGCGTAAGATCATCATGATGTGCGCGGCGGTTCCGCTGGTCATGTCGCTCGGTGGCTGCTGCAAGAAGGTCGACGACCTGTCGGCCAAGGTCGACGCGCTCGACGCGAAGATCGGTGCGATGCAGTCGAAGGTCGACCAGGCCGCCATGGACGCGAGCAACGCGTCGAAGCAGGCGAGCCAGGCTGCCGCCGCTGCGCAGGCCGCGGCTGCGAAGGCCGAGGACGCGTCGGCGAGCTCGAAGGCGGTCTTCAAGAAGAGCGTCCACAAGTAAGTCGCTCCTCCGATCGCCGTCTCGCGCCGGTCCGTCCGCGCGCGAGCGAGACCTCACACCCGCTCCGGGGAAACCTGGAGCGGGTGTGCTCGTTCTGGGTCGCGGAATCAGCCCTGACGGGCGTGCGGATGACTGGCCGGCGTGGTCTTGGGGGCGCCGCGATGGGTCGGGCGGACGTCGTCGCGGGCCGCGGGAGCGGCCGGAGCGGACTCGGCCGCATCGAGAACGGCCTTGGGGATCGTGCCCACCTGGATCGGGTAGCCGATTCCGTCCTTGATCACTTGCTGGAGCAGCTCGGTGTCCACGTAGCTCGCGAGCCCCAGCTCGCGCAGCTTGAGCAGCACCTCGCCCACCCGTCCTGGCTCGCGGTTGTAGACGTCGGGATAGGCCTCGACGAAGAGCCCATCACCGCGCCGGCCCAGCTTCACGGTCTGGTAGGTGAGCCGGATCTTGGTGCCGGAAGCGGTGCGGTCGAAGAGCCGCCGCATCTCGTCGTTGTAGAGCCGGATGCAGCCGTGGGTCGCGAGCCGACCGATGGAGTAGGGCGTGTTGGTGCCGTGAATCCCGTAGCTCGTGTTGCCGACGGTCATCCAACGATCGCCGAGCGGGTTGTCGGGACCGGGCGGCACCTCCGCGGGAAGCTCGGGTTTCTCCTCGCGGATCGACTTCGGCACGTGCCAGACCGGGTTGGTGCGCTTGGTGCCGACCTTGAACTCGCCGAGCAGCGAGTTGTCGATCTCGTCGCCGATCGCGATCGCGAACACCTCGGGCAGCCCCTTCACCGTGAAGTCGTAGAGCCGCATCTCGGGGATGTTGATGACCAGCCCCACCGGCTCGGTCTCGGGAAGCACGGTCACGGTGGGCAAGCGCACCAGGGTTCCCGGCTTGGGGATCCAGGTGTCGACGCCCGGATTGAGCGCCTCGACGGCGCTGTAACCGAGGCGAAACCGGTACGCGACGTCGACCAGCGTGTCGTCGGGCTGGACCACGGTGCTCTGCGGCTGCCCGAGGATCGGGCGCAGCGTGCCCACGCTCGCAAACCCTTCTGCGGCGGCCCCGAGCGGAAGGGCACCGGCAAGCCACGCCGCCGCTGCCACCGCGAGGTGGCGGGATCTCGATCGCCGAGTCATGTCCCACAAGGTGCGGATCAGGACGCGGAGCGTCAACTATAATCGGGCGTTCGCTCGAAGGTGCCATGAATCCAGGCATGTTCCGCCGCTTCCGCGCTCTCGGCCCGGTGGCCGTGCTGGCGGCCCTGGCGGTCCTGACGATCGCGCCGGCGTGCACCGACGTGTACGTGGTCGATCCCGCTCCCGCGCCAGCTCCCACGCCTCCTCTCGCCCTCGTGCGCGCCCCGGCTCCCGCGCAGGACGACCGTCCCACCGACCTCGAGGTCACACCCGTCGAGGAACCGACCGCGAGCTCGCCTTCGCGGCTCGCTCCGGCGAGCGATTTCTGGTGCGCGCTCATCGAGCGCATCGAGATCTGGAAGGGGCGACGCACGATGATCGCGCGTTGCACCAACGGCAGTGGTCTGGCCTTGAGCGTGGGGCTCGGCCGTGAGAACGACGGACCCAAACGCGTGGGCAGCGACAACCGTACGCCCGAGGGGTACTACCACGTGGCCGCCCAAGCCACGCCCAGCAACAAGTTCCACCTCTTCATCCCGATCGACTATCCGTCGCGCGCCGACGCGGAGCGCGCCCTGGGGCACGGCACCATCAGTGAGCGCGACTACGAGGCGATCCTCGACGCGGTCGAAGCCGGACGCCTCCCGCCTCAGACCACGCCGCTCGGCGGACACCTGGGCTTCCACGGCGAAGGCGACCGCTGGCGAGGTGACTCGCCGAATCTCGACTGGACGTACGGGTGCATCGCGGTCGCCGACGAGCAGATCGAGTTCCTCGCCGAGCATGCGCCGCCGGGCACGCCGGTGATCATCCATCCGTGAGCCGGGTCCCGGCGCTGCGCGTGCGCGCGGCCAACGACGCTCCGCCGCATCGCGACGGTGCTTACGTTCTCTACTGGATGATCGCGAGCCGGCGCACCGGCTCGAGCTTCGCCGTCGACCGCGCGATCGAGTGGGCGCGCGAGCTGGGGAAGCCGCTGGTGATCCTGGAGGCGCTGCGCGCCGGCCATCGCTGGGCGAGCGACCGGTTGCATCGCTTCATCCTCGACGGAATGGCCGACAACCAGCGTGCGATCGCCGAGGCGCCGGTCCTCTACCATCCGTACGTCGAGACCTCGCTCGACGAAGGGAGGGGACTGCTTGCGGCGCTCGCGCGGCCCGCGTGCGTGGTGATCACCGACGACTTCCCGTGCTTCATGCTGCCGCGCATGGTCGCCGCGGCCGCCGCGTCGCTCACGGTCCAGATGGAGCTGGTGGACGGAAACGGGTTGCTGCCCCTGCGCGCCGCCGAGCAGGTGTTTCTCACCGCGTATTCGTTCCGGCGCTTTTTGCAGCGGAATTTGCCGGAGCATCTGGGAGATCGTCCGTCCGCGGATCCGTGGGCGAAGCTCGAGCTGCCGTTGTTGCGTGAGCTGCCCTCCGACGTGACCGAGCGCTGGCCGGCGGCGCCACCCGAGCTGCTGAGCCGTGGCACGGACGCGCTCTCCCGGCTGCCGATCGACCACGGCGTGCCGGCCGTCGCTTCACGCGGTGGCGTCCGCGCCGCGCGGGAGGCGCTCGATCGCTTCGTGAGCGTCCGGCTCTCGGAGTACGCCGACAGGAATCAGCCGGAGGCCGAAGTCACGAGCGGACTCTCGCCGTTTCTCCACTTCGGACATCTCTCGGCTCACGACGTCTTCGCGGCGGTCGTGGAGTCGCAGCGCTGGACACCCGACCTGCTGGCGCACCGCGCCACCGGCGGCCGCGAAGGCTGGTGGGGAACCGGCGCCGCGGCGGAAGGATTCCTCGATCAGCTCATCACCTGGCGCGAGCTCGGCTACAACTTCTGCTGGCAGCGGCCCGACTACGACCGCTACGAGTCGCTGCCCGGCTGGGCGAGGCGGACTCTCGACGAGCACGCCTCCGACCCGCGTGCGCATCTCTACGATCTCGACGACTTCGAGGCGGCGCGCACCCACGATCCGCTCTGGAACGCCGCGCAGACGCAGTTGGTGCGCGAAGGCCGCATCCACAACTACCTGCGCATGCTGTGGGGCAAGAAGATCCTCGAGTGGTCGCCGTCGCCGCGCGTGGCGCTCGACGTGATGATCGAGCTCAACAACAAGTACGCCCTCGACGGACGCAACCCCAACTCCTACTCGGGCATCTTCTGGACGCTCGGGCGCTACGACCGGCCGTGGGCTCCCGAGCGCCCGATCTTCGGCACCATCCGCTACATGAGCTCGCAGAACACCGCGCGCAAGCTGCGCGTGAAGGAATACCTCGCCCGTCACGCGCCCGCTGCCGGAAGCCAGGGAACGCGCCAGGGGACGCTATTCTGAGCGGTGTGAAGCCCGACACCGATCGAAACGCCGTGCATGACGGTAGCCGCGTGGTGCTCATGGCCCACGGCAGCCGCGATCCCCGCTGGCGCGCGCCGTTCGAGCGGCTGGCGGAAGTGCTGACGCGCGATCTCGGCAGCCATCGCGTGCGGCTCGCCTATCTCGAGGCGGCGACTCCCGGTCTCGCCGAGGTCGCCGCCGAGGCGGTGCGTGACGGCATCGCGCGGCTCACGATCCTGCCGCTTTTCATGGCCGGCGGCGGGCACGTCGACCAGGACATCCCGGCGCAGGCGCGCGCCGCCGAGGCGCGGCATCCCGGCCTCGAGGTGTCGATCGCGTCCGCCATCGGCGAGGAGCCGCGAGTCGCGGCGGCGATCGAGGCGATCGCGCGCGACTTGATCGGCGGCGATTCCGCTACTTCGAAGGAGTGAGCGCTTCGCCCGCCTGGCGCGACAGCCGTCCGATCTGGGTCGTCACTTCCATCGAGAGCGGGATCGAGGCGGCGAACACGTACACTTCGAGGCGCGGCTCGGCCGTCGCCGGGGCGCCGAGCTTCACGGCCACCACCAGGACGGCCACCACGAACACGTTTCGATGCCTCGGGACCTCGATGAGCGTCCTCGGTCCATCGCTTGCCGTCCGGCCGCGCTTGCTCGTGAGCCGCTGCCTGGACCTCGAGGCTTGCCGCTACGACGGTCAGGTGATCGCCGAGCCGCTGGTGCGGGCGCTCGAACGTCACGTCGAGCTGGTCCCCGTGTGCCCCGAGGTTTCCATCGGCCTCGGCGTGCCACGTGACCCGATCCGCATCGTCGCCGGCCGCGACGGAAGCTCTGGTCACGACGGGGCGGCGCTCGTCCAGCCGAGCACCGCGCGCGACCTGACTCCCGACATGCTCGCCTTCCGCGCATCGTTCCTCGACCGCGCGGAGCGGCTCGACGGAGCCATCTTGAAGGCGCGGTCGCCGTCCTGCGGGATCGCGGGGGTCAAGGTGTTCGCGTCGTCCGCGGACGCCGAACCCGCTGCATTCGGCCGCGGATTCTTCGCGGAGGCCGTGATCGAGCGGCTCGGCGAAACCTCCGTGGCGGACGAGGTGGCGCTCGCGGACCCGGCCGCGCGCGATCGCTTCCTCACCCGGCTCTTCACGTTCGCCCGGTTGCGGGCTGCTCGTGATGACGGAACGGCGGCGGCTCTGGGGCGCTTTCACGCCGAGCACAAGCTCTTGCTCATGGCGCACGACGAGCCCGCATTGCGCGAGCTCGGCCCGCAGGTGGCGAGCGCCGGTCGCCAGCCGCTCGGTGACGTGTGGGATCGCTACGTGGCCCGGTTCCGGGTGGCCCTGGCGCGACCTCCGGAGCCCGGGTCCGTGGCCAACGCGTGGATGCATGCGCTCGGGTACTTCCGCGACGCCATTCCCGACGACGAACGCCGTGCCGTGTCCGAGGCGCTCGCGAGCGCCGGACGCGACGACGCCGCTCTGACTCGCGGGCGCGGCGCGATCCGTTCCTGGACGGCCCGCGAGCGAACCCACTACCTCTCGACGCAAGCGCTCTTCTGGCCCTATCCCGAGGAGCTGCGCACGGGCCTCGGTCTCTGAGAGGGTGTAGACGAAAGAAATTCAGCCGCATGGATGAGCGGCATACCTGG
>CAZYWA010000207.1:0-12366 GCA_964650975.1 uncultured bacterium
CAGCCCTCCTCCCGAATCGCCCGAGCGGATCGCACCCAGCACCGGGATCCACGCGATCCGCGCCGGCGAGCCGTTCCGCATCGCCCGGAAGGGACGCCGGCGCAGCCGCACGTAGCGGCGCGGGCTGACGATCTTCGCGAGCTGCTTGGGAGTCTCGCCGCCCGCGAGGCCCGTGACCACCTCGTCCTCGAACGCCAGCCGGTCGATGAGCCCGTGAGCGACGGCCTCCTTCGCGAGGAACGGCCCCTGGTCGACGAGCTGCTCGACTTGGGTAGCCGAGAGCTTGCGCGCCTTGCCGATCGAGTCGCAGGCCTGCTCGAAGAGGTCGTCGACCAGCTCCACGAGTGCTTGCCTGGCGTCGTCGCTCAGCGACGCGCGCGTGAAGGTCTCGACCGCGCTCTTGTAGCGGCCGATCGGCTCGAGATCGACGGAAACGCCGAGTCGCTCGAGAGCGGGGCCGAGCAGCGCCACCTCCGCGCGGAGCCCCACCCAGTCGAGAGTGCCGGTGGGATGGAGCACGACCTCGTCTGCGCCGCAGGCGGCGAGCAGGTACTCGGCGGCGCCCGCCGACTCGAGAAACGCCGTCACCCGCTTGCGGCTGCGCCGCACCGCGGCCAGGGCTTCGACCAGGCTCTCGATCTGCGCCCAGCCCGCGTCGAGCGGACCGATCGAGAGCAAGACGCCTTCGAGCCGGCGGTCGCGAGCGGCGAGATCCAGCAGCTCGACCAGCTCGACCAGCGACGGCCGCGCGCCGCGCAAGAGCCGCCGCAAGCCGGGCCGCGCCGGATCCTCCTCGAGCGCGCCATGCAGCGCGAGCCGCAAGAAGCGGTACGGCCGCGCACCGCGGGTCACGCGCAAGAACGCGTTCACCACCAGCACGCGGAGGTTCCACAAGAACGAGCGCAGCACGGCCATCCTCCGCGGCGGTCACCAGCGAACTGCCGCGCGGGAAGCTACCAGAGCGGGGACTTCCCGGCGAACGGAGATCCGGCGCACGGCGGTACTGTCTAATTTTGCCCACCTGGACCGGCCCGGGCGACGGACGTCCGGTGGCTGTGCGAGGGCGCTCGAGCCCGCGCCAACCGGATGCACTCGCTGGGTGTGAGCCCTCATCGCGCGGGCGAATGCAGGCGAGGCGAGCGAACGATCGAGTCTCGATCGCGGCCGAGCCGTGCCCGAGCACGGCCATCAAACGGCCGGCGCCCGAGCCGGAGATCGGCAAACTGCGACACCACCCGCGCGGCGGCGGCATTCCGGCGTGCGGCGCGCGTGTGGTAAATCAAGCTTTCGGGACGCGCGCGCTTCGGCGGGGAGACGACATGACGAACAAGTGGCTCGACGATCTGCGAGAGCGTCTGTTCGGGGCGGCCGCGAGCGACGCGGGCTCCAAGACCTGGGCGCTGGTGCGCCCGGTGCCGCCGTTCGATGGGCGCGGCTCGTCGCTGGTGGCATTCGGCTCGTTGCTGCTGTTGCTCGGCAGCATGGCGATCGGCCTCCTGTCGCTGGCCGGATTGATCGTGGCGCTCGCCGCCATCTACCTGGTGCTGGTGCGGGTGTTCGGAATCCGCATCGAACTTCCGGAGGTCCAGGCCTTCGGTCTGTGAGCCAGCGGCGGCTCGAGGGATGACGCAACCAAGAGCCGCGGCGCCGCGCGGCGCGCTGGGCCCAGCCGGAGTGCACCGCGTTCTCGCGGTGGACGACGATCCGCTGGTCTTGGCGGCGCTCCGGCGTCAGTTCGAGGCCGGGGGATATGTCGTGAGCACCGCCGCGGACGGTATCGCGGCGCTCGCCGCCATCCACCGCGATCCACCCGACGTGGTGCTCCTCGACCTGGTCCTGCCTCACCTCGACGGCCTCAAGGTGTGCCGCGAGGTTCGCCGCGACGCGAGCCTCGACGAGGTGGCGATCCTCGTGGTGACGTCACAGGCCGACAGCGCGATCAAGATCGAAGCGCTGCGCGCCGGCGCCAACGACTACGTCACCAAGCCGTTCGAGCCCGAGGAGCTCGACGCCCGAGTCCGCTCTCACTTGAAGACCAAGGTGCTGCGCGACGAGCTGCGCGCCATGCAGGAGCGACTGGTCGCCGGCGGCAAGCGCGAGGCGGTGATCGAGCTCGCCGGAGCGGCGGCTCACGAGATGAATCAGCCGCTCACCGGGATCCTAGGACGCGCGGTGCTCCTGGAGCGGAAGCTCGACGCGAGCCACCCGGGCCGCCGCGATCTCGAGATCATCCGCGAGCAGGCCGAGCGGCTGGGCCGCAGCGTGGCGCGCCTGGCGCGCGTCAGCTCCTACGACACCACGGAGTACGTGGGGGCGCGGCGCATTCTGGATCTCGAACAGGCCTCGAGCGGCACCAGCGCGGCTCCATCGGCGCTGGCACTGGTGACGCGCCCCTCCCTCCGGGACGCGCTCGACGCAGCCGCCGTCGCGGCGGGGCTCGCGGTTTCGGAGCCGTCGGCCGACGAGCCGCTCGCGGCCGCCTGGGACAGGACCCAGGCGGAGGTGCTGGTCCTCGAAGTGGGGCCGGGGCGCACTCCGTCCGAGGTGGTGCGCGCCACGGCCAACCAGCTCTCGCTGCGCGAGGTGCCGGCTGTGCTGCTCGACCCGGGTGAGGGATCGGCGTCGAGCGCGGCGATCGAGCACTTGGGTGCCGTGGTGGTCGACGGGGATCCCCCGGCCGTCGCGGCCATCGAGACCCAGCTGCGGCGCGCGCAACGGTTCGGGCGGCTGCTGCGGCGTCTGGAAGGGCGCGAGCGCGAGCTCGCGACGTTGCGCACCGTCGATCCACTCACCGGGCTCGCGCGGCGCGAGCATTTTCTCGAGGTCGTGGCCTCGGAGGTGCGCCGCGCGCGCCGGTACGACCTGAAGCTGGCGCTCGCCGTGATCGACGTCGACGACTTCTCGGAGCTCAATCGCACCTGGGGCGAGGAGATCGGGAATCGGGTGCTGCGCGACCTGGCCCTCACCGTGCGCGGGTCGACCCGCGAGGTCGATCACCTGGGACGGCTGGGCGGTGAGCTCTTCGGGATCCTGCTGCCGCACACCAGCGGCGACGAGTCGTTGCGGGCCGCCGGGCGCTGGTCGGAGCGGCTGAGCCGGGAGAGCGAGACCCTCGCGGAGTCGATCCGCCGCACCGTCGAGGGAACCAGCTTCGGATTCTCGAGTCAGGAAATCCGGCTCACCGTGAGCATCGGGATCGCCGAAGCACAGGGCGCCTCGACGCTCGATCCGGAGCACCTGGTGTCGCGAGCCGAGGGTGCGGTGCGGCGCGCCAAGGAGCTGGGCAAGAACCGCGTTTACGTCGCCCGCTCCGAGCTCGAGGAAGTGGCCGAAGAGACGGCGCGATGACGGGCATGGGTGGCGAGATGGGCGGCGAGGAGCAAGCCGCGGGCTCGGAGCGCTTGCGCAACCTGCGCGCGCGTCGCAAGGCGACCCGCTGGCTCGACCAGGCCCAGCCCATCGTCGTCTCGGTCTGGCTGGCGATCGTCGTGACCGGGCTGTGGCCGCCGGCCCACGGCGCGGCGCGGGGCAATTCACCGGCGCTGACGTCGGTGGGCGTTCTCCTCGTCCTCACGCTGGCGGGCCGGCTCATCGCCGATCCGGTGACGCCGCTTCGGGAGCTGCCTCTGCTCGTGCGGCTCGGCGAGGTTCTCGAACGGCCGCTCTTCACATCGGCGCGATTCGTGCCCTGGGCCGCCAGTGGGTTCGTGGCGATCATGGGAGCCGTGTCGGTGTGTCGCCACGCGACCTTCGGCTCGAGCACGTTCGATCTCGGGCTGTTCGAGAACGTGGTGTGGAACACGGTCCACGGCCGATTCTTGTGGAGCGACGTGCTCGGCCGCTCCTTCCTCGGTGAGCACGTATCGCCGGTCTTGCTCGCGGTGGCTCTGCCCTATGCCCTGATCCCGCGCGCCCCGACCTTGCTGGTGCTCCAGGCCGCGGCGCTGGCCGCCGGGGCGTTCCCGCTGGCTCGGCTGGCGCGGCGCGAGCTCGACGATCCGCCCCTCACCGCCGCGCTCGTGGTCGCGTATCTCGCATATCTGCCGCTGCGCAACGTGGCGCGCTTCGACTTCCACCCGGTGGCGCTCGCGACGCCGCTCCTGCTCGAGGCATTCGTGTCGTTTCGCGAGGGCCGCTGGCGTCGCGGCGTCTGGGCGTGGGGGCTGGCTCTCGCATGCGACGAGGCCGTGGCCGCGCCGGCGGCGGCGCTCGGCCTCTACGTACTGCTGGTCTTGCGTCGACGAAGGCTCGGATTCGAGCTCAGCGCTTTCGCCGTGCTGTGGTTCGTCGCGGCGGTGCTGGTGATCGTGCCCGCCTTCCGGCACGGTCCTTATCCGTTCTTCGACCGCCTGGGCTCGCTGCGAACCGGGCGATGGCTGGCGCTCGTGTCCCTCGACCGGTTCGCGCTGCTCGGCGAGGTGCTGGCTCCGCTGGCCTTCTTGCCGCTGCTTTCACCGGTGCACGCCGCGCTGGCGCTTCCGTCGCTGATGCTCGACTGGCTCAGCGACTCACGGCATCAGCATTCGATCGCCTTCCACTACACCGCAACCGTGACGCCGCTGCTCTTCTGCGCCACCGTGCTGGGAATCGCGAAGCTCGTGGAGCGCGAGGACTTGAGGGTGGTGCTGGCGTTCTACCCGACGATCCCCGACCTCAAGCGATACGCCGCGGTGCTGCTGCTCTTGGGCGCGATCGTGTTCACGGGCTGGTCGCCGGTTGCCCAGATCCGCGCCGGGTGGGGCGCCGCGCGCGACGATCGCGCCGCCGCCGTGGCTCGCGTGCCGGCGGGGGCGCCCGTCAGCGCTCAGGCGCATCTCGGCGCGCACCTGGCGCGGCGCCGGGGAGTCGCGCTCTTTCCCGAGCGTCTCGCGCCTTGGATCCTGGTGGACGAGGCCGGACCGCCGTGGCCACTCGCGCGCCAGCAGGACCTGGCTTCGTGGACCATGCGTCTGAACGCCGACCCCGGATGCAGGCTCGACACCGAGCGCGGCGCGGTGCGGCTCTTCGCCTGCGACCCGCCCGCGCTCGCGAGGCTCGGGCCCAGCGATGCGCCGGCCCGGCCATGAGTCACGTTCGCAGGCGAGCTCTCGCGACATTCGGGGCGGTGATCGTCTCGGCCTCTGCAGGATGTGGGCTCGACGGGAGCGTGCATCACTTGCCGGCCTTTCCATCGGAGCCGGTGACGGTCGATCCCGCCAGCTTCACGATCGATCTCGCGAGGTCGCCGTTGCTCGGCGCGGCGCACGGGATTCTCTTGATCGGCTACGACGTCGAGGCGATGGGGCCCGACGAGACGGTCGAGTTCCTGGCCAAGGCCGCGGCGCTTCACCGGGCGCTCCACGCACCGGCCACGTTCTTCCCGACCGGGCTCACGCTCGAGGCTCAAGCGCCGACGTTCCAGGCGCTCGATCGCGACCCGCTCTTCGACGTCGAGACCCACACCTACACCCATGAGCGGCTGAAGCCGCTGCTCGAGCGGGGTCCCGACGGCGTGCGGTTTTACCCGGCGGCGGAACCGGCGGCGCTGACCGCGTCGCTCATGCACACCGCGAGTGCCGCGCGCTCGGTGCTGGGTCACGTGAATCTGGGGATGACCGCACCCTACGGCGCCTACCGCGGGCTCGGCGATCGCCCGGATCTGCTGGCGCAGCTACACGGACTCGGGATCCGGTTCGTCCGCTCCTACAGCCGGGACGCCGACGACTACCAGCCGGTGCCCTTCGAGGTGCAGCCGTTCTGGTACGCCGTGCAGGGCTTTCCCGACATGCTGGAAGTCCCCATCCAGGGATGGCAGGACGTGCTGTGGAGAGAGCCCCACGGCTGGAACGATCTCGCGGGCTACTCCCGGCTACTCGACGAGGAGATCGCGACCACCGCCCGGGGCAACCGCGTGTGGAGCTACTGCGGCCACGACTGGGGGAGCTTGCGGGCGGATCCCGATCTCACGCTGCTCCGTCACCTGATCGAGAAGGCACGAGAAAGCGGCGTGGTCATCGCGACCCACGCCGCTTTTTACGAAGCCGCGCTGCGCGCCCGCTCGGGAGTGCACGCCGGCGGCTGAAGCCAGGCCGAAATCGGTTCGGGCTTACTTCGGGGTGGCGTCGCGCAGCGCCCGCACCTTGTCGAGCAGCTCCTTGGGATAGATCGGGCCCGCCTCTTTCTCGGTCACGCGGTTCGCGATGTCCTTGAACTGCTGCCAGAACTCCGGGCTCGGCTTGGGCAGATCCTGAACGCCCGCCTTCTGGATCTCGGCCTTCGAATCCTCGTTCACCTTGCGCAGCGAAGCGGTGATCAGCTTGGTCTGCTCGGTCATGGTCTTCTTGAGGCTCGCCTGGAGCTCGGGCGCGAGCGTGTCGTAGGCCTTCTTCGACATCACCACTCCGCCGGTCGCGTGCACGAACGGCACGGTCTGCACGTACTTGACCTTGGTGAACCACTGCAGCCCGATCATGCCCGACGGCGGGCCGTAGACCGTGTCGATCAGGCCGGTCTGGAGCGACTGGAGCACGTCGGGAATGCCCAACGGCACCGCCTGCATCTTGGCCTCGCCGACGAACGCCGCCGTCAGCGGGTCGCCCTCGGCGGCCCAGATCTTGGCCTTCTGGAGATCGGCCAGGTTTTCGATCTTGAGGTTCGAGTAGAGGTATACGAACCCGGTCTCGGTGAAGCCCAGGAACTCGAAGCCCTTGGTGCGGAACGCATCCTGGAAGTACGAAAAAACGTTCGCGTAGACGTTGTCGACTTCGTTGTAGCTGCTGAAGAAGAACGGCAGATCCAGCACGTGGATCTCGGGCAGGATCTCGGCCAGACCCAGGCCGGTCAGGTGCGCCGCCTGCAGCTGGCCGATCTTGAGCTTCTTGACGATGTCCTTCTCGTCGCCCGAGACACCCAGATAGAGCTTGAGCTCCACCTTGTCGCCGCTGTCCTTCTTGATGGCATCGGCGGCGGCCTTGAGCTCGGTGGTTCCGGGGGCGCCGTCGGGAAGGATCGTCGCGAGCTTGACGGTCTGCTTGCCGGTCGCGTCGTCGGCCGCTGCAGAGCCGCCGACGAGCAGCGCCGAGAGCGCTACCGCGGCCGTGCCCCACACCGCGGCCATCTGGCCGCGCACCGCGATTCGTCGAGGAGTCTTGGAAAGATTCATCGTTCCTCTCTCTCCGGCGAAGGCCGGGGCTTGGACGCCGACGCATGGCAGCGAGGCGACGGACATGAGCGTAACCATCGGTTTCTACCAGATCGACGCGAGCACACCAACGCGACGGAAGCCACCGCCACGCCGAGCGCGCAACTCTTCAGCGTAGCGTGAGCCGGTCCTTGGCGACGATCCGATCGAGCAACGGCGCGGCGCGATCGGCGTCCGGGCCCAGCGGGTGCACCAGCATCGCGGCGATGGCGGCGTCGCGGCTCTGCTCGACCGCCGCGCGGATCGTGAGCTGCTCGTAGCTCTTGACGGCTTGCAGCAGCCCCAGCTGCGCCGCCGTGAGCGGTGCCGTCGGCCGCGGTACGGCGCGATCACGTCCGATCCTGGCCGGGATCTCGACCACCGAGCCGGGAGCCACGTTGGGAATGGCGCCTTCGTTCCGGATGTTCACGATCTGCTCGCTGCCGAGATCTCGGTGGATCGCCTCGATCAGCTCGACGGCGACCACCGAGTAGTAAGCACCGCCGCGCTCCGAGAGCGCCGCCGGCTTCTCGTGCTGCGTCGGATCGCGGTAGAGCGCCAGCAACCGGCCCTCGATCTCCATGACCTCTTCGGCACGAGTCTTGGGCGCGGCCTTGAGCCCCGCGAGCATCTCGGCCCGGTGATAGAAGAAACGCAGGTAGTAGAGAGGAAAGCCGCCCACCGCGCGGACCAGCCACGGCGGGTCGATGAGGTCGGGAAGGTTGGCTGGCGCACCCCCCACCAGGGCGTCGAGGACCTGATCGGTCACGTCGGTCCCGTCGACCGTCACGTGGCGAATCCAGGAGAGGTGGTTGAGCCCCACGTAGTCGAGATCGATGTGGCTCGCGTCGACACCCAGGTGCGCGGCGAGCGCCATCCTGGCGTCCATCGGAACGTTGCAGAGGCCCAGCGTCTTGACCGAGCTGTGATCGAGGATCGCCTCGGTGACCAGCCCGCTCGGGTTGGTGAAGTTGAGCAGCCAGGCCCGCGGCGCGATGCGCTCGATGGCCCGGCACAGGTCGAGCGTCACCGGGATGGTGCGCAGAGCTTTGGCGAAGCCGCCCATGCCGGTGGTCTCCTGGCCGATCAGATCGAACTCGAGGCACAGCCGGATGTCCGCGTGGCGAGCCTGTTGTCCGCCGACCCGCACCTGGTTGATGACGAAGTCGGCGCCGGCGATCGCCTGGTCGCGATCGAGCGTGGACCGCACCAGGCCGGGAGCGCCGCGATGCGACGCCATGCGGTCACAGAACCCCGTGACGTCGGCGAGGCGAGGTTCGTCGATGTCGTGGAGCCAAACCTCGTCGAGACCAAGTCCCGCGCGCCGGTCGATGAGGCCGTCGAGCAGCTCGGGGGTGTAGGTCGATCCCCCGCCGATCACCGCGATCTTCACGATTCCTCCTGAGCCGGCGCGGCATACGTGGCGGCGAGCCGCGCACGGACCTCGGCCGACGCGAGTCGGCCGCCATGGCGGTCCATGGCGCCCAGCACCGCGCCGATCACCGGCTCGACGTCGAGACGGCGCAGCTCGATGCCCGGGTACGCGGGATCGAGGCCGTCCCGCAGCGCGGTGAGCATGACGTCGCTTCGGGCTCGTTGCCAGAGGCTGCCGCCCAGCACGATCGGAACCGCCTCGTCTCGCTCGAACAGGTGGTGGAGGATGACGTTGGCGCAGCGGGCAGCTTCTTCGCCGGCCTCGGCCACGAGCCGCGTGGCGACCGGATCCCCGTCTCGGCACGCCTCGAACACCAGCGGCGCCAGCAATGCGACGTCGAACGGGCGGTGAAATCCGCTGAAATAGAACTCGATCAAGTCCTCGAGCCGCTCGAGACCCAGAAACGCCACGATGCGGTCGTGGAGCACCGTGGGAGTGCCACGCCCGTCGTGCCCGCGCATCGCGGCCGCGACCGCCTGCTCGGCGATGTCGAGAGCTCCGCCCGAGTCGCCGAGCACCCGCGCGAGGCCGCCGACCTTGTGGAGCACGCCTCGGCGATTCACGCCGATCTGGTTGGCGCCGGTTCCCGCCACCAGTCCGATACCGACTCCGTCCGCCGTGCCGGCGCGCAGCGCGATGGTGGTGTCGTTCTTGAGATCGAAGCCGGCCTCCGGGCTCACGCCCGAGAGGAGACGGCGGCAGGTCTCGAAATCCTTGGGGCGGTCCGCGCCGCACAGCCCGAAACACGCGGCAACCACGTCCGATGGCGCCGCGCCCGCGCCGCGTAGCGCCGCTTGAACCGCGTGGTTGACCGCATCCGCTGTACAGACTTCGCCGACCACCTGGAAGTTCGAGCCGCTGGCACGGCCGACGCCGAGCACGCGGCCGTCGACGTCGGCCACGCACGCGATCGTCTTGCTGCCGCCGCCGTCGACGCCCAGGTAGAGCTGCATGCGCGTGGGTACAGCCGAGCTCCGCTATCGACGGCGGCCCTTGAGCCAGAGGTCGACGGGAAACTCCGTGTTGGATGGCGGCGAGTAGGGCAAGGTGACCCGGCGTCCCTCGCCCGCGGACGCGTAGGCGGCGAGCATGATCTCGAGCACGGCGAGACCATCCTCGCCGGACTCCGAAGGTGCGGCGCCGCTGCGCATGCAATCGGCGAAGTGCTGCATCTCCTGCGGATAGCCGTTCTGCCAGAGCTCCTCGTACATGGGGAAGGTCCAGCCGCGGCGCTCCTCGGGCGGCGAGTCGTAGCCCACCTCGCTGAAGACCTGCATGCCGCTGCCCAGCGTCACGTCGGTCTTGAGAACGCCCGCGGTGCCGTTGATCTCGACGATCGAGCTCATGCCGCCCTTGAGCGCCCACGAGCTCTCGACCACGGCGATCTTGCCGCCCTGGAGCTCGAGGATCGCCAGCATGTGGTCCTCGAGCTCGGTGACAGCGCCGTGCAGGTACGTGGCCATGTGCGCCGTGACCGCCTCCACACGCGGTTTGCCGAGCAGCCAGCGGCAGCACTCGATCGCGTGGCAGCCCATGTCCATCACGATGCCGCCGCCGGCCTCCTCGCGGGTGAAGAACCACGGCGAATACGGGCCGGCGTGCTTCTCGGCCTGACGCACCATGTACACGTCGCCGAAGGCGCCCTGGTCGAGAAGCTGCTTGGCGCGCCCGAACTTGGGCACGAAGCAGAGCTCCTCGGCGTAGCCCAGGATCACGCCGGCCTCCCGGCAGGCGTCGATGCAGCGCCGCGCCTCGGCGAGGTCGAGAGTCAGGGGTTTCTCGCAGATCACGTGCTTGCCAGCCCTGGCGGCGGCGAGGATCACCGCGCCGTGCAGGTAGTTGGGCGTGTTCACGCATACCGCGTCGACCTCGGGGTCGGCGACGATCTCCTCCCAGGAGGTGCTGAAGCGCGGGATCGAGTTGTGCTCGGCGAACGCGCGGGCGCGTTCCGCGCTTCGCGACCACGAGCGCGAGATCACGGTGCCCGGCACCCGGCGCAGCGAGTCGACGTGGGTTTGCGAGATGTACCCCGAGCCCACGATCGCGAAGCGGATGGTGTGGTCGGCAGGCAGCCTTCTCATGCGGAGATTCCTTTGGCGCGCCGGGACGGCGCTCAGGAGGACGCGCGCGACGGTGGCTTGGTGGGAGCCGAGCGGCCCGCGATCCTGAGCCAGAAACGCATCACCGGACTCGATCGCAGCCGCTCGACCTCGACCTCCGCGGCGATCCGCGCGCGATCGAGCTCGTCCTTGTCCCGGCGCAGCGCGGCGAGACTCGCGTCGGCTTCGCTCAGGGCTTCGTGCGCCCGGCGGGCCTCGCGGTCGGCCGCCTCCAGGAACTCGCGGCGGGTCGATTCGAGCCGGTCGCGCAGCTCCTGAGCGTCGTGAGCCAGCCGGTCGCGGTCTCGCGTGAGGTCGGCCTGCACGTCCTTGCCGCGCCGGATCTCGTCGTCGCGAGCGGCGAGCTGGCTGCGCTCGTGATCGCGCTCGCGGGTCGCCGCCTCGAGCTCGGCGTGCTTGCGGGCCAGCTCCGCGGTGCGAGCTTCGACCTCGCCGCGCTGCGTCGCGACCTGGCGCGCGAGCTCCTCCACCTCGGCGCCTCGGGCGTCGAGGCGTTGCTCGAGCTGATGAGCACGGGCTTCGAGCGCGTCTCGGGCGCGCGTCGCCGCCTGGATCTCCTGAAGAAGCCGGTCGCGCTCGCGCTCGGCCTCGGCCAAGGCACCTTTCGCGCGCGCGACGTCGAGCTCGCGCTGGCTCAACTGCTCGCGCGCGTGCTCCAGGCGGCGCGCGGTCTCGGAACCGGCGGCGTCGCTGCGCTCGAGCTCGGCGGTCAGGCGTTTGCGCTCTTCCTCCGCGCGCCCCAGCGCTTCGTCACGCGCACGGGCGAGCACCTGCAGCTCCTGACCCAGTCGCGACACTTCTCGTCCGCCCTCGGCCGCTTCGGCCTTCGCCGCGACGACGTCGGAATCGCGCCGCGCGAGCTGCTCGCGGGCATGGTCGAGACGGCGCTCGCTCTCGACGATCCTGGCCTCGCCACGCTCGAGCTCGGCGGCGAGCCGCTTGCGTTCCTCGTCCGCGCGCGCCAGGGCTTCGTCGCGGGCGCGGGTGGCGTCGCTTGCCCGATCGCGCTCCAGGGCGCGGTGCTCGGCCAGCGCCCGGGCGCCGCGGAGCTCTTCGGTGACGGTCTCGAGCGACGCCCGGGTGTCGCTCAGCTGAACCGCGGTTTCGTTGAGTCGCGTGCGCAGCGCGTCGCGCTCCTCTCGTGCTGTGCCTGCGTCTCTCGCGGCGCGCTCGCGCTCGAGCTCGCCCTCTCTCGCCGCCTGATCGCGCTGATGCTCCAGCCGTTCGCGCTCGGCCTCTCCCGCCCGCTCGCGCTTGTCGCGGTGGCGGATCTCGTCGTCCAGGCCCTCGACCCGTTGCCGCAGCATCTCGACGTCGCGCTTCGCCAGGTCTCGCGTTTCCGTCGTGTCCGTGAGCTGCTGGTGCTTTCGAGCCAGCGCGTCGCGCAAGGTGTCGGCGTCGGCGGCGCGCGCGGCCAGCTCGCGGCGCACGGCGGCGACTTGCTCCTTCAGCGAGTCGACGTCGCGGGTGCGCGCGTCGAGCTCGGCGCGCGCCAGATTGAGCTCCCCGGCCTGCTCGGCTTCCACGCGGTGCAGCTCGGAGAGCTCGCGGTCGAGGTCCTCGGCGCGGCGCACCGCACCGCGGCTGCGCTCGATCTCGCGCAGCCGCTCGTCGCGCGCGCGATACGCCTCGCCGGCCACCTGCATCAGCGT
>CAZYWA010000208.1:0-12290 GCA_964650975.1 uncultured bacterium
GAGCGCCTCGATCACTTCGCAGCCATCCTCGCGCAATCCCTCGACCAGCAGCCGGCGCATCTCGGCGTCGTCCTCGGCGACCAGGACGCGTGGCTTGCGTCGGTGGTCGGCGCCGGCGGGGTCCATCGCCGCCTCTTCCGGTGTTGCCGCTCGATCCGCCGCCATCGTTCTCCCCGCGCCCGTTCACCGGTCCGAGGCTCACGGGGAGCACGTCCCATACCAATCGTGACCGGGAGCCGGGCGAGCTCCGCTCGCAGGCTCGCCAGCGTTTCTCGGCGAATTTCCCGCTGCGCGCGGCGTGCCGGCCCGGTGCGAGTCGCGTCCGTCGCGAGCCAGGCCGCCGCATGGGTCGAAACGCCACAGCGCGGCGACCCCCCGAAACGGCCGGATCGGGCGGTGGATCAGTCGTCGCCGTCGCTCGGCGCAGGGCCGGCGCCGTAGCGCTCGAGCTTGCGGTAGAGCGTCTTCCGGTCGAGCCCCAGGATGCGCGCGGCCATGCGTTTGTTGCCGCTCGTCGACTCGAGGACCCGCAGGATGTAGCGGCGCTCGACCTCCTCGAGCGGCACCAGGTCGGACGGATCGTCGCTCGCGACCAGCACGTGCGAGGCGCGGTATTCCTGGATCCTCTTGGGCAGGTCGTCGACGTTGAGCTGGTCGAAGCGGGCCAGCGCCACCGCGCGCTCGATGCAGTTGCGCAGCTCGCGGACGTTGCCGGGCCACGGGTAGGCGAGCAACCGCTCGGCCACCGGCGTCGAGAGGGTGCGGATCGGGCGTCCCGCGCGCGCTGCGAACCGCTCGAGGAAGTGCTGCGCGACGAGCAGCACGTCGTTGCCGCGCGCCCGGAGCGGCGGCACGTCGATCTGGATCACGTTGATGCGGAAGAAGAGGTCCTCGCGGAACCGTCCTTCCTCCACGGCGGATTCGAGATCGCGGTTGGTGGCGCACACCAGGTCGACGTCGAACGGCACCTCGACGGTGGCTCCCAGCGGGCGCACCACCCGCTCCTCGAGCGCGCGCAACAGCTTGGGCTGCAGCGCCATCGGCATCTCACCGATCTCGTCGAGGAACAGCGTGCCCTTGTCGGCTTGAACGAAGAGCCCGGTGCGATCGAGCTTCGCGTCGGTGAAGGCGCCGCGCACGTGGCCGAAGAGCTCGCTCTCGATCAGGGCCTCGGGGATCGCGGCGCAGTTGAGCACCACGAACGGCCCCTGGGGGCGGCGCCCGCTGCGGTGCAGCGCGCGAGCGACCAGCTCCTTCCCGACACCGCTCTCGCCGCCGATCAGCACCGGCGTTCCCGATCCGGCCACGCGCCCCAGCAGGTCGAAGAGACCGCGCATCGGGGCGCTCTCGCCCAGGATCTCGTCGAAGCGCGTGGTGGCCTCGAGCGCCTGCTGCAGCCGCCGGACCTCCTCGCCGAGCCGGCGCCGCTGCACGGCCCGGCGCACCGCGATCAGCAGCACCTCGAGGTCGATCGGCTTGGTGATGAAGTCGTAGGCGCCGGCGCGGATCGCCGCGACGGCGTTGTCGACGCTGCCGAAGGCGGTGATCAAGATCACGGGCAGCTCCGGGCGCGCCGCCGCCACGTGCTGCGCCAGCTGGATCCCCGTGACGCGCGGCATCGTCACGTCGGCGATCACCGCGTCGAGCTCGGTCGAGGTCGCGAGCGCCAGCCCTTGCTCGGCGTCGCTGCGGAACTCGACGCTCAGCCCCTCCGCCGTGAGCTGCTCGGCGAGCAGCCGGCAAAGCGCGGGGTCATCCTCGACGATCAGCACCCGTCCATTCACGCGCTGGCTCCTTCGGGCAGGAAGATCGAGACACGAGTGCCGCGGCGCTCCTCGCTCTCCACCTCGATCCAGCCTCCGTGGTCGTGCACGATGCCGTACGAGACCGAGAGCCCGAGCCCGGTTCCCTCCCCCACGTCCTTGGTGGTGAAGAACGGCTCGAACACGTGAGGCAGGTTGTCCGCGGAGATGCCGACGCCGCGATCCACGACCGAGATGCGCACGTAGCCGGCCTCGGGACCTCCCTGATCGGGGGGCGGGGTCGCGCGCACCCGGTCGAGGAGCACGGCGAGAGGCCCGCCCAGCGGCATGGCCTGGATGCCGTTCACCACGACGTTGGTCAACACTTGCTCGACCTGCGCCGCATCGATGGGCGCCTCGACGGCAGACTCGCCGTTCGGCGCCGCGATGTCGACCCCGAACTTGGTGGCCATCGGACCCACCATCCCCAGCACCCGCTCGACCAGCGAGCCCAGGTCGGTGCTGGTCCGCTGTGGACCGCGCCGCCGCGCGAAGTCGAGCAGCTGGCGGATGATCCGGGTGATGCGCTTCACCTGCTCGTCGATGATGCGCGCATGCTCCGCCACCGGTGTTTCGGCGCCGGCGCTCGACTGGATCATGCGAGCGCGTCCCGACACCACGTTGAGCGGAGTGCCGAGCTCGTGGGCCACGCCGGCGGCGAGCTTGCCGACGGTGCTCAGGCGATCGGCGTGGCGCAGCTGCTCGAGCGTCGTGAGTCGGTCGCGGGTCTCGGCGGCGAGCGCGTCGCGCGCATCCGCCAGCCGATCGCACATCAGGTTCATCTCGCGCGCCAGCACCGCGAACTCGTCGGAGCGCTCGAGCTCGAGCGGTCCGCTCAGGTCGCCGGTACCCACCCGGCGTGCCTTCTCGATGAGCGAGCTCATCGGCCTGCCGACGAACAGGCTGCCGAGCAGTGCCGCGAGGAACGCGGTCACCGCGGCCATCGAGATCGTCGTGCCGACCGCCTGCTCGATCGCCGAGCGGACGAACGCGTGCTCGTCGGCGAACGACTCCGCGAGCTCGACGACGCCTCGCACCTCGCCGCCCGACGAGACCGGGACGAAGGTGTGCAGGAACGCGCCGTGGGTTGGGTGTGGTACGCGGATCGAGACGATCTCGCCACGGATGACCTGGCGGCGAACCTCGGGAGGTAGATCGAAGGGCGGCGACGCGAGCGGCGGTCCGTCGAGCTCCAGCCAGTGGAGCGAGATCCGCGGCTCGGGGCCGCTCGTCCCCTGCACCAGGCTGCGCGCGCCCTCCGCGCCGCTCGCCGCCCACGCGCGCACCGCCGCCGACGCCAGCACCTGGCCGATCTGCCGGTGGTCGTTGACCATGTCCTGGTCGAAGACCTGGCGCTTGGTGGTGACGCTCACGTAAGCTGCACCGGTCAGCACCACGCACAGCGCGGCGAACAGCACCAGAGTGAATCGGAAGAGCAGTTTCACGTTGGGCCGCGTCGCGCGGGATCGGCGCGACGCGGCGGTGAGTCGGCTGGCGAGTCTGACATGCCCCGCCGGGCGGAGCCAGGTCGCGCCCGGTGGGCCGGCCTAGAGCCGGCGGGCTCACCGGCACTGCGGCTTCAGCGCGTCAGGGATTTCGAGCGGCCGGGCGCCGGTCTCCCTGCTCGTGCTCCTTCTCCTCCTCGCCCTTCTTGTCGGCGTACGCGATGCCCGCCTCGACGTTCCGGATCGCCTCGTCGACCCGGTGGATCGCCTCGTCGCGGTGGCCGCCCTTGTCGGGCTTGGCGGCCGCGAGCTCGCGTGCGGCGGTCTTGAGCGCCTCGAGCGCCGCTTGCATGTGGGGCTGATCGTCGGCGCGCGCGGGGTTGGCGATGGGTGCCAGGAGCGCGAGAGCGAGCAGCGTCACGCGAGGCACCAGCAAGGCTTTACGGTTCATCTGGATTCTCCTTGGATCGGGTCAAGCGCCGTCCAGGACGCGAATCCCGGACGGCGCGCGCGAATCGAATCGCGAGCTCGAGACACTACTGCTGCGTGGCGGCCGCCTCGGGCGGCAGCACCCAGACGACGCCCATCATGGGAGTGCCGAAGTTGCCGTGAGCGTCCTCGATACCGCCCTCGGGGCCGGGCGCGGTCGGCTGGTGTGCCGTGTCGAGCGTCGCGTAAGCCTCGTCGTAGTACACGAAGAGGCCGGGATACGGGAACTGGACCTCGACGACGCCGGGTTGCCCGGCGTTGCTGTCGGTTCCCGGCACGAGCTTGTTCATGCCGAGATGCACCGCGTAGTTGAAGGCGTCGTCGGACGTCACGTGGTGGTCGGTGCGGTCGGTGTTCACCCACCGCACCAGGTCCCCCCCGCGTGAACCGTGACCACCATGGGATCGAAACGCGCCTCGTCCGGAATGTTCACGACGGTGTTCTTCTTGATCGGCGGAGGAGCCGGGACGACCTGCGTCGTGACCGCGCCCGCCACCGAGGGTGCGAGGAGCGCGAGCGATCCGGCGCTCGCGAGGAGGACACGCTTCCATGTTCGCGTGCTCGACGATTGCATGATGACCGAACCTTTCCGAGCGGCGGCGTTCGAGTTTTCTTCTTCGATTCCGCACTGGCCACCGCGCTCGGAGCGATGTGCAACCACAGTGCCGCCACCCGCCGCGGTGCGGCGCGAAACGCGAACGCAAACGTTTTCAGGGAGATATCGGTTTACGCGAAAAAACCGCGCAAACCGGCCGGTGCCCGCGCTGGCGGTGCGGCGCTCGTCCCATGTGGCGTCGGGCCACATGAGTGCCGTTTCGAGGCGCGTTTAAAGGCCGCGCTTCTTCGCTTCGGCCCAGAGCCTTTCCATTTCGGCGAGCGAAGTCTCGCTCAACGAGCGGCCTCGCGCGCGAACCTGCATCTCGACGTAGCCGAAGCGCGCGCGAAATTTGCGATTGGCGGCGCGCAGCGCCTCCTCGGGATGCGCCCCCACCACTCTTCCGAGATTGGCGAGCACGAAAAGCACGTCGCCGAGCTCGTCCTGGATGCGAGCCGGATCCGATCCTTCCACGACGTCCTCCAGCTCGCGGATCTCCTCGTGGAGCTTGGCGAGAACGGCGCGCACGTCGGGCCAAGCGAAACCGATCGACGAGGCTTTCTCGCCCATGCGGCTCGCCGCGGTGAGCGCGGGAAGAGAAACCGGTAGACCGTCGAGAAGCGACCGGCCGGTGTCGCGACGCTCTCGCTCCTTGAGCTGCTCCCATCGGTCCGCGACCTGATCGGCGCGCTCGAGCGCGGCCGCGTCGCCGAACACGTGCGGATGGCGGCGGATCATCTTGGAGGTGATCGCCCGGGCCACGTCGGCCAGGTTGGCCTCACCTCGCTCCTCGAGCAGCCGCGCTTGAAACACGATCTGGAACAGCAGATCGCCCAGCTCGTCGCGGACCTCGCCGGCGTCGCCCGAGTCGATGGCCTCGGCGACCTCGTGCGCCTCCTCGATCAGATACGGCTTGAGGGTCGCGGCGTCCTGGGCACGGTCCCAGGGACAGCCGGTCTCGGAGCGCAACCGATCCATCAGCTCGACCAGCGCGAGCAGCGCCGCGGCGATGTCGGCGCCGCGCTCGGGATCCGGATTCAGCGCGCCTTCCACTTGATGTTGCAGCCCAGGCTCGGGATCTGGCTGGAGGAAGGCGCGCCGCCGGAAAGCACCGCGTCCAGCGCGGCGCGCAGGTCCGCCCCGGTGACGGGCGTGCTGCTGCCCGGCCGGCTCGAGTCCATCTGGCCCCGGTAAGCGAGCTTCCGGTCGCGCCCGAACAAGAAGAAATCCGGCGTGCACGCCGCGTGATACGCGCGCGCCACGTCCTGGCTCTCATCCACCAGATATGGGAAGGTGTAGCCCGCGTTTCGCGCTTCTTCCTTCATTTTCTCGGGGTTGTCGTCGGGGTACGCGGCCGCATCGTTCGAGTTGATGCCCACGACCGCGACACCCTTCGCGCGGTATTCGGCGGTCAGCGAAGCCAAAACCGAGCGCACGTGCTTCACGTACGGACAGTGGTTGCAGATGAACATGACCAGCAGTGCGGGCGTGTCGCGGAAGTCCTCGAGGGAAACGACTTTTCCCGACACGGCGTCCGGGAGCACGAAGCTCGCGGCCGGTGTGCCGAGCGAGAGCATCGTCGACGGTGTCGCAGCCATGCTCGCCTCCTCTTTGCCCGATGATCGCGCGCGAGACGCGACGCGCGGCAGTATGAGAGCCAGGTTCCGGGGTGTCCAGGAAGGGCACGCCGAGAGCACACGTCGAGCGCGGAGCGCGCACGTGGGCGTTCTGGTCGCGATCCTGGCCGCCAGCGGCGGCTTCTCGAGCTCGGTCCGCGCCGGTGAGCAGCCGCTCGAGGTCCAGGTGGGAATCTCCGATCGGGAGCACGTGGTCACGCCCGCGGCCGGCGCCGTGGTCTGGCTTCCCGACGAGCCCGCCGACCCTGGTGCGGCCGCGGTGGAGGCGCCACGCATCGCATCCCGGCAGAAGACCTTCACGCCCCGAGTCGTCGCGGTACCGGTCGGGGCGACGGTGAGCTTCCCCAACGACGATCCGATCTTCCACAACGTGTTCAGCACCTCGGAGGCCGCGAGCTTCGACCTCGGCCTCTACCGGAACGGCGACGCCAAGACGCAGCGCTTCGCGGTGGCCGGCGTGGTGCCGATCTACTGCAACATCCATCCGCACATGCTGGCCTACGTGGTGGTGGTGCCGAGCCGCCGATTCGCCGTCACCGGCACCGATGGAGTCGCGATCCTGCCCGCTGTGCCCGCCGGTGAGCACCCCGTCCGGGTGTGGCACGAGCGCTCCGGCGATTGGTCCGGCTCGGCCACGGTGGCAGTCGGCGCCGCCAACCGTCTCGACGTGCTGCTCGACGCCTCCGCCTGGCGCGAGAGCGCCCATCTCAACAAGTACGGCAAGCCTTATCCGCCGCCGGATGACGACGAGACCCGGTACTGATCCGCCCGCCGCGAGCGGTGAGCACCCGGAGCCCACGTCGAAAGCGGCGACCGTGCGGCTCGCGCCGTCCGAGTCGCGTCCGGCGGACCCGACCCGTCACCTCACGATGGGCGACTCGGCTCCCGACCGCGAGTCGCGCGGCCCGGGAATCCGGATCCGCATCTTCGCGGCGAACGCGTTGCTGGTGCTGTTCACGCTGGGATCGTCGATCGCGCTCGCGACCTGGCGCGCGAACGTCATCGCCGATCGCACCATCCGCGCGGACCTCGCCAAGGTTCCCGAGGTGTTTGCCTTCTACCGGGGTCACGTCGAGGACGAGCTCGTCCACTGGCTGAGCTCGGTGGCCGAGGAGCCGGGAACCAAGTCGCTCTTCGCCTCCACCGATGCCGCGACCCGGACCGAGTGGGCGCGCGATCTGGCCGGCTTGCACCAGGCGCGGACGGTGTTCCTGTTCGATCGCGACGGAGTGCTGCTGGCACGCAGCGACCAACCCGCGGGAGCGGGCGAGGGGACACCGTTCGGCGCGGTGCGCTGGGTGGCCGAGCCGCTCGCTCGTCACCAGACGGCGACGGCGGCGATTCGCGAGAAGGACGTGCTGTCGATCGTGGCGGCGGCGCCCGTGGTTTCCGGTCAGGGGGAATCGGCCGTCGTCCACGGGGTGCTGGCGGCGAGCGTCGCCCTCGACGAGCGGCGCGCGCACGAGGTCCAGGAGCTCACGCGCGGCGAGGTCGCGTTCGTTGCGGACGTGGCCAGGCGCGGCGAGCCGCCCAAGCTGGTCGTCGCGTCGGCGAGCAGTGGCTTTCAGGCGGCCGGGTTCCTCGCAGCGGTCGACGGTGCTCCGGGCGCCGGCGCGTCGCTCCTCGCGGCCGCTCCGGGAGCCGCGGCGGCCGATCTCACGATCGCCGGAGACCGCCGGATCGTCCGCGCGGTGCCGATCGCGAGTGCCTCCTCCGAGGTGCTCGGCGCCTGCGTGGTGTCGCGCTCGCGCGCCGAGGAGACCGCGGCGTTTCGCGAGATCCGCAACAGCCTGCTGGCGCTGGGGGCCGTGGCGCTGGTGCTCGCGATCCCGTTTTCGTTCCAGCTCGGCCGCGGCCTCGCGCGGCCGATCGAGAAGCTGGCGGCCGCGGCCAAGGAGATTCGCGACGGCAACCTCGACGTGGAGCTGTCACCGGCGGGCGCGGGCGAGGTGGGTGCGCTGTCGCGGGCATTCGCGGACATGGTCGGCGAGCTACGCGAGAAAGCGGCGCTCGAGGCATTGCTCGCGGAGCTTCGCGGCGGTGCCGCCGTCCCCAGCGCGGGCGGCTTCTCGCGGCGGCCCACCACCGGTCCGATCGCCGCCGACGCGCGCACGCCGCGCGTGGGCGAGCGGTTCTCCGATCGTTACGACATCGTGGGCACGCTCGGCGCGGGCGGCATGGGCTCGGTGTTTCGCGCCTACGACCGCGAGCTCGAGGACGAGATCGCCCTCAAGGTGCTGCTCCCCGAAGCCTTCCAGGCCGGCCACGTCTCCGACGAGACGCTCAAGCAGGAGATCCGCCTGGCGCGCAAGATCACCCACCCCAACGTGATTCGCACTCACGATCTCGGCGAATGGTCGGGGGTCCGTTTCCTGACCATGGAATACGTGCCCGGCACGACGCTGCGCGAGATGCTCGACCGGCTCGGCATGCTGGCGATCGCTCCCGGAATCCAGATCGCCAAGCAGCTCTGCCGGGGACTGATCGCGGTGCACGAAGCGGGGATCGTGCATCGCGACATCAAGCCGCAGAACATCATGGTGCTGCCGAACGGGGTGGTGAAGCTCATGGATTTCGGCATCTCGCGGAAGGCCACGGGGCGCGACGCGCTCACCGAGGGCGCCGTGGTCGGGACTCCCGCCTACATGAGCCCGGAGCAGGCGCGCGGGCGCGCGGTCGACGCGAGATCGGATCTCTACGCGGTGGGGATCGTGATGTTCGAGATGTTCGTGGCGGTGCGCCCGTTCATCGGCCGGACTCCGCTCGAGACCGTCGAGCGGGCGCTGACCGAGGCGCCGCCGCGGCCGTCGAAGATCCGGCCCGACCTGCCGCAACCGCTCGAGAGCCTGATCCTGAGCTGCATCGCGAAGGATGCAGCCGAGCGTCCCCAGAGCGCCAGCGAGCTCTACCGAGAGCTCAAGCTCGTGGTCGCCGGGTGAGCTCCGGCGAGCCGTGACTTCGGCGAAGCCGGCACGCTCGCCGCACGCAGCTCGCGGAGCGAGCCCAGACCGAAGACGAGCGCGCTCGCCAGCACCAGCGGCCACGAGTAGAGCGCCAGCTGAGGCTGGCCGGTGAGCCGCGCATAGTGCGCCAGCGTCACCACGATCACGCTCACCGTGACCAGCGGTAGGGCGTGCTCCCAGGGCTGCATCTCACCGCCGTCGCCAGGCCGGGACCAGCCGGCATCCAGGCGGAAGCCGGGCGCCACCAGCAACAGAAGCGGCAACCCGACCACCAGCGGGCCCAGGATCGTCGAGGGCACCGCGCCCTGCTTCGCGAGCATCACGGTGCTGAATGCGGTAAGTCCGGCGCCCAGCGACAGCGCGGCGAGGGCGAGCCGCCACCCACTCAGGCGCGCCGCGCGCGGCGCGAACAGGAACGCGGTCACGGACATGATCACCACGTTGACCGCCCAGTCCTCGCGGGCGAGCACCGGCGGACCACCAGGGTGATGCAGGTGCCACCGCCACCATCCGGCCGCTTGCCCGATCGGCTCCACTGCCTGCGCCATGCAGCTGGCGAAGAATCCCAGCAGCAAAGCGCGAGGACCGCTCCGTTCTCGAAGCGGGCGCGGTAGCAGCGCCGCGCTGCGGCGGCTCCACTCCATCGCCAAGAGCGCCGTGATGAGCCACCCACCGATGACGCCCACGGGAACGCCGAACGGGCGTGCCGTGGTCAGCAACACCTCGTAGGGGAGGGGTCGGATCGCGAGCTCCTTCCAGGTCGCCACCACCACCAGCGCGAGCACCAGCGGTCGGGCGCGAGCAATCCCGTAGCGGCGGCCGGCGTGAACCACGAGCGCCGCGCAAACCGCGAGGTTGGCCGCGATGAAGAGGCGAGGGTCGGCTTGGTCGTGCATCGCGCTGGGCGTCTTTCCGAGCAGGAAAAACGCCCGGCGGAGACCCACAACGCAGTTGTCGTGCCGATCCTTTGTGACCGTGATCGCTGTTCTTTTTGGCACCGACGGCCGGGCGGGGGCTGGCGGTTTGCAAGTGCGCCTTGCACTCCGCCAGCTGTTGCCGGATCGCTAAAGAGCGATGTGAACGGTCGTCAACAGCTCGTCGGGGTGCAGCAGCTTGCCGCTGAAGAGCACCGCGTCGTTTCGCGCGTACTCCACCGTGAAATCGATGCCGCGGATGACGCCGATCCGAGCCCCGATGTCGTACTTGCGCCAATCCCAGGCGGTGGAAGGCGCGACGAATCCCTTCGGAGGCCGGTACCGGCTGTCGATGTTCGAGAACCGGAACGCCGGCGCCACCCAGTTGAACACGGGCATATCGCCCGATGCGAAGAGGCCGTCGAGGTGGAATCGATAGCTCGCCTCGAGCTCGAAGCCCTGGCGAGGCAGGTCGGCGATGTCCTGGTAGACGAACTGTCCGAAGAGCCGCAGATCGTCGAGCCGCGCGACCAGGTTGGCTCCCGTCTCGAGCTTGCGCGTCCCCTGGTACGGCAGGCGCAGATTCAGATCGTCGCTCAGGAGATCGAGATCGCCGCCGTAAAAGCTGCCGTCGATCGGCGCGCTGGCGTCGAGCTGGCGCTGGAAGTACCAGCCCAGGAGGTCGATGCCGCGCTTGCGGTCGTCCGTCACGAAGCGGGTCCCCACACCGGCGCCGTACTCGAACCGGCCGTCGAAGTTCACCGCGCTCGGCAAGGTGTCGTAGAGGATCGGGAATCCGGACTGGAAGTTGGGATCGACGTGTCCTGGAACGCGCTGCGGGGTGCCGTTGTCGCCGGCCAGCGCGTTGGGATCGCGGAAGAAGAGCGGGTTGCCGTTCGCGATCGACGCGCGCCAGTAGAGGTTCTGGCCGAGCGTTCCGCCCACCTGGAGCTGGTCCTCCTCGAAGCGTCCCACCGCCGTGTCCCAGAGCCCCCAGCTTTCGAGTGCCCGCGCGGGTGGCCGTGAGAAGCGCGACGCGCGGCCGAGCACGGCGAACCACGTGGTGCCGTCGGCCGGTTCCAGCGTGTCGAGCTTGGTGCCGAGGCGAAGCCAGGCCTCTCGCACCAGCACCTGATCGTTGGAGGAGGGATTCTGGTCGTAACGGTCGATGAACCGAACCACGACGTGCGCGGCGACGTCGGGCGTGAAGTCCGCCGATCCCGAGAGCTCCACGTTGGCCACTTCGAAGGAGCCGCCGCTCGAGGGGGTCTCCAGGTAGACGGCAGTCTGGCCTGGCGGGATGAAGTCGGGCGGGAAGGGGTGGTTGAGCTTGAACCGCACGTCCTGAGAGTCGCGGAACGCGAGGTCGATCGCCGCTCCCAGGCGGAACTCGCCCCAGGCCGTCGGCCCCGACGAGAGACCGCCGGAGCCGAGCACCGAGCCTTCCGAGCGTGCCTCCGTCGGAGCCACGACGAACGCCGCGCAGAGCAGAGCCGAGCCGGCGTACGCTCGAACGAGCCTTCGCCCACGCCGCGGACCAACCATCCATCGAATCACGGTGCACCTCGTCTTCGCGGGGTGCCGGCGATCATAAACCGGCTTCGCTGGGATCGATGAGCACTCCCGGATTGAGGATCCCGTGCGGATCGAGCTCGCGCTTCGTGGCGTGCAGCATCCGCGCGAAACCGTCGGGCCGCTCGCGGTCGTACCAGCGCCGGTGGTCGCGGCCGACGGCGTGGTGGTGGGTGATGGTGCCGCCGAGGGCGAGGATCGCGTCGGCGGCCGCCGCCTTGATCTCCGCCCACTGCTCGAGCTGCGAATCGAGCCGGCTCGGCGCGATCACCGTGTAGTAGGGCGCCGGTCCGTCGGGGTAGACGTGCGTGAAGCGACAGGTCACCTCCGCGGCGCCGCAGACCCGCAGAGCCGCATCGAGCGTCGCCTGGCGCACGCCTGCGTGGAACTCGGAAAACTTGTCCCAGGTAACCGCGGTCTCGAAGGTCTCGGTGATCAACCCGAGGGTCGCCGTGGCGTCGCGGACGTAGGGCATGCGCAGGAACGCCCGGCGCCACGCGTCGACCCCCTCGTCGCCGGCACCTCCGGCAGCCACCCGGGTGCGGCCGGATCCGGGCCGAAAACGGCCGCCGTGGTCGGCCGCGATCTCGAGAGCACGGCCCATCGGTGCATCGAGGGTGTGATCGGCGGACTCGAAGCCGATCACCAGAATCGTCTCCGGGCTCGCGGCCGCGCCCGACAGAAACGCCTCGCCCGGATCGAGCAGCCTGCAGTTGGTCGGATGAAGACCGGATTGGGAAAGAGTGCGCACCGCGGCGACGGCCGCGGCGAAATCGTCGAAGGCCACCGAGGTCGAGGCTCGGAATCGCGGCCTGGCTTGAAGGCGCATCCAGGCCTCGGTGATCACGCCGAGGGTCCCCTCGGAGCCGATGA
>CAZYWA010000209.1:0-12234 GCA_964650975.1 uncultured bacterium
GCGCACGAGATCGCGAGCCGGCACCACCCGAAAGGTGCCGATGGTCGCGAGCCGCGACCAGGGATTGGACGAGCTGCGCGCGGCGCTCGCCTCCTCGCTCGACGGCTCGGCCCAGGTGCGCACCGTTCACGTGCTGCCCGAGATCTTCGCCGAGGCCGAGCGCATCGCCGCGGAAGAAACCGCCAAGGGACACGCGGTCAAACGCTACGAGGTCGAGCGCGGCCTGATCGACGCCGGTGCGTTCGCGGAACGGCGCTTGATCGAGCGCGCCGGCGGCGAGATCAAACCGGTGATCGACGCGGCCCGCGCCCGGCTCGGTTCCGGGAAGCCGCTCGCGGCGCTCGAGGCGATGCGCCGCTACGGCTGGATCGGGAAGCAGCTCGACGGCGTCGAAGTGCGCCGCGAGGCACCGCGCAGCTGGACCGACCGGATCGACTCGGTGCTCACCCACCGGGTGTGGGGAAGCCTGATCTTCGTGGGCGTGATGGGCGCCGTGTTCCAGTCGGTGTTCTCGTGGGCGACACCGCTCATGGACGGGATCGACGGCAGCTTCAAGCACCTGGGCTCGGCGGTGGGTGCCGCGCTGCCGCCCGGAGCGCTCAACAGCTTGCTGGTCGACGGCGTCATCGCCGGCGTCGGCAGCGTGATGGTGTTCCTGCCGCAGATCCTGATCCTGTTCTTCTTCATCGGGATCCTCGAGGACTCGGGCTACATGTCGCGCGCCGCGTTCCTGATGGATCGCGTGATGCGGTTCTCGGGGCTCTCGGGCCAGTCGTTCATCCCGATGCTCTCGAGCTTCGCGTGCGCGGTGCCGGGCATCATGGCCACCCGCGTGATCGCCGACCGGCGCGATCGCCTGACCACGATCCTGGTGGCACCGCTCATGTCGTGCTCGGCGCGCCTGCCGGTCTACACGGTGCTGATCGCGGCGTTCATTCCCAACCAGCACTACCTCGGCGGAGTCGTGGGGCTGCAGGGCCTGGTGATGCTGTCGCTCTACCTGCTGGGCATCTTGCTGGCGGTGGTCGCGGCTTCGATCTTCAAGCGCACCGTGCTGCGCGGCCCGACGCCCACGTTCTTGATGGAGCTGCCCGCCTACAAGTGGCCGCGGCTGCGCGCGATGGTGCAGCGCCTCTTCGAGCGCGCCAAGGTGTTCGTGCTGCGTGCGGGCACGGTGATCTTCTCGGTGTCGGTGGTGGTGTGGGCGCTCTCGTACTTCCCGCGCCCCGAGTCGGTCCACCAGCGCTTCGAGAGCGAGCGCGCCACGGTGACCGCCACGCAGAGCGGAGACGCCGCCCAGACCGAGCTCGCGCGCCTCGATGCCAGCGAGGACGCCGCCTATCTCGAGCAGAGTGTGTTCGGGCGCATGGGCCACGCGATCGAGCCGGTGTTCAAGCCGCTCGGCTGGGACTGGCGCGTCGCGATGGCGGCGCTCGCGTCGTTCCCGGCGCGCGAGGTGGTGATCTCGGTGCTCGGCACCACGTACGCGCTCGGCAAGGACGTCGACCAGGGCTCGGACACGCTGCGCACGGCGCTCAAGGACGCCACGTGGCCCGACGGCCGTCCGGTCTTCACGGCGGCCTCGGCGCTCGGGCTCATGGTGTTCTTCGCGCTCTGTCTGCAGTGCGCGGCGACCGTCGCGACCATGCGCCGCGAGACCCAGTCGTGGAAGTGGCCCGCCTTCGCGTGGACCTACATGACGGTCCTTGCGTACCTGGGCGCGCTGCTTATCTATCAAGTAGGGACGCGGTTGCTCGCGAGCTGAGGAGCGGACGAACGTGGTGATGGGACCCATCGCACAAGAGGCCGCGGCGCTCTTCGTCGTGGCGCTGGTGATCGGCGCTCAGGTGCGCGGCTGGCTCAAGCGCCGCGCAGGCGCGGCGAGCGGCGGTGGCTCGTGCGGGAGTTGCTCGAGCTGTCCGAGCAACCGCGAGAGTTCCGAGCCCGCGACCGCGAGCGCCACCGGCTCCTGCCATTGAGGCGGCTGCGGCTGCGAGGGACCGCAGCCCTCCGGTCGAAAGGCGAGGGAGGGACGCGCTCCGTCGCGTCCGCAGCGCCGGCTGCACGACATTCGCGATTGCTGGTTCGCTTCTTCGCCATGAGCTGCGCGGGATTTCTCGGCGGCTGCACGGCCGCCGAGACGCACCCGTCGATCGCCGCGCCGGGGATCCAGCTCGGCGAAACCACCCGCGGCGAGCTGATCGAGCGGCTCGGCGAGCCCGAGCGCACCGGAACCGAACACGGCTCGGCACTCGCCGCGTGGTGGGAATCGCAACCGTCGATCGTCGGCACCGATCGCGCGCGCGAGCTGGTCGTGGTCTTCACGCCCGCCGGCCGCGTGAAGTCTTACGAGCTGCGCTCGACGTTCCCCGCCGATCGCGCCACGCCACCGCGCTGAATTCCGATCCTTCGCTCGCGCGCGAGGGACCGCGCGCGCTCCAGCCGGATCGGGAGCGAAATCGCGCCCGATCCTGGGATCCGCTATGGAGGCCCGCCGGTCCCTCGGCGGGCAGCGTTCAGATCCGGTCGCCCTTGGGGTGATTGACCGCGCGGTTGAGCAGCGACGCGAGGGGCTCGGCGAGCGGGTAGAGCGCGCGCTGCAGCGAATGCGGCACGAAGTACTGCGGCCAGAGCAGCGACTTCCAGCGGGCGCGACCGGACGGCGTGATCCGGTGGGCGCGAATACGCGAGACGGCGCTCGGATCGAGCGGGGTCGCGCCCGAGACCAGCTCGTACGCTGGATCGGCGTCTGCGGCCAGAAGCCGCAAGTGCTCGATCTCCCGCCACGGGTAGTCGAGGACGTCGCACCAGAAGCGGTCGCCGCGCACCACGTCGCGATGCGCGGCGATCCGGTCGATGCGCACGGGCACCGTGAAATGCGGGCCCAATCCCGAGCCGAAGAAGGTGCCGCCGCCGATCGAGACCGCGGGTCTCAAGATCCGCGCCGCGGCGGCGATCACACGATCGATGCGATCGAAGCGCCGGTGGTAGTCGCCTTTCGTGGATGAGCGCAGCGCGCCGTAGAGATTCTTGGCGGCGAGCGTCACGCCGCACTCCCAGTGGTACTTGGGCGCGTAGGCGTTCACCAGGAAGACGCCGGGGTCGAGCAGCAGCGTGGGGACGTCGAGCGGAAACTCCAGCTCCCGGCACGTGACGCGTGCCCACTCGCCCTCGGCCAGGCTCTCGAAGGAAGCGCCTTCGTCGAGGAGCATCGTGTCGTAGCCCCGGGTGCGGAGCAGCCGCGCGTCGGCGCGGCACGCGCGCGGGTCGCCTTCCACCACCACCGGCCGAGCGCCGCCCGAGCGCGCCCAGCGGACGATCCCGCGCACCAGCTCCGGATCGGTGAAGGAGCCTGGGCAGCCGGCGAGCCCGCCGCCCAGGTTCACCTTGATCGCGACCAGCTGACCGGGCCGGAGCGCGTCGGCGAGGCCGAGAGCTCGGAGCGCTTCCGCGACCGCCTGCTCGGGCGAGACCACCGAGAACGGGCCGCACCACACGCGCGTGTCGCCCGTCACCACCGGGACGTCGACCTCGGTTCCTTCCCAGTGGCCGCGCTTCCGTTCGAGCTCGACCCACGGCACGAGCTTCCGCCCGTACTCGACGCGCGGCGCCTTTTCCTTTCCCTCTCTGGCCATCGCTCGCTCGCACCTCTATCTATAGGTAGCGTGTCGATTCTACTTCCGACGGAGGCCCGAATGGTCGATCTCGAGTTTCGTCTGTTCGCCGAGGAGCTGGCGCAGGTGGCCGGCTCGATCATTCGCCGCTACTACCGCTCGGCTCTCGCGGTGGAGGAGAAAGAGGACACGTCGCCGGTCACGCAGGCCGACAAGGAAGCCGAAGAGGCGATGCGCGAGCTGATCCACCGGCGCTACCCCGAGCACGGGATCCTCGGCGAGGAGCACGGCGAGGAAAACGCCGGGTCCGAATACCGCTGGGTGCTCGATCCGGTCGACGGCACCAAGAGCTTCGTGCTCGGCATGCCGCTCTTCGTGACCCTCATCGCCCTCGAGCATCGCGGCCAGCCGATCCTGGGCGTCATCGATCAGCCGATCCTCCACGAGCGGGTGATCGGCGACGGCACCGAGACCCGGCTCAACGGCACGCCGGTCCGCGCACGCTCGTGCGCCTCGATCAAGGACGCGTACCTGCTCGCGACCGACCCGATCCTGGTCGAGAAGTACTTCGGACGGACGGCATTCGATCAGCTCAACCGCGCGGTGAAATGCTACCGGTGCACCGGCGACGGCTACGCGTACGCGTTGCTCGCCGCGGGCTTCGTCGACATCGTGCTCGATCCGATCATGAATCCGTGGGACATCGCGGCCGTGATCCCGGTGGTGCGCGGAGCGGGCGCCGTCATCACGGACTGGCGCGGCGGCGAGGCGGTCGGCGCCTCGAGCTCGATCGCGGCGTCTGGCGAGCTGCATCCGAAAGTCATCGCCACGCTCAACCCACGCTAGATCGGCGGCGCCGGGCCCGGATTTTGCTCTTTTCAGCGGAGTTTTGGCCCCTTCAGGCCTCCTGGTGCGCCTTCCGCCCATTTTGGTAATGCCAAATATTCCATCTTGGCAATATCGGATCTTCCGATTTGGTAATATTCAATATTCCACTTTGGTAATGCGATACCTACCAGCCTCCTGAGCACGCTTCCTCAGGCCGCGGGGATCAGGCGGGCGACGGCGCTCACCAGCTCGGGCAGGATCGCGACGCAGTCGCCCTCCAGACGGACGCTCGCGATCTCGTCGTGCGCCGTGGGCCCGCGGTTCACGATCACGTAGGGAAGGCCGCGGCGTCGCACCGCGAGCGGCACCGATGCCGCGGGCTGCACCTCGAGCGTCGAGCCGATCGAGATCGCCGCGCCCGCAAGCGCCGCGCCCTCGAACGCGCGCTCCACCTCCCGCTCGGGCATCGCCTGGCCGAACGCGATCGTGGCGCTCTTCAGGAACCCGCCGCAGTCGCAGCGCGGCGCCACGCGCGTGCGCCGGAACTTCTCCATCCACGGCTCGGGCCGCGAGCGCGCGCCGCAGCTCAGGCACACGATCCAGCGGTTGGTGCCGTGGATCTCGACGACTCGCTCGGGGTCGCTGCCGGCGTCCTGGTGAAGCCCGTCGACATTCTGGGTGACGACGAGGTCCACGCGGCCGAGCCGCGCCAGCTCGACCAGAGCCCGGTGCGCCGCGTTGGGTCGCGCATTCTGGAACAGGTCCCACGACTCGAGCTTGTAGTCCCAGTGCTCGGCTCGGGCCTCCTCCGAGGTGATGAAATCCTGGAAGTAGACGGGCTTTCGCCGCGTCCAGAGACCGCCCGGCCCGCGGAAGTCGGGGATGCCCGAGCCGGTCGAGATGCCGGCACCGGTGAAGACCAGCACCCGAGCCGCGCGCGCGAGCGCACGCGCGGCCGCTTCCATCGCGTCCTGGCTCACACCGATGAGCTAGCACGCGCCGCACCGCGACGCCACCGCGCGCGAGGGACCGCGCGCGCTCCAGGCGATTGGAAACCGAAGCCCAGCAGCGACATTGGCCCCTTGGAGGCCCGCCGGTCCCTCGGCGGGCGGCGATCGATCGGCCGCGATCTGCTACCGTTCACACCGGAGCTCGACCATGGCGACTCGCGATCGCACGCCGTCCTCGGTCGACGGGCACTACGCGGACTTCTTCGGCGCCATCGCCGACATGGCGCCGCGGCTGGTGCACCTGCACTACGGCATCTGCGAGGCCGTGGCGCCGACACCGTGGAGCGGCCTGCGCGCGCTCGCCAGCGGACCGGCGGCGCTGCTCGACGCGGTGTGGGACGCCGGCCAGGTCGCGAGCTTGCCGCCGGGCTCGCGCGGTCTCGACATCGGCTGCGGTCTCGGCGGCACCTCGCTCGAGCTGGCGCGCCGCTTCGGCCTCGACATGGTGGCCATCGACCAGACCCGCTCGCAGGTGCGCCGCGCGCACCAGCGCCTCGGACGCATGAAATCCGGCCGCGGCGTGCACATGGCGCACGCGACCGGCACCGCCCTGCCCTTCGCCGACCGCTCGTTCGATCTCGCGGTCACCATCGAGGTGGTGTTCCACATCGCGGACAAGCGGGCGCTCTTCGCCGAGGTGGCGCGGGCGCTCAAGCCGGGCGCCGTGTGGCTGCTGGTCGATCAGGAGAACCGCGAGCCCTCGCAGCGGGTCGCGGGCCTCTTCCACTTCGCGGGACCCGGCGAGATCGCGGACCTCGCCGGCGCGGCTGGATTCGCGGTGGCCCGCGAGGTCGACGTCTCGGCCGGAGTGGCGCGCTGGATGAAGACCTACGCGGCCATGGCCGCTCCCGCCTGGCAGGCGGCGCTGGTGCCGCTCGCGTTCGCCCGCGGCGGCCCGGCGCTGGCCCGGCGCTACTTGCGCGGAATACGTACTTACGAGCGATTGGTTCTCGAAAATGCGCGCCGCACCGGCCTGGCCGGCGAGGACGCCCGCGAGCGTGGCGCGATCCGCGAGCTCAGGCTGCACACCCAGCGCTGTCTCGAGGACGGGCGGGTGGCCTACAAGATCTGGGTGCTCAGGCGCGGGTAGCGCCGGGCGATCTGGGTCGCGAAGCGGCGGTCGGCGAAGCGGTGCGCGAGCGCGAAGCCACGGCGGATCCGCGGGTGACGCTCCGCCAGGTAGAGCTGGTAGTCGAGCAGCGGCTCGCGCTCGTCGAGCCGGTACTCGGCCGCGCCGTCGAAGAAGAGCGGGGCCCAGAGGCTCAGCCGCTCGCGGCGGATGCGCCGGTCGATCTCCTCCAGCAGCTCCATCGCCTCGCGGGCGTCCATGGTCGCGTGCCGGAAGTAGGGCTGGTTGGTGCGGCCGTCGTTCCAGTCCTCGAGCGAGAACCGCGCCCGTGACTCCCCGGTCAAGAGCGGCACGCCCTCCATCCGGGTGTTGAGCAGCGCCAGCAAGTAGAAATCCGGCCGGCTCTCCTCGACGAACCGGTAAGTGGCGGCGGCGGTGTCGCGGGTCTCGCCGGGATGGCCCAGGATCAGCGTCACGATCGTCGAGACGCCCAGCTCGCGGCAGCGCCGGATGGCATCGCGGTTCTTGTCGACGGTCTGGCGCTTGTTCATCGCGTCGAGGATCGACTGGCTTCCCGACTCGGCACCGATGTGCACCTGCACGAGACCGGCGGCGCGCATCCGCGGCAGGAGATCGTCGGTCATGAGATCGTCGCCGCGGGCGTAGCAGATCCAGCGCAGGTCGAGGCGGCGGCGTGCCAGCTCGTCACACAGCTCGCGGATCCGCGCGCGCGGCACGGTGAAGAGCGAGTCGAAGCAGCTCACCACCCCGACTCCCAGCTCCTTCACGTATCCCTCCCACTCGTCGGCGATGCGCCGGGCGCTCTTCACCCGGAACGCGGTGTCGTCGAACAGGAACGGGAAGTTGCAGAACGAGCACCGATAGGGACAACCACGTACCGACTCGTAGCGCACCATGCGCGGGCGGCGGGCGCTGCGCCGCGCCCAAGCGGCCCAGTCGGGTGTCGGCAGGCCGTCGAGGCTCTTGCTCGCGTGGCGGTGGGCGCGGATCAAGAGCGTGGTGCCGCGCCGCTCGGTCTCGTAGAGCTCGCTCGCCGGAACCTCGCGGAAGCCCGAGCGCGCCCAGGCGGCAAGGGCCGGCACCAGCACCTCGCCGTAGCCGAGCGCCAGCACGTCGACACCAGCCAAGTCCTTCCACTTGTCGTGCACCAGCCCCACCAGCGCGCCGCCCAACGCAACACGCAGGCCGGGACGCCGGAGCCTCGCGACGATCGGCTCGAGCTCGCTCAGATCGCGCACCAGCGTGGTCGAGACGAACGCGCAATCGTGCGCCGCGAGCAGCTCCTCGCGGCGGCGCTCGTCGGCGAAGAGCTCGGCGAGCGTGATGGACGTGAACGCGATCCCTTCGGCCTCGAGCGCGCCCGCCAGCACCACCTCGGTGAGCGTCGGCGTCTCGGCCTCCATCCGCTTCGCGAAATAGGCCTCGACCGCGCCGCGCCACGGGGCGTCGCTCGGCGGCCGCCGCTGCGCCAGCGCGTGCGACACGAAGAGCTCGATCGGCGTCAGCTTGACCTTGAGGTCGAGCATGCTGCGCGAGCTGGCCCGGTACTGCGCGAGCTGCTTCTTGAGCTCGCTCGCCACCGAGGCGTGCGCGCCGGAAACCAGCGAGCCCGTCACCAGCAGCACCCGCGGCGACCGCGCTGCGGAAGACATCACGTCACCAGCCGGCCATCGGCGAGCACGTAGCGGACCGGGCTCCGCTCGACGACGCGCGGATCGTGGGTGGCGATCAGGAACGTGGTGCCGTGGGTTGCCGCGAGACGCGCGAGCGCGTCGAGAAGCTCACCGCCCGTCGCGTGGTCGAGATTCGCGGTGGGCTCGTCGGCGAGCACCACCGCGGGCTCCTTCACCAGCGCCCGCGCCACGGCCACCCGCTGCTGCTCGCCGCCCGAGAGCTCGGTGGGCCGCGCTTCGGCGCGGTGCGCGACGCCCAGCTCCGCCAGGCACGCGAGCGCCCGCTCGCGCCGGGCTCGCCCGTCGACTCCCAGCATCTCGAGCGGCAGCTCCACGTTCTCCCGGGCGGTGAGCACGTCGATCAGGTTGAACGACTGGAACACCAGGCCCACGTGCCGCTTCCGGTAGTCGGCGCGCTCGCGCGCCGCCAGCGACGACACTTCCCAGGATCCCACGGCGATGCGCCCCGCGTCGGGCCGGTCGAGGCCGCCGATCAGGTTGAGCAGCGTGGTCTTACCCGAGCCGGAGGGGCCCACCAGCACCGCGAAGGCGCCGCTCTCGACCGTGAAGCTGACACCGTCGAGCACCGCGGCCGCGCCGTAGCGCCGCGACACCCCGTCGATGTGGATGCGCTCGCCCATCAGCGGTGACTCAGCACGCGCGCCGGCTCGAGCCGCGCCGCGCGCCACGCGGGAAGCGATGCGGCCGCGAGCCCGGCGGCCAGCACCACGCCGATCGCGATGGGAAGCTGGGCCGGCTCGAAGTGACCGGTCACACCCGCGCCGATCGAGAAACCGGCCACCGAGAACGCCGCCGCGGCGTCGAGACCGGGAATGCCCACGTGCTCGATGTAGCTTCCCGCGGCGCGCCCGAGAACCGCTCCGATCGCGACGCCGAAGCCGAGCAACAGGCCGGCTTGCGCCAGCACCAGTCGCGCGAGCGCCGCCGGGCGTGCACCGAGTGCCCCGACGGTGCCGAGATCGCGCAGCCGCTCGGTGAGACCGAGCCACAGGATGTCGGCGACCGCGAGCGCCACCAGACACACCTCGATCACCAGGAACACCCGGTAGACCGCTTCGTTGATGTTCACGTAGTCGAGGACCGCCGGAGCCACGGCGGTCCACGGCTCGACGATCCAGCCGGCATCGGCAGCGCCGCCGCCGGCCAGCTCGCCGGCGAGACGCCGCGCGGCCACCAGCAATCGATCGAGCGCCCGGTCGCGCGGGGCGAGCGCCAGTGCCACCTCGTGCGCGAGACCGCGCGCGTCGAGCAGCTCGCCGGCCACATCGAGACTGGTGAGCACCACGATCGCCTCGACGTCCCGCGATGCGGCGCCGAAGAAACCCGCGACCTCGGCGTGCTTGGCGCGCGGTAGGCCGAACCGGTCGGTGGCGATGAGATCGACTCCATCGCCCACCGCCAGATGGAGCGCCTCGGCCTCGACACGGCTCAGCAGCACGCGAGTCTCGGGCACATCCCCGCTGCTCGGGGAGTCCAGCTGCTCGAGCCCGGTCACGTCCCGCGAAATGCGCGCCTCGACTCGCGGGTCGACACCGTAGAGAAACGCCGTGCGCTCGCTCCGCTCGGTGCCGATCAGCACCGGCACCACGAGTCGCGGCGCGGCGGCGAGCACGTGCGCGGAGTCGGCGGCGAGGCGCGCGAGCGCCGGCGCCGGATCGAAGACGTCGCCGGTCCGGCGCTCGGCCACGCGGTGTCCCTGGGTCACGAGCGCATCTCCGAGGAGGGTGCCGGTCGCGCGATCGAAGAGGTACTGCGAAAAACCCGCGAGCGCCGAGAGCACCACCAGCACCACCGCGATGCCCACCGCGACCGAGCTCACCGCGAGCCACGCGCGCGCGCGGCGCCCCCACACGAGCTTCCAGGCGAGCTTGAGCATGACGTGTCGCCGCTCTCGCGTCACACGGCGCGCAGCGCCGCCACCGGGTCGAGCCTGGCGATGCGCCGCGCCGGCCACCATCCGGCGAGCGGTCCCACGATCGAGCTCAGCACCGCGCCGCAACCGATCTCGAGCGGCCCGATGTAGGCGCGCACCACCGGCGGCAGCACTTGGCCGGCCACTTCCATGGTGCGCGCCGAGCCCGAGAAATCGAGGCCGTGGTGACGGAGCCACCACGCGAGCGGCGCGCACAGCACGAGTCCCGCGACGGTGCCCGCGGCGCTGGTCAGCCAGGCCTCGAACCGAACCAGCTCGCGAAGCTCGAGCGGCTCGAGCCCGAGCGCCAAGAGCACGCCCAGCTCGCGGGTGCGATCGACCAGCCCGAGCACGAATGCGTTGGCGACGCCAATGGTCTGCACCAGCACCAGGATCACGATGAGCATGTAGACGGCGCGGGTCTGGACCTCGGTGATTCCCTCGACGTCGGGCGCCGTCTCGCGCCACGTCACCAGCTCGAGCGCCGGATCGCGCAGCGCGGCGCGGGTCGCGGCGAGACGCACGAGCAAGGCCCCTCGATCGCTCACGCCCGGAAATGCGATGCCCCAGCCGGTGAGACTGCGCTCGCCGATCAGCGCCTGGAGCTGGTCGAGCGGCAGCGCCAGCGTGAACCGGTCACTGGAGGACGACGCACCCTTCGCCGCCACCCGCGCCACGAGGTGCGCGGTACGGTCCGCTCCGGCGGCGTTGCGATAGCGCAGGGCCAGGCGCGCACCGTCGGCGACTCCGAGTCGCGACGCGAGGTCGGCTCCCACGACGACCTCGGGCACTGTAGCCGGCGAGGCGAGCGACTCGCGCGAGCCGACCGCGACGGTCCGGAAACCTTCGTGGATTCCCTGCAAACGGACCGGCGCCTGATCGCGTGGGCCAGAGGCGAGCGCCGGCCACTCGAGCATCGCCGTCCAGCGCTCGCCGCGAACGTTCGCCGCTCCGGGGTCGACCGGAGGCGGGTCCTCGGCGAAGCGCAGCGCCGGATCGCGGGTGCGGTGATACCCGGGCCGCTCGACGTGACCGAGCCCGTGAGCGCCGTCGCTGGTGAGGCCCATCAGCGTCTCGTGACTCCACCGCTGCATGCCGAGTGAGAACGCCACCGCCACCAGGCCCATGGCACCGGCCGCGACCAGCACGGCCGTGCGCCGCGAGTGAGCGCGAACGCCACGCCACGCCAGTGTCAGGAGCGCGCTCTTGGGGGTCGCGGACCTCGCCTCAGCCATAGCGCCGGACCCGCTCGGTCCACGCGGCGTGCTGCTCGCCGAAGCGCCCGCGCAGGTAACGGTCCTCTTCGCGCGCCAGTCCGTCGAAGCCGAGCGCCAAAAGTACCACGCTCAGCGCGCAAGCGAGGTTGGGGTTCCAGATCCACTCACCGATCAAGAACACCACCGAGCCCACGTAGACCGGATGTCGCGACCAGCGGAACGGGCCTTCGGTGACGAGCGCCACCGGCGCCATCGGCCCCGAGGTGTCGAGCCCCACCCGCAGCGCCGGGCCCATGGCGAGCTGCGACGCCACCATCGCCACGTGACCGGCGCCAGCGACGATCCAGCCCCATTCGCCTGGCCACGAGACCAGCGGCCGTCCCACCGCGTGCGACGCGAAGACCGGGCTCAGCACCGGCACCACGACCGCCACCGCCCAAGGCACCGACACCAAGCCCATCGCAAGTTGGATCGAGCGGTGGCGCGAACGCTCGGCGCGCGCACCGGCCCCGACCACCACGTTGGGCGAGCGTCCGAATCGCCACCGGTAGACCAGGCTCGTCCCCGCGAAACCGGCGAAAACGTGCCACGCCACGAACGCGAGACGGAGAGCGACGTTGGGGTGCATCGATTCCGGCGGCCATGACGGAGCCCGCGGCAGGATGGGAGATCCCCGACCCGATCACAAGGGTCTTGCGGGGCCGTCTTCAGCGGTCGGGCGGTGTGGCAGCGTGCCGATCTCCGGCTCGTGCGCCGGCTGGCCGGTGGCGCCTGCATATGCCCGCGCGATGGGGGCCGCGGACGCGACGGAGCGCGTCCCTCCCAGCGATCGATCGGGAGGCGGCGTGGCAGCGGGCGCTCGCCCCGGG
>CAZYWA010000210.1:0-12233 GCA_964650975.1 uncultured bacterium
CTCTTGGCCCGAAACGGCCTTTATGCACGCTATTTCCGCCTGCAGTTCGGCGTCGACGCTCCGCGTGCCGCAGCCCCGACGCCGGGATCGGGGAGGCGAGCACTGGAAGGAGTCGTCTCGTGACACCACGTTCCTTCGTGCAGGTCGACGTCTTCACGGAGCGCGCGTTCCTCGGCAACCCGGTGGCGGTGGTGCTCGACGCCGAGGGGATGAGCGACGACGAGATGCAGTCCTTCGGCCGCTGGACCAACCTCTCCGAGACGGTGTTCGTGCTGCCCTCGGATAGCGCCGATTACCGGCTGCGGATCTTCACCCCGAAGAGCGAGCTTCCGTTCGCGGGACATCCCACCGTGGGAGCCGGGCACGCGGTCCGCGAGGCGGGGCTGGTGGACCGCGGCCGCTCGCATTTCGTGCAGGAATGCGCCGCCGGGCTGATCCCGCTCGCGGTCGACGAGGGGGGTGCGGTTCACGCGCGGGTGCCGCGAGCGAAGGTGGTGGAGCTCGACTTCGATCCCGGCCACTTCGCGGCGGCCGTGGGCGGAGTGGGTGTCGCCGACCCGATGGCGATCCACGTCGGCCCCACGTGGATCGTCGCGCGAGTAGGCCCCGCCTCGCTCTTCGCACTCACTCCGAGCATGGCGGTGATGGCCGCGCTCAACACCGCGACATCCACCACCGGCATCACGCTCTACGCGGTGCTCGAGCGCGAGTCGGGTCCCGAGGTCCACGTTCGCTCGTTCGCGCCCGCGGACGGCGTGCCGGAGGATCCGGTCTGCGGCAGCGGCAACGCCGCGGTCGCGGCTCACCTGCGGGTCACCGGGCGGCTCGACCAGGTCGGGACGAGCTACGTCGCGAGACAGGGCCGCTCGATCGGCCGTGACGGGTTCGTGTCGGTCACGGTCGAAGGGGAAGACATCTGGATCGGCGGCCGCGCGGTGACGGTGATTCGCGGCACCACCATCACCGGTTGAGCGAGCGCGTCCGCGAAATCTGATTAGCGGGCTGCTAACTAAAGAAGGGCACCCGCCGCAGGCGCGCGGTGAGCGAAGCGAGCCGACTCGGGGGTGGGGCCCCGAAAACAAATCGCACTTTTTTCGGGGCGGGGGGCTGGAACAGCCCTCCGAAAAAACATGGCTCGTTAGCGGTACACTCCGCGCGATGCGATGGATCCGGCAGGCGGGGGCGGTGGCGATCGTCGCCGCGTTGCTCGCGGTCACGGGCGCCTTCTGGCGGTTCTCGAACCGGGTGCTGATCGAGCAGTACCTGTCGTCGGCGGACATCGCCGCCAACCAGTTCGTGCTGCGCTTCGAATCGTCGCTGCGCGAGCGGCTGGCTGCGCTCGCCGGCCTTCCCGCGGCGACGGCCGATTCACCGACCTCGATCGACCCGCAGCGATTCCACGCGTTCGCGTCGGCGGTGCGCGCCGAGAGCTCCGGGTTCGACGCTTTGGTCCTCGCCGACGCCAAAGGCCGCCTGCTGGCGGTCGAGCCCGACGCCTACGGCTCGGGCGCCCTCAGCTCGACCTTGGTCTCGGGCTGGATCGCCGCCGGAGAGCCCGCCTGGTTCGGCGTGAGCCTCACCCGGATCGTGGACCTGCCGGAGCGAAACCGCGGGTTCGTCGCCTCGGTGCCGCTCTCGGGCGCCGACAGCGGCCGCTACGTGATCGCGGTGCTGTCGGTCAAGGAAGTGGTGGGCGATCTCTTCAGCGAGGCGCTCCGCAACCGTCTCGGCACCAAGCTCGTCGACGACAGCGGTACTGGGGTCTTCCAGCTCGTGGACGCGGACGCCGAGCGTCGTTTCGACCAGCGCTACGCGGTCGAGAAGCAGATTCTCATCGGCACCCGGCCCGTCGTGCTCACCGTGCATCCCTACGCCACCATCGACGCCGCGAGCCACAACACGCCCGGCTTCGTGATCGTAGGGCTAGGGGGTCTGCTGGCGGTGGCGATCGGACTCGCGCTGTGGGAGATCGCGTCGCGCGCCACGACGCTCGAGCGGCTGGTGCGCGAGCGCACCCACCAGCTCGAGCTCAAGCACCGCGAGCTCGAGGTCGAGCACTTGCGCCGGCTCGAGGCCACCAGGCTCAAGAACGAGTTCCTCGCCAACATGACCCACGAGCTCAAGAGCCCGATCCACTCGATCCTGACGCTCTCGGGGTTGATGCGCGACCATGTGAGCGGGCACCTGAACGACGAGCAGGGAAAGCAGGTGGGGTTCATCCATCGCAGCGGTCAGGATCTGCTGCGGCTCATCGAGGCGATCCTGACCTCGGCGCGGCTCGAAGCGGACAAGATCGAGATCGTGCGCGCGCCCACGCACGTCGAATCGACGCTGCGAGCGGTGGTCGAGTCGTGCTCGCCGCTCATCGCCAGCAAGGCCATCGACGTGGCGCTCGCCGTCGATCCGTCGCTCTCGGAGCCGGTGCCCGTCGACGACGAGAAGCTCCGGCTGGTGCTCGGCAATCTGCTCTCGAACGCCATCAAGTTCACTCCCCAGGCGGGGCGCATCGAGCTGCGCGCTAGAACCACCGGCGGAGGGGCCGGCGCGCGCATGCTGGAGGTGGACGTCGAGGACAACGGCATCGGCATCGCTCCCGAGCATCACGAGCTGATCTTCGAGGAGTTCCGGCAGGTGGATGGGTCGATCACCCGGCGTTTCGGCGGCGCGGGGCTCGGGCTCTCCCTGGCCCGCAAGCTGACCGAGCGGATGGACGGGACGCTCACGGTGGAGAGTGGTCTGGGTGGAGGTGCCACGTTCCGGGTTCGTTTGCCGTGCGCGCGCGGCCTCTCGTCGCACCCGCCGGCTGCCTGAGCTCGCCGGGCGGCGCTCGTCGCCGCGATCCGCGGCGATGTCCCTTCGCTTTCGGGATGCCGAAGGGTGGAGGTAGCATCGCCTCACCCACCCGCTTTCGCGAGACCTCCCTTTCCCCTTCGGACCGGAGGCCTCATGAAGTCGATTCCTCGTTCGCTCCGCTGGATCCCCGCGGTTCTCGGGTTGCTGGTGGTGGCGTGTCTCACGCCTCCCACGGTCGACCTGACCGGCAGTTACTACGGCGCCCTCGACGACGCCGGCGTGGTGGCGTTCCGGTTTCAGATCACCACGACCTTCCCGTCGAACACGTTCACCGGACGTTACCAGGCGTACTCCAACGGCAACCTGGTCTACGACACGGCGATCGCCGGCAACATCGACGGCGACAACTGGATCTCGTTCAGCGTGCAGGCGCCCGACGGCCCCTACGACATCGAGGCGCTGGGCGTCGATTCGACCGGTGATGGATTCGGCGACTTCCTGGTGGTCACGACCTATCTGATCAACGGCAGCCCCTGGAGCGTGACGCCGTTCCTGCTGATCAAGGAAGGGATCCCGGTCGACGGCGCTGGCTGAGCCCGCCGCCGGCTCTGCCGGTCACGCGGGATCGCGGGTGACGGTGTCGAACACGCGCCGGATCTCGCTGGTGGCGCGCTCGAACTCGGCGCGCAGCTCGTCCGGCGTCGAGGGCAGGCCGAAGCGGCCGTCGGGGTCGAGGCGCGATGCCAGGGCCTCGAGCTCGGGACCGCCGAGCGGGAAGAGGTCCGTCGCGCGGTCGTGCATGATGCGGCTGCGGTTCTCGATCCGGCGTAGCAGCTGGTAGCCGCCGCGCAGCGCGACGGCGTCGGCCGGGCCGAGCAGTCCTTCGCTCTCGATCGCGTCGAGAGCGCCGAGGGTGTCCGCCTGGCGGATGCTCGGATGATCGTGTCCGTGGCGCAGCACCAGCACCTGCACCGCGAACTCGACGTCGACCAGCCCGCCCGGGCCGAGCTTGAGATCGGCGGCGCCCACGATCTGGCGGCCGCGCTCGCTCTCCATGCGCATGCGCATGTGGCGGATCTCGACGGCTTGCGCGTCGTTCAAGCCGTGCCCGTACACCGCGCGATCGCGGATCGCCTCGGCGGCGGCGCCCAGGCTCGCGTCGCCGGCGACGGGGCGCGCCTTGATGAGCGATTGCCGTTCCCAGAGCGCCGCTTCGGTCTCGTGGTAGCGGCGGAACGATTCCAGGCTGGTGACGAGCGGTCCGGCGTTTCCCGAGGGCCGCAGCCGCGCATCGATCGGGTAGACGATGCCGCTCCCGGTCATCAGCGACAGCGCGGTGATGAGCCGCTGCGTCACCTTCGCGAAGAACTCGCCGTTGGCCAGGCTACGCTCGCGGCCCTCGGTGTGCCCCGGAGGATCGTAGAGGAAGATCAGGTCGAGATCGGAGCCGTACTGGATCTCGCGACCGCCGAGCTTGCCCATGCCCAGCACCACGAAGCGCGCGGTTTGCCCATCCTCTCCGATCGGATGTCCGAAGCGCGCGGAGGTTTGCGCCAGCGAGCGGTCGAGCGCGGCACCCAGGCACACCTCGGCGAGGTCGGAGAGCTCGGCGGTGAGCGCCTCGAGCTCGAGCGTCCCGATCAGATCGTGGAAACCGATGCGCAGCGTCTCCTCGGTGCGGAAGACGCGCAGCGCCTCGAGGACCTCCTCGTCGTCGTCGGCCTCGCGCAACCGCCCCGCGAGGTCGAGGGCCAGGTCTTCGCGGGAGCGGACCGGACCGGCGGCGCCGACGCGGATCAGGCCATCGGCCAGCTCCGGGTGCGCGATCAGGATCTCGGAAAGGAACACGCTCGAGCTCATGAGCCGCATGAGCGAGCGGGCGATCGGCGGATTCTCGGCGAGCAGGCTCAGGTAGGCACCGCGCGCGCCGGAGCGTTGCAGGAAGCGCTCGAGGTGCGCGATCGCCAGGTCGGGCTGCGGTGAGCGCACTGCTTCCTCGACCAGGAGCGGCGCCACCCGGTCGAGCCGCGCCTTCGCGTCGGCCGTCATCGGCAATCTGGGCGTGCCGTCGCGGAGCAGCGCCAGCGCGCGCCGCGCGCCGGCCCGATCGTCGAACCCGAGTGCTTCGAGCTGCGAGTCGGTGACGGTTTCGATGCCCGGTGTGTCGAAGAGCGCCCGGACCTCGGGGCGGACGCGACGGGCGCGCTCGGTCTCCGCTTCGTGGAAGAACGTGCGGAACACTCCCGACACCGCGCCGCGATGGGCGTCGAGATCGCGCGCGAACTCGTCGGTGGCGTCGGCTCCCGGCCTCGACCGGTAGCCCATGCGTCGTGCGAGGCGGCCGAGCTCGTCGCGCGAGGTGGGCAGGCTGTGGCTCTGGCGCTCGAGGACGATCTGGATGCGGTGCTCGAGGTGGCGCAGGAACACGTAGGCGGCGAGCAGCCGATCGTGGTCCTCGGGACTCAGGTAGCCGTGCGCGAGCAGCAGCGGAAACGCCTCCAGCGCGCCGCGCACCCGGATGCGCCGGTCCTTGCCGGCGTTGATCAAGCACAGCGTTTGCACCACGAACTCGATCTCGCGGATCCCTCCCTTGCCGAGCTTGACGTTGCGGATGTGCTCGCCGCCGGGCGCCAGGCCGACGTCGATGCGGCGCTTCATCTCCTTCATGTCCTCGACGGTCGAGAAGTCGAGGTAGCGCCGGTAGATGAAAGGCTCGACGGCTTTGAGAAAGGCCTCGCCGAGCGCGCGGTTGCCCGCGACCGGGCGGGCTTTGAGCAGCGCCGCGCGCTCCCAGGTGCGTCCGTAGGCTTCGTAGTAGAGCAGCGCGTTCCGGAGCGAGTGGGCGACGGCACCGCTGGTGCCCATCGGGCGCAGCCTGAGATCGACGCGCATCGCGAAGCCGTCGTCGGTGGTGCGGCTCAGCGACTGGGTGACGCGCTCGCCGAGCTTGGTGAAGAACCGGCTGACCGAGATGCGCCCCGAGCCGTCGCCGAGGCCGAGCGTCTCCTCGAGATCCGAGTGGTAGAGGTAGATGAGGTCCACGTCGGACGAGAAGTTGAGCTCGCCGCCGCCGAGCTTCCCCATGCCCATCACCACGAAACCGGGCGGAGGGTCCGCGGCGAGCGTGGGCCGCGACGAGACCGCCGCGCCGTGCTCGGCCTCGAGCGCGCGCGTGACCTCGGTGACCGCGACTGTCAGCAGCGCCTCGGCCAGGTGCGTGATCTCGCTCACCGTCTCGGCGAGCGGGGCCAGCTCGGCCAGATCGCGGGCCGCGATGCGCAGGTAGATCTCGCCCTTGGTGAAGCGCAGCGCCTGGTCGAGATCGCCGTGCTCGGCGAGCGACGCGAGCAGCCGGCGCCTCATCGCGTCGGCGCCCATCGGACCCGGTTCGAGGACGTCGGCGAGAAACCCGCGCAGCCACTCGGGGTGGCGCACCAGGAGCGTGGTGAGGAAGGCGCTGCCGCCGAGCAGCGCCTGCAGCGCGCCGAACGCCGCGGAGCTCCCCAGACCGGCCAGCGCCTCCACGGCGGGGGGCTGGTCGGCCAAGCGCTGGAAACCGGTGAGCGCCATGTCCGGATCCGCCGCGTGGTCCCAGTCGCGCGCCAGCGCCAGGACGCAGTGCTCGAGCTCGGGCCGCGCCGCCAGCGACAGCAGACTGGCCGAGGTGCCGCGGGGGTTGGCAGCGCCGAGGCGCGTCAAGGCCCCCGTGGCTGCGGCGACATCCCGGGAGCGAAGCGCTTCGGCGAGGACGAGAGCCTCGGCCTCCGCCAGCGGGCTCGCCTGGCGGATCAGGGGCCGCAGCACGCCCGTCAGCTCCCGGACGAACCGAACGAGATGCCCTGGGTCGCGATGGGAAGCTCCATCACGAAGGTGGTGCGCGTCTCGTCACCGACGTCCAGGTAGAGCCGTCCGCCGTGGGCCTCGACGATGCCGTGGGCGATCGCGAGCCCCAGCCCCATGTGCTCCGTGGCGCGATGGGTGCTGAAGAAGGGCTCGAAGATCTCGCCACGGAATTCGGCGGGAACGCCCGGTCCGTTGTCCCGCACCAGCAAACGCGCGAGCGGCCCCACCGCCTCGCCGCGCACCGAGACCGAGCGCGGGCCGGACACGGTGTCGACCGCTTCGCAGGCATTCTGGAGCATCCGGCCGAGCGCGTCGGTGAGCAATTGCACGCTGCCCCAGACCGTGGGCGAGGGTGAGGGACTCAGCGACTCGAGCTCGATCCCGCTTCGCTTCGCGGCGGGCGCGGCGTTCGCCACCGCGTCGCGCAAGATCTCCGCGATCGGGACGATCGCCCGGCCGATCGACTGATCCTGCGCGAACTGGGCGACGTTCGCGACCACTTCCCGGGTGCGCTCGGCCGCGGTGCGGATCTGCTCGACGTCGGCGCGTGCCTGGGCCGGCAGCGACCGGTCGGCGAGCAGCAGCTCGGTGAACCCGAGAGCGGCCGAGAGCGGATTGTTGAGGAAGTGGCGCAGTCCCGAGATGAGCCGCGCCAGCGAGGCGAGCCGCTCGGCGGCGGGGGCCAGCCCCTTCAGATGGCCATTGCGGATCGCGTCGTCGAGCGCCACCGCCGTGATCTGCACGATGGGTCTCAGCCGCGCCAGGTCGGCGCGGGTGAGCGCGGGCCGGAATTCGGGGGTGCGGAAGAACAGCACGCCGATCGCCACCTCGCGGACCGCGAGCGGTGCCACTACCACGCTGCCGATCCCGCGCTCGCTGAAGAGCGGCGCCAGGTGCTTCGAGAGCGCGGTTCCGTCCTCGGGCCGGACCAGCACCGGGACGCCGCCCTCGAGCGCCGCGAGCACCTCGGGGTAGGCGTCGAGCCGGATCTGGAGGTTGCGGATGCTCTGATCCTCGAGGCTCACCACCACGTGGCCGATGCCGAGATCGGCCCGAGTGAGGATGATCGAGCAGCGATCGACGCCCAGGTGCCGCGCCGTGAACGAAGCGACCGCGCGTAGCGTCGATTCGGTGTCGCGAGTGGCGAGCAGCCCCACGATCAGCTCGTCCAGGTCGCGCGACCAGTCGTCGGGCCGGAGGGGCGGCGGTGAGTCGATCGGGGACACGTGAGATCCGGCACGCCGGTCGGCGAGTCGAGGCGGAGATCGCGGGGCGTTTCGATCCAGCGTGGCGACCGGGCGCGGCTTCGCGAACGCTACCCGAGCAGCCTACCTGCCCACGAGCTCGCGGAGGCTGCGGGAGTAGGGCGCCGTCGCTACACCCTTCTCGGTCACGATCGCGGTGACCAGATCGTGAGGCGTCACGTCGAACGCGGGGTTGACCACCTGCACACCCAGGGGCGCCACCTGCTGGCCGAACACCTGCGTGACTTCGCTGGGATCGCGGTGCTCGATGGGAATGTCGGCGCCGGTCGGGCACGCGAGATCGATGGTGCTGGTGGGCGCCGCGACGTAAAACGGCAACCCGTGCCGGTGCGCGAGCACCGCGACGGTGTAGGTACCGATCTTGTTGGCCACGTCTCCGTTGGCGGCCACCCGGTCGGTCCCGACCACCACGCAGTCGATCGCTCCTCGGCTCATCATGTGGCCGGCCATGTTGTCGGTGATGAGCGTCACCGGGATCGAATCCTTCATCAGCTCCCACGCGGTGAGGCGCGCCCCCTGCAGGAAGGGACGGGTCTCGTCGGCGTAGACCGTCGGTTCCTTGCCGGTCTCGGCCGCGGCTCGCACCACGCCCAGCGCCGTGCCGTAGCCCGCGGTGGCCAGCGCGCCGGCATTGCAATGCGTGAGGATGCGCGGCTTGGCGCCCAGCAGCTCGGCGCCGAAATGGCCGAGGCGCTTGCAGACCTCGATGTCCTCTTCGCGCATGTGCACGCCTTCGGCGATCAGCGCTTGCTTGAGCGGCTCGAGTCCCTTGGCGCGGTTCGCGGCGAAGCTGCGCTTCATCCGCTCGATCGCCCAGAACAGGTTCACCGCGGTGGGGCGCGTGGCGGCGAGCTGATCGGCGGCGGCGTGGAAGCGCCGGTCGAACGCGTCGAGGTCGGTGCCGGTCTCCTGGTGCGCCACCTGAGCGAGACCGAGCGCCGCGGTCACGCCGATCGCGGGCGCGCCGCGCACCACCATCGTCTTGATGGCGTCCGCCACCTCGTTCACGTCCTTGCAGGCGAGGTAGACCTCCTCGACCGGCAGCTTGCGCTGGTCGATCAGCACCACCTGACCGTTCTTCCACTCGACCGTCTCGAAGGCCATTCCGTGTGTTCTCCCTGCTAGCTCAGGATTTCGCGAGCCGCGCCCGCACCAGCTCGTTCAGCTTCTTGGGATTCGCCTTGCCGCCGGTGCGCTTCATCACCTGCCCGACGAAGAAACCGAGCAGCGCCTCCTTGCCGGCGCGGAACTTCTCGACCTCGCCGGGACTGGCGGCGATCACGGCGTCCACTTCGCTCACCAGCGCATCGTCGTCGTTGATCTGGGTCAGGCCCTTCGCCGCCACGATCTCGGTGGGCGGTTTGCCGCTCGCCAGGCCCTCGGCGATCACGGTCTTGGCGGCGCTGCCGGAGATCGTGCCCGCCTCGACCATCGCGATGAGCTCGGCCACGTACTTGGCCGGCCACTTGAGATCGGCCGGCGAGGGCGTTTCGCCCTTCATGCTGCGCAGGATCTCGCCCATCACCCAGTTGCTCGCGGCCTTGGGCGTGGCGCCCCCGGCGATCACCGCTTCGAAGTAATCGGCCAGCTCCCGCGATTCGGTGAGCACCCGCGCGTCGTAGGCCGGCAGCCCGAGCTCGGACTCGAAGCGCTCGCGCCGCGCCGTGGGCAGCTCGGGAAGCTGCGCGCGCACTTCCTCGATCCGCGCCGGCGAGATCAGGAGCGGCGGCAGGTCGGGCTCCGGGAAATAGCGGTAGTCGTGGGCCTCTTCCTTGGAGCGCATCGACTCGGTGCGTCCGGTCTTGGAGTCGAAGAGCCGCGTCTCCTGGACCACCTTGCGACCATCCTCGATCAGCTCGATCTGCCGCTCGACCTCGTAGAGGATCGCCTTCTCGATGAACTTGAACGAGTTCATGTTCTTGATCTCGGCGCGGGTGCCGAATTTCTCGCTTCCCATCGGCCGCACCGAGACGTTGGCGTCGCAGCGCAAGCTGCCCTCGGCCATGTTGCCGTCGCACACGTCGGCGTAGGTGAGGATGCTGCGCAGGGTGCGCACGTAGTCGGCCGCCTCGGCGGCCGAGCGCATGTCCGGGTGGCTCACGATCTCGACCAGCGGCGTCCCCGCGCGGTTGAGGTCCACCAGGCTCGACGGCCCGTCGGCGTGCATCAGCTTTCCGGCGTCCTCCTCCATGTGCACGCGCAGGATGCCGACCCGCTTGGTGCTCTCGCCGGACGGGATCTCGAGATGTCCGTCGACCGCGAGCGGCAGCTCGTACTGCGAGATCTGATAGCCCTTGGGGAGGTCCGGATAAAAGTAGTTCTTGCGAGCGAAGCGCGACATCGGCGGGATCTCGCAGCCGAGCGCCAGCGCCGCGCGCATCGCGAGCTCGACGGCGCTCGCGTTGAGCACCGGCAGCACTCCCGGATAGCCCGAGCACACCGGGCAGGTGTTCGAGTTGGGCGCCTCGCCGAAGCGGGTCGAGCACGAACAGAAGAGCTTCGTGTGGGTCTTGAGCTGCGCGTGCACCTCGAGCCCGATCACGGTTTCCCACTGGCCGTTGGTGCTCATCGCGCACCTCCGTCGAGCGGCGCCACGCGATTCTTCCAGCCCGACGACGCCTCGCACGCTCCCGCGACGCGATAGAGCGTGTCCTCGCGGAGCGGCGGACCGACCACCTGCAACCCGATCGGCAACCCCGCCGACGAGGCCCCGCACGGCACGCTGATCCCCGGCAAGCCCGCCAGGTTCACGCCGATGGTGAGAATGTCGGAGAGATAGAGACGCAGCGGATCTCCCGCGGTCTCGCCGATCTTGAAGGGCGGCTCGGGCGCCACCGGCATGACCAGCGCGTCGCAGCGCGTGAACGCCTTCTCGTAGTCGCGCCGCACCAGCGTCCGCACTTGCTGGGCCTTGCGGTAGTAGGCGTCGTAATAGCCGGCCGAGAGCACGTAGGTTCCGATCAGGATGCGGCGCTTGACCTCGTCGCCGAATCCGGCGGAACGGGTCTTCTGGTACATGTCGACCAGCGAGCCGTCCTGGCCGGCGCGCAGGCCGTAGCGCACGCCATCGTAACGGGCCAGGTTCGACGACGCTTCGGCCGGCGCCAGCACGTAGTAAGTCGCCACCGCATAAGGCGTGTGCGGCAGCTCGACCTCGACGATCTCGGCGCCGTCCTTCTCGAGACGCTCGATCGCCGCGCGGACACCCGCGCCCACCTCGGCGTCGAGCCCCTCGCCGAAGGCCTCCTTCGGCATGCCCAGCTTGAGGCCCTTCACGCCTTGGCCGCAGCTTTCGGTCCAGCGCGCGGTCGGCACGTCGAGACTCGTGGCATCGCGAGGATCGTGACCCGCGATCGCCTCGAGCATCAGCGCGTTGTCTTCCACGGTGCGCGCGAGCGGCCCCACCTGATCGAGGCTCGAGGCGAAGGCCACCAGGCCGTAGCGGCTCACCCGCCCGTAGGTGGGCTTGATGCCGACCACACCGCAGAACGAAGCCGGCTGGCGGATCGACCCACCGGTGTCGGACCCGAGCGAGCCGAAGCACTCGCCGGCCGCGACCGCCGCGGCCGATCCGCCGCTCGATCCGCCCGGCACGTAGTCGAGGTTCCACGGATTGTGCGTGGGGCCGTAGGCCGAGTTCTCGGTGGTCGAGCCCATCGCGAACTCGTCCATGTTGAGCTTGCCGACCAGCACCGCTCCCGCGGCCTTGAGGCGCGCGACGCAGGTGGCGTCGTAGGGCGACACGAACGGCTCCAGGATCTTCGACCCGCACGTGGTGATGGTTCCGGTGGCGGCGAGCACGTCCTTGATCGCGATCGGTACTCCCGCGAGGGGGCCTGGGTTCTCCCCGGCGCGAGCTTGCGCGTCGGCGGCGCGCGCCGCGGCCAGCGCGCCTTCGCGGTCCTGATGGATGAACGAGTGGACCCGGCTCTCGACCTCGTCGATCCGCGCCAGCGTCGCGCCCAGCAGGTCCTCGGCCGACACCTTGCGCGCTCGCACGCGGCGCGCGGCTTCGGCGAGGGAAAGCTTCCAGAGGGAGTCGTCGCTCATGAGGCCGCTTGCTCGATGGCGGGCACCGAGCCCAGTTCGTGGCCGCGAGCCGCGCCGCCGGTCCGCGATCGCTTCGAGGGCGGCGGCAGGCGGTCGCGCACCTGTTACTCGATCACCTTGGGCACCGTGTAGAGCCGGTCCCGGCGTCCTGGAGCGCGCTCGAGGATCGCAGCGTCCAGACCGGACGGGATCGCGTCGTCGGTCCGCAGCGGACAGGAAACGTCGAGGATGTGCGCCGTGGGCGGCACCGCGACCGGATCGAGCGTCCCGAGCTCGTCGAGC
>CAZYWA010000211.1:0-12230 GCA_964650975.1 uncultured bacterium
CCGGTGTAGAGGACGTCGTCGACCAGCACCACCGTGATGCCGTCGATCTCGAACGGGATCTCGGTGGGACCGATGATCGGGTGCGCGCCGGCGCGGTCGAGATCGTCGCGGTAGAGGGTGATGTCGACGACCCCGATCGGTACCTGCGTGCCGGGACGCGCGGCGTCGAGACGCGCCGCGATGCGCCGCGCGAGATGAACGCCGCCCCGCCGGATACCCACCAGCGCCAGCTCGCCGGGCTCCGGGTTGCGCTCTGCGATCGCCTCGGCGATCGAATCGAGGGCCGACTCGATCCCGGCGTGGTCGAGGAGCACCCGGGTCAGCGTGTATCCGCGGGGAAGCCGCCGCGCTGAAGTCGCCGGGGTGGTCATGGGTCACCGCTCTGGTTAAAAAAAAACCTCCCTCCCGTTGGGAGGCGAGGTCGGGTCGAAACCCGCGCGGCGCCCGTGCTCATCGGCCGCCTCACGAAGAACCGCCGATTTTGTAGCACTCGACTCGGGGCTCGTCAATTTCCACGCGCATCCGGCGCCGTCGGCGATTCAGAGCGCGGGACGGGAGGCGACGCGGCTTCCTCCAGCGCGCGCCGATATCCCGCCGTCACCTGCTCCCACGAGCAGGTGGCGCGGACGAAATCCTGTCCGGAACGCCCGTGCTCGGCGAGCTCGGGGGCGTCGCCCTCGGCCAGCTCGAGCACGCGGTCGAACTCCTCGCCCGAGCCGTAGAGAAACCCGCCGTGCGATCGATTGATCTGCGCGGCCAGCACGTCCGATCCTCGCTGGGCCAGCACCGGACGCGCCCGCGCCCACGCCTCGAGCGCCACGATCGAGAGGCTCTCGAAGAGCGAGGGCTGCACCACGATCCGCGCGTGCGCCAGCAACCGGTCGCGCTCTTCCTCGGAGACGAAGCCCGTCCTCCGCACTCCCTCGATCTCGGGAAGCTCCATCGCGGCCTCTCCCGCGAGCACCAGCTCGAGCCGCGAGCCGCGCCGGCGATACGCGGTGAAGCGCTCGAGCAGCTCGGGAATCCCTTTCGAGGGATCGAGCCGCCCGAGATAGAGCAGATAGCGCGTGCCGGGGTCGACCGAGGTCGGCCACGGAACCGGCGCGTCGAGCCGCGGGAGGTCCACGCCGTAGCCGACCACTTGCGACGGCACTGGATTGCGCGGCACCACCCGCTCGACCAGCGCTTGCTCCTCGGGCGTTTGATAGACGAGCTGACGAGGCAGCCGGAGCAGATTCTTGAAGGTGCGTAGGTAAAGCGGCGCCTCGTTGTGCGCGAGCGGCACCAGCACGGCATGCCCCGGCGCGATCGCGAGCCCGTGAACCGTGGGCGCGTAGAGATACGTGAAGAAGAGCACCGCCTCGAAGTCGCCGAGCGTGCGCCACATCTCGCGGTAGAGGGCCGGCGTGTCGGGGCCCTGCAGGCGGACCCAGTCGAGCTCCGCCGCGAGCGTCGGCCGGCTCGCGAAGAGCGCCTGGCTGGCGAGGCGAAAGGATTCCGCGCTCCGCTCGCGAGCCACCGGAAAGCGGCGGATCCGCACTCCGTCGAGCACTTCCTCGCCCGGCTCGAACTCGTTCCGCCAGGTCACGTAGTCCCGTGCCGTGGTGGTGAGCACCGTGACGTCGTCGCGGAGTGCCAGCCGCGTGCACACCTCGCGCGCGAGGCGCTCCGCCCCGCCCGCGACCGACGTGCCATAACGCTGCACGACCGCCGCGACTCTCACGGCCCGCCGTGCTCGCCCTCGAGCGCTTCGATCCGGCGCGCCAGTCCGTCCTCCCGCACCCGCGCCGCCAGCAGCTCGCTCACCGTGCGCACCAGATCGTCGTGCGGTCCCTGCATCTCGTGAACCGCCTGTTCGAGCTTGCGCAGCGCGGCCGTGAGCTCGGCCATGCCGCGATCGTGGGTCTCGAAGTGGCGCTGGAAGGCCTCGAAGTTCGTCTGAAAGGCCCCGAAGTTCGCGTGGAAGGCCTCGAAATGGTCCTGAAACGCGCCGAAAACCCGGTTCAGATGGTGGTCGAGCACCACGCGCACCAGGTGGTTGTAATCGCCCCACAGCCGGAACACGACGCGCGCGGCCCGGTCGTTCGCGTCGCTTTGCTCGGCGGTGGTGCGGGCGAGCTGACCCTCGAGCTCGGCCTGGCGGCGCGCCAGGTCCGCGATCAGCGTGACGAGGGTCGCGTGATAGGTGCGCGACACGAAGAACCTGCGTGCGAGGCCTCGCAGCCAGCCGCCGGGGCCGCCGGTCCGCGCGGCACGCTCCGGAACACCGTCGGCCGAGGCACCCAGACCGTAGGTTTCCCGCAGGTATCCGAGCGCGCGCTCCGCGACGCTCGCCGTGCCGGTCGCGCTCGCGCTTCCGAGCCGCGTGCCGGCGAGGAGCGCCTTCATGGAGTCGTCGAACGACTCGTCGAGCGATGTGATGCGGATCGGCTCTCGCTCGCCCATCACGCGGCCTCTGCCTCGCGAGCCCGTGCATCGAGCCACAGGTAGCGGAGCCCGACCAGGTATTTGTGGACGATCAGGTCCCAGTGATAGTGCCCGCGCACGAATTCGCGCCCGGCCCGCCCCAGTCGCGCGCGCAGCTCGGGCTCGGCGCCGAGCTTCCTCACGATCGCCTCGAACTCCTCGTAGGAGCGGTACCACAGGCCGGCGCGCGACCGGCGGCTCTGTCCCACCAGCGGCGCGCAAGAGCCGTTCGAGATCGTGGGCGTCCCCACCAGCCACGCCTCGAGCAGCACCATCGAGAGGCTCTCCATCGGCGACGGGTTGACCAGCGCCAGGGCCGCCGCGAGGGCGTCGAACTTCTGGCGCTCGTCCTGGACGAAGCCGAGCGCGTGAACGCCTTCGCGTCCCGAGACGTCGACTTCGCCCTTCCCGACGAACACCAGATCCGGCGCCTCGGGCCAGGTCGAGCGCAGCACGCTGTAGAAGTCGAGGATCTGCAGGCAGCCTTTGGCCGGGCTCAGCCGGCCCAGGTAGAGCAGGAAGGGCCGTTCGATTCCGGTCGACTCGCGAAACCGCGCGGCCGAATACCCCGCCGGCTCGTCGACGCCGACGCCGGTCACGATCCCGACGCCCCTCGCCCCACCCTGCGCGCCTTCGATGAGCGCGCGCTCCTCCTCGGTGTTGAAGATCATTCCCGCCGCGCGCCTCAGCGCGGCCTGGACCACGCGAAAATGAAACGGCGGCTCGTCGTGCGCCGTCGGCACCAGCAAGCTCTGGGCTCCGTGACGCAGCAGGCCGAAGACCGTCGGATAGTAGAGGTAGGTGAAGAACACGAACGCGTCGACGTCCGGCGCCCGCTCGGCGAGCGCATCGACCAGCGCCGGCGCGAACGGGCCCTGGTCGAGAAGCCAGCGCGCCTCGTCTCGGGGAGACCGATCGGCGTCCGCGAACACCTCCTCGCTCTCCCTCGAAAAGGACTCGAGATCGCGCGTGGCGAGCACCGGGAAGCGGCGGACCGGTACGCCGTTCAGCTCGGTGACCCCGGCCGGGTAAACGCTCTCCCACGTCTCGTAATCGCGCGCCGTGGTGGTCAAGACCTCGACCTCGGCCTTGTCGCGAAGGTGCTCCGCCACCAGGCGGCAGTGGGCTTCGCTGCCGCCACTCACCTCGGGGCCGTAACGCTGCACCACGAACGCGACCCGAGGCTTTCGAACCGGCACGGCGAGCGCCGTCTCCAGCACCTGGGCCAGACGCTGCTTCACCCGCGGGGGCGAGAGCTCCTCCAGTCGCCGGCGCTGGGAATCGACCGCACTCTTTCGCACCGTGGCGTCGGTGAGCACGCGCTCCATGGCGCGCGCGACCGTCTCCGGGTCCTTGCGATCGATGAGCAACCCGCTGCCGCCCAGCGTCCACGCGACTCCGGCCTGGGCGTACGCCACCACCGGCACTCCCAGGTACATGCATTCGACCAGCGGCACGCAGTACCCCTCGTGGTCGCTCAGGCACAGGAAGAGCGCCGCCTTGCGGTAGTACGCGTTCAGGATCGACTGCGGCACGGCGCCCTTGAGGACGATCGCTCCTTCCCCCAGGCGGTGTGCCAGGGCGCGGACGCGCTGCTCGTAGAGCGGGCTGAACGAGCCGCCGATCAATACCAGCTTCGCCTTCGAATCGCGGGTGCGCCGGTAGTGGTCGAAGCACACCATGAGATCCTCGAACCGCTTGTTCGGCCCGAGTTTCCCCACGAACAGGATCCGGTGCTCGGCTCCCGATTCGTCGATGAGCGTGTCGCCGTCGACCTCGCGGTCGAGCTTCGCCAGATCGAGCAGGATCGGCAGCACCTGCGGATCGCGGAATCCGATCCGCGCCAGCTCGCTGGCGTTGAAGCCCGAATCGCCGACCGCCACGTCCACCACCGGCGCGAGCGTGCGCAGCTCGTCCTCGCTGCGCGCCAGCACCGCGCGGATGTGCGGTTCGAGGTCGTCGTAGAAGGAGGGCGGCGTGACGTTGTGATAGACGAGCACCTTGCGCTCCCAGGTGAGCCGCAAGAACTCGCTCAGCGGAGACGCCACGCTGTAGTGATAGAGGATCACGTTCCGCGGATCCTCGTAGTGCGGATACTCGTGGTACCGGTGGGCCTCGCCAGCGAGCGACGGATCCACGTTCTCGGCGAAGATCTCCGAGGGGTGGCCCAAGGCGCGGATCGCGTCGCGCATCGCGCGCGTCACGTTGCCGATCGCGTCGCCGGGATTGAGCGTGGGCAGGAACTGGTGAACCGCGACCGGCGAGCCCATCAACCGTTCCGTCCGCCACCGCCGTCGGCACCCGGCCCCGGACCGCCGCCGCGCTCGAGCAGCGCCAGCCGACGCTCGATGGTCTCGAGCTCCATGGCCTGGCGCGCCTCGATGCGCTCGAGGCGCGTGCGCAGGTCCGCTTCCATCCCGACGATCCGCCGATACACCTCGTCGGCGTAGGAGAGCGAGGCGCGATCGAAACCCGCCTGCTGCTCGAAGAGCGCCGAGAACGCGGGCGCCAGGATCCGCCGCAGCGCCGATTTGAAGAGCACCACCAGCGGTCCTACGACCGCGCGGTGCGACTCGATTCGAGCGTGGGGATCGGGGGCGCCGATCCGGCTCAGCACCGCGAAGCTGCGCGCCAGCGCTTCGTCGGGCAACGCCGCGACCGCTCGCTCGCCACTCGCGGCCGGCAGCCCTTCGCCGGAGGGCGAGGCGGCCGCGGTCTCACTGCCGTCGAGCCGCGCTCGAACCGATTGGAGCAACGCGTCCACGTCGACGGGCGGACCTTCGGCCGCCGCCTTCGCCGAATCCTTGGCGGTCTTCGAGCCGCTCCGCGCCACCGCTCCGGTAAGGGCCGGGCTGCGCTCGGGATGATCGGACATGGATCGCGGGAGTCAGGCGCCGCCGCCGGGGATCTGGCGGATTCGGTCCTCGTCGACCGAGGAGAGCGTCACGAAGCTCGGCGGTAGAGGATGATGGCCGCGGTGACGAGCCAGAGCGCAATCGTAGTGATGAGGGGGGGGTCCGTCAACAGCACCCTCGATGGGTTTCCGCCCTGCCCTTTCTGGTGCACCAGGTAGAGATAGCGGAAGATTCCGTACAGCACGAACGGCACGGTGAGGTAGAGATGCCGCACGTGCAGCTTGCTCGCGACCTCGGGCGACAGCGTGTAGAGGCAGTAGGCGACCACCGTCGACGCCGTCACCACCGAGATCATCTGATCCAGGAAATACGGGCTGTACTCCTCGAGGATCGGCCGGTGCTCGGACGCGCGGCCTTCCAGCAGCACCAGCTCGTGGCGCCGCTTCCCGAAGCCCAGGAAGAGCGCCAGCAAGATCGTGCAGATCACCAGCCACGGTGAGACCTCGACCCCGATCACCACGCCACCCGCCACCGCGCGCAGCACGAACCCGGACGCCAGCGTCATCACGTCGAGGATCACCACGTGCTTGAGCTTCATGGTGTAGGCGACGTTCACCAGCGCATACACCGTCAGCACCAGCGCGAAGTGCCGATCGAGCAGCAACGCTCCGACCAGTGCCATGACGGTCAGCGCGGCGCAGCCGAGTCTGGCGATCGGCACCGGAAGCTCGCCGCTCGCGATGGGCCGGCTCGCCTTTTCCGGGTGACGCCGGTCCTCCTCGAGATCGAAGAGGTCGTTCCACAAATAGACCGCGCTGGCCATCAGACACCACAGCGCGAACGCCGTGCACACCACGGCGAATCGCCGCGGATCATCGAGCTTTTGCGCGAACACGATCGCCGCGAACAGCAATCCGTTCTTCACCCACTGGTGGGGACGCATCGACGCGAAGAGCGCCGCCCACATCGACCGCGGCGAGGCGCGTCCCGGAGTGGCGACGCCGTTCACGTCGTCCCACCCGAGTCGCTGGGCGCGTTCGCAACTGGAGCGCGGCGCGCCCAGAGCGCCGCGACGACCTCTTGGGCGACGGCCACGTCTCCACGCCCCCGTCCCACGCGAATCCCGGGCTTCTTGTCGCCGTGGAAATCCGAGCCGCCGGTGGCGACCAGGCCGAGAACCCGTGCCATGTCGGCGAACCGGTGCCGCGTCGCGGAATCGTGCGACGGATGCCACACCTCGATCCCGTCGAGCCCGAGCGCCACCAGATCCTCGACCACCTGGATCGACTCGTCGAGATCGGTGCCGATCAGCGCCGGATGAGCCACGGACGTCACCCCGCCCGACTGGTGCGCCAGCGCGATCGCTTCCGCCGCCTCCAGCCGATCGCGCTCGAGGTGCGCAGGCCGGCCCCGGCTCAGGTAGCGTTCGAACGCCTCGCCGACCGACGCCACGTAGCCCTTGCGAATCATGGCGTGGGCGAAGTGAAGGCGGCCCAGCAAATCGCCGCTCGCCTCGCGACGGACCTCGTCCTCGCTGAGCGGCAGCCCGAGCTCCGCGAGCCGCGCCAAGAGCCGAGGTGCTCGCGCGGTGCGGCTCTGCTCGAGACGTTCGAGCGCCGCGGTCATCGGGCTCGGCACGTCGAACAGGTAGACCAGCAAGTGGACCGAGCGGTCGCGCACCACCAGGCTGATCTCGGTGCCGGTCAGGTACTCGATTCCCTTGCTCGCCGCGGCGCGCCGGCCCTCGTCGAGCGAACGGATCGTGTCGTGGTCGGTGAGGCTGATGGCGCCGAGGTTCTCGTCGGCGGCGAGCGCCACCACGGCCGAGGGCGTCAGGGTGCCGTCGGAAAACGTGGTGTGCAGGTGGAGATCGGCCCGGGCGCTCATGACCCCCTCGTCGAGGCGGAAGGCGGGAGCTTGTAACCGGCGCGGGCACCCGCGCCAAGCCCGCGTCGTGGCATCGGTCCCATCAAGCTGCCGGCCACGCCGCTCGGTAGACCTCGAGCATGCGGTCCAGGATCGCACGCCGGCGCAGCGTGGTCTCGGCCAATCGCCCGATCCCGGCCGAGAGCCGTGCCCGCAGATCGACGTCCATGACGACTCGTCGGACCGCGGCCGCGAGTCCCGCCGCGTCGCTGGCGAAGAGCCCGGTGACCTCGTCGACGATCAACTCCGGAGTCCCCCCAGTGGGGAGCGCCACCACCGGCGTGCCGACCGACGCCGCCTCGAGCAGTAGCCGGCTCAGCGGCTCGGGCCACCGGGAGGGCAGCACCAGACAGCGAGCGTGAGCGATCCACGCCAGCACCTCGTCGTTGCCGACGGAGCCCAGGCAGTCGATCGGGCTTCCGTTCTTCGCCAGCCGCTCGAGATCCGCCCGTCGCGGACCATCGCCGAGCACTACCAAGCGACATCCGTGATCCAGCGCGGACGCGACGCCGGGCAGCCAGTCGGCCCCCTTCTCCGAATTGAGCTTGCCCGCGAACAGCACGTACGGCCCCGGCGCCGCGCGCGTCGGTCGCGGGATCTCGCGAGGAGGCTCGGGCGGGAGGTTCGGTACCACATCGATGGGCGCCGTCACGCCACTCTCGCGAAGACGGTCGCGCACGTAGCCGCTCACCGCGATCACTCGCGCGAACCGATCGAGGGCTCGGGTGCGCACGACCGTCGCGGCCAGGCCGAGCGGCGTGAGCGGCGCCAGTAACCAGCCCGCCTTTCCATAGCGGTCGGCGAAGCAGCGCGCCAGCCGCGGCGCCGAGCAACCGGGACAGATCTGGCCTTCGCGAAATCGAGTGGTGCGCAGGCAGATCGGCGCGTAGTCGCGCACCGTGGCGACCGACGCCACTCCGGTGGCGCGCGCCGCCCGTGCCACGGCCGCGAGATTCGACCCCTGTTGCGCATGGATCAAATCGGGCCGCGAGTCGCCCGCGCGCTCGACGATGAACCGCTCGAGCGCCCGGTCGCGCCACAGCGCCCGATACCCGTCGCGGACCACCGGGATCGAAAGCTCCGGCACCCCGAGTCGCGACACCGTGACGCCACCTTCGTTGCCTTGCTCCCGCGCCGCCCGAGAGCTCACCCGGCGATGGATGACTTCGACCTCGACACCGACGGACGCGAGTCCGCTCGCCAGCGCATCGACGCTCCATCCGCTTCCACCGCAACCGGGCGGGAACGAATCGGTGACCAGAAGCGCTCTCATGCCGTGGTCGGGCACCCTAGGCGCAGGCGAGCCGCTCGGCCACGGGCTGTGCGGACCCGTTCGGAACGCCTCACATCGACCGGCGGTACTGACCGCCCACGCCGTACAAGACCTGCGAGATCTGCCCCAGCGTCGCGACCTTCACCGTCTCCATCAGCTCGGCGAAGACGTTCCCGCCGGCGAGCGCCACCTCGCGCAGCCGCTCGAGCGCCTGCGGCGCGTCGGCGGCATGGCGGCGCTGGAACGCGGCCACCTCGCTCACCTGGCTCGCCTTCTCCTCGTCGGTGGAGCGAATCAGCTCCTTCACTCCGCCGCTCGGGGCCGCGTGCTGCGGATGGAGGAAGGTGTTCACTCCCACCACCGGCAGCTCGCCCGAATGCTTGAGCGTCTCGTAGTGCAGGCTCTCGTCCTGGATCTTGCCGCGCTGGTACATCGCCTCCATCGCACCCAGCACGCCGCCGCGCTCGGAGAGGCGCTCGAACTCGGCGAACACGGCTTCTTCGACCAGGTCGGTGAGCTCGTCGATCAAGAACGAGCCCTGCAGCGGGTTCTCGTTCTTCGCCCAGCCCAGCTCGCGGTTGATGATGAGCTGGATCGCGAGCGCGCGGCGCACCGATTCCTCGGTGGGCGTGGTCACGGCCTCGTCGTAGGCGTTGGTGTGAAGGCTCTGGCAGTTGTCGAAGATCGCGTAGAGCGCCTGCAAGGTGGTGCGGATGTCGTTGAAGTCGATCTCCTGCGCGTGCAGGCTCCGGCCGCTGGTCTGGATGTGGTACTTGAGCATCTGCGAGCGCTCGTTGGCGCCGTAGCGCTCGCGCATCGCCACCGCCCAGATGCGCCGCGCCACGCGCCCCAGCACCGCGTATTCGGCGTCGAGCGCGTTGGAGAAGAAGAACGACAGATTCGGCGCGAAATCGTCGACCGCGAGACCGCGCGCCCGGTAGTACTCGACGTAGGTGAATCCGTCGGCGAGCGTGAACGCGAGCTGGGTGATCGGATTCGCGCCGGCCTCGGCCATGTGGTAGCCGCTGATCGACACGCTGTAGAAATTCCGCACCTGGTTCTGGACGAAATACTGCTGCACGTCGCCCATCATCTTGAGCGCGAAGTCGGTCGAGAAGATGCAGGTGTTCTGCGCCTGATCCTCCTTCAGGATGTCGGCCTGCACGGTGCCGCGCACCTGGCTGAGCACCCTGGCGCGAATCTCGGCGTATTCCGCCTCCGGCAACACGCGATCGCCGCGGGTGCCGAGCAGCGCCAGGCCCAGCCCGTCGTGCCCCGCTGGGAGCTCGCCGCGATAACACGCCGGCTCTCCCGGTTTCGCGGCGCCGATCCGCGCGAGTGCCTCCTCGAGCCGCCCGGTCTCGCGCAGCCGCTGCTCCACGGCCTGGTCGATCGCGGTGTTCAGGAACATCGCCAGGATGGTGGGCGCCGGGCCGTTGATCGTCATCGACACGCTGGTTCGCGGCGACCCCAGGTCGAAGCCCGAGTAGAGCCGCTTGGCGTCGTCGAGCGAGCACACGCTGACGCCGCTGTTCCCGACCTTCCCCCAGATGTCGGGGCGTTCCGCCGGATCCGCGCCGTAAAGCGTCACCGAGTCGAACGCGGTCGAGAGCCGCACGGCCGGCTGTCCGCGGCTCACGTAGTGGAAGCGCCGATTGGTGCGCTCGGCGATCCCTTCGCCGGCGAACATCCGGGTCGGATCCTCCTCGGCGCGCTTGAAGGGGAAGACGCCCGCGGTGAACGGAAAGCGCCCGGGCACGTTCTCGGTGCCGAGCCACCTCGCGAGCTCGCCCCACTCGGTGGTGCGCGGCAGCGACACCTTGGGAATGCGCGTGCCGGAAAGCGTTCGCTGATCGTTCCGGATCGTCACTTCGCGGCCACGCACCTCGAAGCGCGAGACCTCGGAGGCGTAGGCCTCGCGCAACGCGGGAAAGCCCCGAAGCTGCTCGACGGTGCGCGGGTCGACGGAGGCGAGCAGCTCCTCGCGCCGCTTCGCCAGCTGCTGAACCGCCGGTTCCTCGTCGTCGAGCGAATCGCGATCGCCGCTGCCCACGCGCAGCTCGTCGAGCGCCACCTCGATCGCCCGCGCGCGGGCCACCCGATCGGCTTGCTCTTCCACACGCGCGCGATACCCGCGGCAGATCTCGGCGATCTCCGCCAGGTACCGGACTCGATTCTCCGGCACGACGGTGAGCGTGACCCCGGTTCGCGCCGGAGGAGGGCCAGGATTCCACTCCGCTCCGCGCGCTTCGCCGGCCTTCCGGGCCACCGCCGTGAAGAGCTTGTCGACGCCCGGGTCACCGAAGCGGCTCGCGACGGTCGCGAAGACCGGCATGTCGTCGGGCGAGAGCGCGGTCAGGTTGCGCGCGCGTCGCATCTGCCGGCGAACCTCGCGAAGTGCATCCGCGGCGCCGCGGCGATCCGCCTTGTTGATCACCACCAGATCCGCGAGCGCCAGCATGTCGATCTTCTCGAGCTGCGACGGCGCGCCGTACTCGGGCGTCATCACGTAGAGCGACACGTCGGCCAGGTCCACCACCTCGCTGTCGCCCTGACCGATGCCCGCGGTCTCGAGCAGCACCAGGTCGAACGGCGCCGCTTGCAGCACCAGCAGTGCATCCGCGACCGCCGCGGAGGTGGCGAGATTGGGTCGCCGCGTGGCCATCGAGCGCATGTAGACGCGAGGATTCGTGGCTGCGTTCATCCGGATGCGATCGCCGAGCAGGGCACCGCCGCTGCGCCGGTGAGTCGGATCCACCGACAACACGGCCACCGTGCGCTCCGGGAACGCGTCGAGAAATCGACGAAGCAGCTCGTCGGTCAGCGATGATTTCCCCGCTCCACCGGTGCCCGTGATCCCGATCACCGGCGCCAGCTGCGCCGGGCTGCGCTCGCGCAGCTCGACGCGCCAGCGATCGAGCCGGGCCGCCGCTTCCGCGTCGCCGGCCGCGCGTCCGGCGAGATCCTCGATCTCGGTGACCGCTCGCGCCACGGCGCCTGGTTCGCGCCCGGTCGCGTGTCCCGATCCGGATGCGGCCGCCGCGCGCGGTGCCCGCGCCACCCGCGCCAGCATGTCGCGAATCATGCCGGTCAGGCCGAGGGCGAATCCCTCCTCGACCGAATAGATGCGCTCCACACCCGCAGCGTGAAGCTCCTCGATCTCGGCGGCGACGATCACGCCGCCGCCGCCGCCGAACACGCGCACGTGGCCGGCACCGCGTTCACGGAGCATGTCGACCATGTAGCGGAAGAACTCGACGTGCCCGCCTTGATACGACGAGACCGCGATGGCGTGCGCGTCCTCCTGGATGGCCGCGTCGACGATCTCCTCGACCGAACGATCGTGGCCCAGGTGAATCACCTCGGCGCCTTCTTGCTGGAGAATGCGGCGGATGATGTTGATCGACGCGTCGTGCCCGTCGAAGAGCGACGCCGCCGTGACGAACCGGCGCGGCGCCCGGAGTCCGGGCGCGCGATCGTCCGCCGGTGCCGAGTGATCCCTGACCGCTACGGGTGCGTTCATGTGCCGTGGATTATGGCCGCGCGTCAGGCGGGTTTCGAGGCATGCACCAGCCACGCCGCCGAGCCCGCGGACACGCCCTGCGGCCCGGCGAAGGGAACCATCGCTTCCCGCATCGCGGCGAGCGCCGCTCGCGCTCGATCGGCGGGAGCTTCCAGCAACACCTTCGCCATGGGGCCAGCCTGGCTCA
>CAZYWA010000212.1:0-7546 GCA_964650975.1 uncultured bacterium
GAGCATCACCACGTCGAGGCCGTCCGCGGCGAGCGCCGCGAGCGCTTCGCGGGCGGTGGCCTTCACCGGGTCGGCGAGCGCCACGAACCCGAGCGTCGCGCCCGCGCGCGCCACGAACACCACCGTGTGTCCCGCGGCGCGAAGCTCGGCTGCGCGCTGCACGAGGGTGGCGTCTGGGCGCCCTGCGCCCACCAGGATGCGCTCGTCGCCCACCAGTGCTCGCTCGCCGTCGACGATGCCTTCGACACCCAGGCCCGGCGTCGCCGCGAACTCGGTGGCCGCGGGGATGGCGAGCGAACGCTCGCGCGCGGCGGTGACGATCGCCGCGGCCAGCACGTGCTCGCTCGCGGTCTCGAGCGCCGCCGCGGTGGTCAGCAACCGCTCCTCGCTGGCGCCGGGCGCCGCCACGACGTGCGCCACGCGCGGTTTCCCCTCGGTGAGCGTGCCGGTCTTGTCGACCACCAGTGTGTTCACACGCTCCAGCCGCTCGAGCGCCTCTGCGCTCTTCACCAGCACACCGCCGCTGGCACCTCGGCCGACGCCCACCATGATCGACATGGGAGTCGCGAGCCCGAGCGCGCACGGGCAGGCCACGATCAGCACCGCGACGGCGCTCACCAGCGCGTGCGCGAGTCTCGGCTCCGGACCGAAGGACGCCCACACGATGAACGTCAAGACCGCGATGCCCACGACCGCCGGCACGAACACCGAGGAAACGCGATCGGCGATGCTCTGGATCGGTGCGCGGCTGCGCTGCGCTTCGGCCACCAGCTTCACGATCCGCGCCAGCAGCGTGTCGCTGCCCACGCGCTCGGCGCGGATCACCAGGCCGCCGGTGCCGTTGAGCGAGCCACCGGTCACCGGCTCGCCGCGGGTCTTGTCGACCGGGACTGGTTCGCCGGTCATCATCGACTCGTCGACGGCGCTACGGCCTTCGATCACCACCCCGTCGACGGGGACGCGCTCGCCCGGCCGGACCCGCAGGAAATCGCCCGCGTGCACCTGGGCGAGGGGCACGTCGGCTTCGGCGCCGCCGTCGTCGATCCGTCTCGCGATGGGCGGTGCCAGCGCCAGGAGCGCGCGCAACGCGGTGCCGGTGCGCTCGCGGGCGCGAAGCTCGAGCACCTGGCCCAGCAGCACGAGCGTGGTGATGACGGCGGCCGACTCGAAGTAGAGCGGGATCGTTCCGCCGTGCTCGCGAAAGGACACGGGGAAGAGGCCAGGCGCCAGCATCGCCGCGACGCTCGATCCGAACGCGGCGCCGCTGCCGATCGCGATCAGCGTGAACATGTTGGCGCTGCGATGCTGGAACGAGAGCCAGGCGCGCTCGAAGAAGGGCCAGCCAGCCCACAGCACCACCGGTGTGGCGAGCACCAGCTGCGTCCAGCGGGCGATCGGGCTGGCGAGCGCGTGGTGCAGTCCGGGCAGCATTCCGCCCATCGCGACGGCGAAGACCGGAACCGTGAGCACGGTGCTGAGCCCGAGCCGCCGAGTCATGTCGACGAGCTCCGGGTTGGGCGCTTCGCTCGCGGCGACGATGCGAGGCTCGAGTGCCATGCCGCAGATCGGGCACGAGCCAGGCGCGGTGCGCACCACCTCGGGGTGCATCGGGCAGACGTACTCGGTGCGGGTGCTCGACGCGGCGGGCTCGACCGGCTGCAGCGCCATGCCGCACTTGGGGCAACTGGCCGGTCCCTGGCTGGTGATGCCGGGACACATCGGGCAGAAGTGCGCCGCGGTGCTCGCGGATGCAGTGTCGGTCGTCGACGGAGTCGACGGAGCGGACGCGGCTGGCGCGCCGCGCGCTCGCGCCCGCTCCAGCGCGGCCGCCGGATCCTCGCGGAACTTGTTCAGGCACCAGTCGCTGCAGAACCAGTAGTCGGTGCCGCCGTGCGGATGGTGGAGCGACGACGTCGCCGGATCGACGTCCATGTCGCAGATCGGATCCTTCGCCATGACCGGCGCAGTCTAGCCGTGCCGACCGGCGCCGAACCGCGGAGAAAGCTCTAGACTTGCTGGTTTGCGCGAAACGCGCGGGACGAGGGGGGCGAGCCACATGAAGATCGCGGTGCTCGGTGGGACGGGGAAGATCGGATTCGGTCTCGCGATGCGCTGGGCGCGCGCGGGAGAAGAGGTGACGATCGGTTCGCGAACGGCCGAGAAGGCGGCCGCGGCGGCGGCCGAGGCGACCGGCAAGTGCGGAGTGGCGATTTCCGGCGCCACCAATCGCGAGGCCGCGTCCGCGGCCGACGTGGTGCTGCTCGCGGTGCCGTTCGAGGCGCAAGCGTCGACGCTCGCCGACGTCCACGACGCGCTGCAGGGGAAGCTCATGATCACCGCGGTGAACCCGGTCGATCCGGCGCGGCTGCACGTCGCGATCCTGCCGCCCGAAGGCTCGTCCACCGAACAAGCCCAGCGCCAGCTCGGCGACGGGGTGAAGGTGGTGGCGGCGTTCCAGACCATTCCGTCCTTCGTGGCCCGCGAATTCAAGCTCGTCTACGAGGGCGACGTGCTGGTGTGCGGCGACGACGGCGACGCCAAGGCCCGCACCCGCGAGCTGGTCGAGAAGGCCGGTTTCCGCGCCTTCGACGCGGGGCCGCTCGCGAACGCGTACGTGGTCGAGGGGCTGGTTTCCTTGAGCCTCGCGATCAAGAAGGCGCACCCGCTCAAGCGGCTGGGCTTCCGCGTGGTCGGGGCGCCCACCTGACGGGCTCGGCGGGTCATGAGGCCCGGAGGAAACCGGTCCCTCGCGTCCGCAGCGACCTCTACAAATCTGACGCTCGCGGGGCGCGTCGCAGTTTGCACGGCTCGGCCACGATCGAGACTCGATCGTGCGCTGCCTCGCCCGAGTGCATCCGGTTGGCGCGGGCTCGAGCACCCTCGCACAGCCACCGGACGTCCGTCGCCCGAGCCGGCCCAGGTGGGGCAAAGTGAGACCGTCCCGTTTCCGGCCTGGCTTGGGCCCGCTCGGTGAGGCGGCGTAGAATGACCGCGCCGCCGGGGTAGGCACCTCGGCGTGCCGCGAACGGCGTCGCCCCCCGCGTGACGTTCCGAATCGCGAACGCGAGCGTGACCTCGAACATCCCACCCACCGTTTCGGTCGTGGTGCCGGTTCGTGACGGCGCCGCGACGCTGCCCGCCGTGCTCACGGCCATCGCCGAGCTGGCTCCCGCGCCGCTCGAGGTGATCGTGGCGGACGACGGCTCGCGCGACGAGAGTGTCGCGGTGGCGCGCTCGTTCGGAGCCACGGTGGTGGAGGTCGCGAGCCCCGGGGGGCCGGCGGCGGCTCGCAACGCGGGCGCGCGCGGCGCGCGAGGCGACGTGGTGATGCTGGTCGACGCCGACGTGGTGGTGCCGCCCAGCGCGATCGCCGTCGTGCGCCGCCGCCTCGCGTCGTCGCCAGGGCTGGCGGGAGTGCAAGGTGTGTACGCTGCCGAGCCTACCTATCCGACGCCCTGGACGCTCTACCAGCAGGCCTACTACCACCACTATTTCTGCAAGGTGTACGACCGCACCGAGGCGGTGCTCGCGACCTACTGCACGGCGCTCCGGCGCGATCTCTTCCTCGCCACCGGCGGATTCGACGAGACGCTGCGGGCCCCCACCGTCGAGGACGAGCACCTGGGCTACCGCTTCCACGATCAGGGTTATCGGATCCGTCTCGCCCCCGAGCTCGAGGTACGGCACTTGGTGAGCTACTCGTGGCGCTCGTTCGCGCGCCGCCGCTTCCGCATGGTGGCCGCGCAGTCGCGGATGATCCGCGACGATCCGCGCCGGCTCGCCAACGTGCTGGGCCGCCACGGACACCATCCGCGGAACGTGCTGCTGGGAGTCGCGCTCTTGCCGCTGCTCGCGGCGAGCTTGCTGCTGGGCGGCTGGGCACCCGACTGGGCGCCGCTGCCGTGGATGCTGTTCGGCGCCTGCCATCTCGGCTTCTGGGATTTCGTGCGGCAGCGCTGGGGATGGCGCGAGCTGCTCCAGGTGATGGGCATCACGCTTCTCGATTCGGCGGTGATCGCGGTGGCGGGCGTGGGTGGTCTCGCGGGCTGGCGGCTCGCGGCGCAGCAGCCGGTCCGCGCGACTCCGTCGAAGAAGTCCGAGGAGAGTCCATGCGCGTGATGCTGGTGAGCCCGCCGGTGGCTCCCGCCGAGGAGGACTACCACTTCCTCCAGGGCGGCTGGCGGAAGCGCACCCGCACGGTGCTGCCGCGACCTCGGCCGGTGGTCGGCATCATGCCGTCCTTCTCGCTGCTCTATCTGGCGAAGCCGCTCGCGAACCGCGGCCACCAGGTGCGCTACGTCGAAGGGTTCGGGAAAAGCGTCGCGGATCTCTGCCGCGAAGCCGAGCGCTGGCAGCCGGACGTGGTGGCGCTCACCTCACTCACGTTCCGCTGGGAACGGGTGGTCGAGCTGGCCGCCGCGATGAAGGCCACGCTGCCGCGATCGCGCGTGGTGGTGGGCGGGCTTCACGCGGCCGCGCTCGGCGAGCGCGCGTTCGACGAGTGCCCGTCGCTCGACGGAGTGTTCGTGGGCGAGGGTGAGGAGCACTTCCCGTCGCTGGTCGATGCGCTCGCCGAGGGTGCTTCGCCGCAAGGAATCCCCGGCGTGCTCTTCCGCCATGGCGACGGGCTGATCGTCAATCCGCCCGCTCCCGACGTTCGCGATCTCGACGCGCTGCCGTTCCCCGATCGCGGCCTCCTCGACCTCGGCGCGTACGTACCGTCGCCGCTTCATCACCGCGCGCTGCCCAACACCTCGCTCTTCGGCGCGCGCGGCTGTCCGTACCGCTGTACGTTCTGCCACACCGATCCCAAGATCCGTGTGCGCTCGGCCGGCAGCGTGGTCGACGAGATGGAGGAGTGCGTGCGCCGTTACGGCGTCCGCGACTTCAGCATCTGGGACGACGTGTTCTCGATCCGCCGCAAGCGGGTGTTCGAGATCTGCGACGAAATCCAGCGCCGCGGTCTCGGCGTCCACTGGTCGGTCAACGCACGGGTCGAGCACGTCGACGAGGAGATGCTGCGCGCCATGAAGGGCGCGGGCTGCTGGTCGGTGCTCTACGGGATCGAGACCGGCAATCCAGCGAGTCTGGCCCTGCTCGGCAAGAAGACCGAGCCCGAGGACGTCGAGGCGGCGGTGCGCGCGGCGCGCCGCGCGGGTGTGCTCACGCTCGGCACGTTCATCCTGGGCATCCCGGGCGAGGGCGTGGAAGGTGGGCTGCGCACGATCGATCACGCGTGCAAGATCGGTCTCGACTATGCATTTTTCGGCTTTTTGACGCCCTTCCCCGGCACCGGGATCCGCGCCGAGATCGACGCCGGCAAGTGGAAAGGAACCTGGGTCGACGCCAACCGCTTCGACATCAAGAACGTCACCTGGGTGCCGGAGGGCGTCACCGAGACCGAGCTCGAGGAGCTGGCGCGCACCGCGATCCGGCGCTTCTACTTCCGTCCCGGCTACCTGCTCGCGAGCCTGCGCCGGCTACGCAGCATCCACGACGTGGTCACCTACGCGAACGCGTTCCTCCACTTCGCGTCGGTGTGGCTCTGGCGAAACAGCCGCCTGCCTGCGCTTCCGCCGCGACCGCCCCGCCTGAGCCCAGCCGGCGCATCCGTGTGAGCGCCGCGGACGCCAAGGATCGCGTCCCTCCGTTTGATCGCGTGGCCCTCCCGACCGACCTCACCCGCCGCGAGTATCGAGCAGCAGCTGCGCCAGGCGGCGTTCCGGGAAGAACGCAAGCTTGAGATTCTTGAGCCGCCACATCGCGATCGGCCGGTAGAGGCGGTTCACGAGCTTGGTGAGGAGCGAGCGCGTGTGCTCGCGGCTCTTCAAGTCGAGGAACAAGCTCACCACGTAGATCCCGCGGAAGATGCGTCGCTCGCGGGCCGGCCACGCGCCCGCGGCCACCGCGTCCCAGCGGCCGAACTTTCCCCAGCCGGCGAGATCGGTGGGGAACCGGTAGCCCGCGGATTGCGCTTCCTCGAACATCGCGGTGCCGGGATAGGGCGTGTAGTTGTAGATCGGCGTCGAGCGGAACATCGGGTTCTCCCGCAACAGCTGCAGGCAGAGTCCGATCGTCTCGCGCAGGTCGGCCAGAGTCTCCGAGGGAAACGCGGTGATCCAGCTCGCCTGAAAGATCATCCGGGTGCGGGACAGCCGGCGGTTGACCGGCACCGCGTCCTCGAGCCGGCCTGGCTTCCGGATGAGCTTCCGGATGCGGCTCGACCCGGTCTCGATGCCGGTGCAGATCCGCACCAGTCCGGCGCGCTCGAGCCGCGCCAGCTCGTCGTCGGTCATGCGGTTCACGGTGGTCACTTCCACACCCTGGAGCTGGGTGGTCAGACCGAGCCGCCCGATCCCCTCGAGCAGCGTGAACGCCCAGTCCCAGTCGGTGAAGAAGCTGTCGTCCACCAGGTAGAGCGACGTGGCGCCGGCCGGGATGGCGTGGTCGCGGATCCAGCCGAGCACCCGCTCGACCGGATACGAGCGGAACTTTTCGGTGCCGCTCTTGAGCGAGTGGTAGCAGAACCGGCACTGGAACCGGCAGCCGCGCGACGCGCACAGGTTGAGCGTTGCGAAACCCTCCCAGTAGGGGAGGTAGCGCCCGAGGTTGAGGATCCCAAACGGCGGGTCCGGCAGCTCGTTCAGGTCGGGAATCGCGCGCGGCGGCGTGAAATGGACGCCGCCGCCGGGGTTCCGAAAGCCGACACCCTCGACCCCGCGTGGCGTCTCACCGGCCGCGAGCGCCAGCGCCAGCTTCGAGAGCGGCACCTCGCCTTCGCCCGCGACGATGTAGTCGACGCGCGGATCGGCGAGCGTTTGCTCGGGGAAGAAGGTCGGATGGAAGCCGCCCCACACCAGCGGTACACGGCTCTGGCGGCGGATCCCCTCCGCGATCTCGAGCCCGTGGCCGATCATCGGACCGGTGAAGGCCGCGATTGCCGCCAGCACCGGACGCGTCGCGAGCGCCGCGTCGAGGGACTCTTTCCAGCCGGGAAGCCGCTGATCGACGAGCTTCACCTCGAAATCGCGTGCGAGGAGCGCCGCCGCGTAGAGCAGTCCGAGCGGTGCCGCGGGCGCGCTGCGAAGCTCGTCCCAGTGCCCGACCCGCGGCTCGATCAGCACCGCGGTGGGACGCGACGACGCAGCCGATGGATGCGAAATGTGCGCGGACACGCGCGAGGGTCGATTCTGGCTACCGAACGGGGGCGGGAAGCTCATTCTGCGATCGACCGCCCCCCACCGCAAGGTTCCGGACCCGAAGGTTGTCTCGGTTTGCACTCGCGCGCGAGGGACCGCGCGCGCTCCAGACGGCATCCTAGCGATTTCGCCTGGAGGCCCACCGGTCTCTCGGTGGGCAGCGACCAAACTGGGACGCCACCGTCACCCTCCACAACCGTCAATCCTGCCGCCTCGCGCGTCGGGCGGCCGGTGGCCTGGCGAGGGGGCTCGAGCCCGCGCACCCGTGGCACGATCGGGATGTGCGAGCCCACAGCGCGCGGGCGAATGCAGGCTCGGCGAGCCGCGCGATCGAGCACGAGTGGCGG
>CAZYWA010000212.1:7556-12220 GCA_964650975.1 uncultured bacterium
GGGGCTTTGGCTGGGGGGGGGCGCGGGGCTACCCCGCCGGGGGGGGGCCCGCGCGGCCGCCGCGCCGGCCCGCGGCCCGCCCGGCGCGCGAGGCGGCCCTGGTCCGGAGTGGCGAAGAGCGGCGACTCGGCCGGGGCGGGCGTTGCGCGAATCCGATTCAAGGGCCATTCTCTGAGCCCGGGAATGAAAAAGACTGGCCGAGCCCCGCGCCGCCCTCTCTTCGTGTCGTTCGAGGGAGGGGAAGGCGTCGGAAAAACCACGCAAATCCGGCTCCTCGCTGAGCGCCTTCGAGCGCAGGGCTACGCGGTCACCGAAACCCGCGAGCCGGGAGGAGGCTCGCTCGGTAAGCCGATCCGGAAGCTTCTGCTGGACTCCCGCACCCGAGGACTCGATCCCATGGCCGAGCTGATGCTGATGGAAGCGCAACGCGCGCAGCACGTCCGGGACGTGATCCGTCCCGCGCTCGACGCGGGACAGGTGGTGCTCACCGACCGTTACGCCGACTCGACCACCGCGTATCAGGGCGCCGGGCGGGGCCTCGACAAAGCGCTGGTCGCTTCGCTCAATCGCGCCGCGACCGGCGGGCTCGAGCCCGATCTGACGCTACTGCTCGATCTGCCGGTCGAGGCGGGGCTCAGGCGCGCGCGCGCCCGCAATGCCGACGGGCCCGGCGACAAGGAAGGCCGTTTCGAGGCCGAAGCGGTGGCGTTCCACGATCGCGTGCGCAAGACGTTTCGCGCGCTGGCTCGGTCCGCGCCGCGAAGGTTTCACGTGCTGCGTTCCGACCGGCCGGCGGAGGTGATCGCGGCGGAGGTGGGCGAGCTAGTCGAGAAGCGGCTCGCGGCGCCAGCCCGGCGAGCACGCAACGATCGTCGCGGGGCACGGTCATGAGCGGTTGCGCCACCGGCTGCGGCACCTGCGGTGTCCGCTTGCGTAGCGCGGGACGCCTCCATCACGCGGAGACCGGCGAGCTCGAGGTCAAGCGCGGCGATCGCGTGGTGATCCAGCTCGATCGCGGTCAGGCGCTAGGCACCGTGGTCACCTACGACAACGGTCCCAAGGAAGCGGAGGGGAAGCCGCCCGCCGGAGGCCGCCACGCGGTCCCGCTCTCGCGCCTCTTGCGCAAAGCGAAGGACGAGGACCTGGCGCGCGAGCAGCGGAACGAGCAGCGCGCCAAGGCCGCCGTGCGGCTCGCCGAGGAGAAGCTCAAGCGGCGTCGCATCGACATGCGCATCACCAAGGCCGAGTACTGGCTCGACGGGAGCCGCGTCGAGCTCTTCTACCTGAGCGAGGAGCGGCATCTGCCGGCCGACCTGGCGCAGGAGCTGTCGATCGAGCTCAAGGCGCAGGTCGAGCTCTACGCACTCGGCGCCCGCGACCGGGTGAAGGTGGGCGGCGCGGTGGGAGTGTGCGGCCGCGAGACCTGCTGCTCGAGCTGGATGGAGGACTTCCACCCGGTCTCGGTGAAGATGGCCAAGCTCCAGGATTTCTCCCTCAACGAGAACCGGCTCATGGGAATCTGCGGGCGGCTCAAGTGCTGCCTCGCCTACGAGAATCCGTTCTACGAGTCGGTGAAGAAGGAGCTGCCCAAGCTCGGCGCGTTCGTGGAGACCGAGCAAGGCGAAGGGCGGGTCGCGTATCACCACGCGCTCAGGCGCAGCGTCACGGTGCGCTTCGAAGACGGGACGCAGATCGAGCTGCCGGTGCCGGAGGGAGGCCTTCCCACCGCTCGCCGCCGTCCGCAGCCGGCAGCGCCGCCGACGGGGTCGCCGGCAGCTGCTCCGGCCGAGGTGACGGCGCCTGTGCCCGCGGCAGTGCCGGCGGCGCAGGCGGCGCCCGAGCCGGTGGCGGTGGCACCGGCGCCCGAGATTGCGCGCGAGCGAATCGCGGAACCGTCGGCCGCCGCCGGACTGGCCGAGCCGATCGACGAGGGTGGGGACGAGGCCGAGGCGGACGGTGCGTCGGTCGCGGAAGGTCCTGCCGGCGCGACCGGCCCCGGGGGCGAGCGCGGCGAAGCGGGAGAGCGGCGTCGCCGCCGCCGCCGTCGCCGTCGCGGCGGAGGAGGCACCGGTGGGGCAGGCGGCGCCCCGGGTGGCTCCGCTCCCGGCGGCGGTGCACCACAATCCTGAGCGGCGGGTCCGCCTGCTCGCGACCGTGCCATGACGTCCGCTTCGACCGCCAAGCGCACGCTCATCACCTGCGCGCTGCCGTACGCGAACGGCGACGTCCACATCGGCCACCTGGTCGAGCACGTGCTCGCCGACATCCACGTGCGTTTCTTGCGGATGCGCGGCGACGAGGTGGTGTTCCTGTGCGCCAGCGACGCGCACGGCAGCCCGATCGAGATCAAGGCGCGCGAGCTGGGGGTGGCACCCGAGCAGCTGGTTGCCGACTTCCGCCAGCGCCATCACGCGGACCTCGAGCGCTTCTCGGTCCACTACGACGAGTTCTACACGACCCATTCCGAGGAAACCCGGCGTCACGCGTACGCGATCTTCGAGGCCGCCAAGTCGCACGGCCTCGTCTACACCAAGGACGTCGAGGGCTTCTTCTCGGAGGTCGACCGGCGCTTCCTGCCCGATCGCTGGGTGCGTGGCACCTGCCCCAAGTGCGGCGCCCCCGATCAGTACGGCGACGTGTGCGAGGTGTGCGGGTCCACGTATCGGCCGACCGAGCTCATCGACCCGCGCTCGGCCATCAGCGGCGACACGCCGGTGCTGCGCACCTCCACGCACTACTTCCTGCGGATTTCCCAGCGCCAGGATTTCCTGCGCGACTACGTCGCCACCCCCGGCCGCATGCCCGACGCCACCCGCGGCTTCGTGAACGAGTGGCTCGCGGGGGGTCTGCGCGACTGGGACATCAGCCGCGACGCGCCCTATTTCGGGTTCCTCATCCCCGGCGAGACCGACAAGTATTTCTACGTATGGCTCGACGCGCCGGTCGGCTACATCGGCACCACCCAGAAATGGTGCGACGACCACGGCAAGCGGATCGAGGATTACTGGAAGAGCCCGGACACGCGGATCGTGCACGTGATCGGCAAGGACATCGTGCCGTTCCACACGCTCTTCTGGCCGGCGATGCTCGACGCCGCCGGCTACACGCTGCCCGAGCACATCCAGGTCCACGGCATGCTCACCGTGAACGGCGAGAAGATGTCGAAGAGCCGCGGCACTTCGATCCGGGCCCGGACCTTCGCCGAGCACCTCGACCCGCAATACCTGCGCTTCTACTTCGCGTCGAAGCTCAAGCCCGAGCCGTCCGACCTCGACATGAATCTGGGTGTGTGGGCCGACCCGGCCGATCCCGCGACGCTCGACGCCCGCAAGTCCGAGCTGGTCGAGCGGGTGAATGCCGAGCTGGTCAACAAGATCGCGAACCTCGCCAACCGGGTGATTCCGTTCGTGCGCACCAAGCTCGACGGACGTCTCGGGGCGTTGCCGCCCGAGGCCGCCGCGGTGGCCGAGCGCTTCGAGCGCGAGATCAAGCCCGCGATCGAGAGCGCCTATGCGAGCTTCGATTTTGCTTCCGCGCTCAAGTCGATCGCGGAGCTCGCCGAGGCCGGAAACGGCTACCTGCAGGAAGCGGCGCCGTGGAAGGTCCTGGGCGGCGGTGACGGCGAGCGCGCGCGTGCGATCTGCACGCTGGGGGCGAGCTACGTGAAGGTGCTCGCGGGATTGGTCAAGCCGGTGGTGCCGACCTGGTCCGAGCGCGTGGAGAGCGCACTCGGGATCGAGCCGCTCCGCTGGAGCGACATCCATTTCGATCTGGAGCAGCGCTCGCTCGGCGATCCCGCGGCCGACGTTCGGATCGAGCGGATCGATCCGGATCGCGTGCGGGCGATCGTCGTCGCGAGCCGGGCCGATCCCGGAAAGAAGGCCCCGGCGGCCGACAGCGGTCAGGAGAAGCCGATGAGCGAAGACCAATCGACCGAGGTCGTGGCGCCGGAAGCAGCATTGGCGCCGCCGCCCGTGGACCGCGAGATCACCATCGACGAGTTCTCGAAGGTGGACCTGCGCGTCGGTCTGGTGAAGTCCGCGTCGCTGGTCGAGGGCGCCGACAAGCTGGTGCGCCTCGAGGTGGACCTGGGCGAAGCGCGCCCGCGCAACATCTTCGCGGGAATCCGCAAGCACTACGCCGTCGAGGCGCTGGTGGGCCGGCGCGTGGTGGTGGTCGCGAACCTGGCGCCGCGCAAGATGAAGTGGGGCGTGAGCGAGGGCATGGTGCTTGCCGCCACCGATCTCGCGAGCTCCAAGGGCGCCGAGCGCGTGCTGGTGCTCGACGTCGACGGCACGCCCGCGCCCGGCAGCACCATCCGCTAGCGCGCGCCGCGGCGGGGCACCGAGAGCTCCTCTCTGAAGGAGCTCAGAAGGTGTGGCGAGCTCCCTCATCAGTCCGGTTCGGGGACGCTCCACTCGCCGTCATCCCCGAACCGACTGCTCGCGCGGATCTCAGGCCGGCGCCGAGAGGCGCCCGGCGAGCGTAGCGAGCCGACTCGGGGGTGGGGCCCCGCAAAGACCGCGCTCTTTGCGGGGCAGCGGGTTGGAACAGGCCCCCGAGATCAATTGATGCGAACGCTGAACGTACGAGTTGCTGCCGCCGCATTGGGCTGCTGGGTGAAGACGACGCCGTTGGTGCTGAGCGTCGTGAGCATCACCTGG
>CAZYWA010000213.1:0-12168 GCA_964650975.1 uncultured bacterium
GAATCTGCTCGACGCTTGGCGGCCTCGCTACGAACTTTCATGAATAACCCGGGTTGACAGGGTGAAGATGCCGGGCGACGCCAGTGAGGCTGGCCGCGGGTGTCCAGCGTCTGCTTCTGGCGGCGTTTAGCGCGTGCTTCCAAAGACCGTATGGCAAGCGCTGGTTGTCCCAGGGTCGGTTCCGCGACCAGGTCATGGACTTCGGCGAGATAGCTCTCCGCGACCGCCGTGGCGCGGCCGTCTCCGAACGCAGAATTTCTGGGACTTAGACCGAGACCGCGCGCGCCACGTTCGCGGGAGGACACCTTCACGTGAAGCGCGCTCCCGCGGGCCCTCGTTGGCCTTCCGGACCAGCAGTTTCCATCCCCCGTGGAGCACGCCGGTGGCGAGCCCGTCCGTTTCCGGAACGTCGGACACCAGGTTCGCGCCGATTCTGGCGCGGCTCACCTCCGATGCAACCGAGCGATGGTGCGCCGAGCCGGTGTCGTCGCCCGTTGTCGAGCACGTGTTCTCTCGGTCCAGAACAGCGAGGTCGTCGTTCACCTTGTGGGCCCGATTCCGGTATCGGAAGCGGCGCGATCCTCGGGCGGCTCACCGATCAGGAGGAGCCGATCCGGATGCACGTCCACGAGACAGCGAAGCATGACCGGGCGGCCGCTCGCATCCACGAAGCGGAGCAACACTCGTTCGCCGAGACGGCGCTCGCCCGCCGCGATCCGTTCGGTGAGCGAGCGTGCACTGGCTTCGGTGAGGATGAGGGAGGCCGGTTGACCGTGGAGCTGATCGAACGGCCGACCGAGAAGCTTCGAGAGCGCCGGATTGCAGGCCCGAATCGCTCCGTCCGGATCGAGCAACAGACAGCACGCCGCCGCGCTCTCCGACAAGAACGAGGCCAGCGCCGGCACCGCGTCTGCCACGACTTGCTCCCATTCCGCGGGCCGACTGGGATCCTCGACGCGCTGCAGCTCGAGCACTTGCGTGTGGCTCGGGTCGAGCTTCAGACCCTTGGGGATCGCGCGATGCGCTTGGTCGTGGGCATCGCCTCCGTGCCAGGCCTCGAACGACGGGTGGTCCGTCCAACGGGTGACGAGATGGAACACGCTCGGGTCGCCGGTGTCGGTGAACACCTCCAGCCCGAGGAAGCCGGGAACGCCGTCGACGAGCCGGGGCCGGGCCAGGAACGCGTCGCGGACCGACGTCTCGATGCCGTTCCGGACGCGGAAACGCGAAACGACGAGGATCATCGGCGATCACCTCACGGGCGATGGAACGTACCACCGGCCCGCGTGCCCGGCCCCCGGCACCCCCGCTCACCGTCCCGGATGGATCGAGCAGGTCGCAAACCCTGTGATCCGCAGTTCTGGAACACGAGAGCGCTCGCTGGCTTCGGGTAAGCCGTCCATTCGGTGGGGTCGCAAACGCTCGACGCCGCTCAGGTCAGCTCACGGCCCTCGACCAGAGCGGAAAGACCCTCGAAGTCGACACCAACCTGGTGCAGCCGAGCCGCTTGGCGCTCGTGAGCGTTCGGATCAAGGACGATCCCGCGATCGCGCAGTGGGTCGTCTTCGCAGCCAACTGGACGCAGCCGGTCACAGCCGTTCTGGGAAGCACCACTAGCAAGTGGCTGGCGAGCCGTGGAAACCTCGCCACTGAGAGCCGACGATCCCTCGGGCGAGGCGCCCGAGGCCTCGCAACCGCCCCAGGTGGTTTGCTCGCACCGAGCCGCCTGCGGATCCGGAGAATCGAGGTGACGGATGACCACCGGAAGAGCGCTGGAGCACGTGCTGTACGTCGACGACGAAGCGGACCTCCGCGAGATCGCCCGGCTGTCCCTCGAAGTGATGGGGGGCCTCACCGTGGATGTCGCGGCGTCGGGCGCGGAGGCACTCGAGCTGATACGCCGCAGGCGGCCGGATCTCGTGATCCTCGACGTGATGATGCCCGACATGGATGGCCCGGCGACGCTGGCCGCGCTGTGCGAAGCATTCGGCGAGCACCGGGTGCCGATGGTCTTCCTCACGGCCCGTTCGGAGGCCGCCGAGGTCGCCCGGTTGCGCGCGCTCGGCGCGGTCGACGTCATCGCCAAACCCTTCGATCCGATGGCGCTCCCGGATCGGCTACGCGCCGTCTGGAGCCGCTACGATGGGTAACGCAACGGTGGGAAGGACCACGCGGAAGAGCGCTCCTTCCCCGAAGCGGGTCTCTACGTCGATCGTGCCCCCGTGCCCCTCGACGATGCGCTTGCAGATCACGAGACCCAGGCCGGTGCTCTTCTCGCCGGCCGTGCCCTTGGTGCTGGTCTTGCCGAACGGGCGGAAGAGCTTCCCGATCTCGCTCTCCTGGATCCCCTGTCCGTGATCGCGTACGGTCAGCAACACTTGGTCTCCGCTGCCGTCGAGCCGCACCTCCACCGAGCTCCCTTGCGGCGAGAATTTCACGGCGTTGCTGATCAGGTTGTTGAGCACCTGCTCGAGCTTCGCGACGTCGATCTCGACCGGCGGGAGCGCCGGGTCCGTGACGAGGTCGATTCGAATCTGCTTGCGTTCGGCCAGCACTTGGTTGAGAGCGACGCTCCGCGCGACCAGCGCGGCCAAGTCGGTGGGCACTCTGTCCAGCTCGAGCTTCCCGGCCTCGATCTTCGACAGGTCGAGCAGGTCTTCGATCAGCCGGAACATGAACTCGCTGTTGCGGTGCACGGTGGCGAGCAGCTCGGCCTGGCGCTCGGTGGGTGCGCCCCGGGGATCGTTGAGCAGGAACTGGCTCATCGCCTGGATGACGCTCAGCGGGTTTCGCAGATCGTGCGCCGCCATGCCGATGAACTGGTTCTGCTGCTCGACGAGCCGCTCGAGCTGGGCGTTCTTCCGCGCCAGCTCGCGCTGCAGCGCTCCCAGCTCGTTGTTGAGGCGCGCGATGTCGGCGAAGGTCGTCGCATCGTGCTCGTTGCGCCGCGCGCCGTCGCTCATCTGTTTCTTCACGGCCGCGCGCAACGCGTTCGCCTGCTCGTTGTTGACGCCGATCAGCCCCTCGTAGAGCTGCGGGATCTCGAGGCGCGAGCGCGCGCCGACCACCCATGCGTCTTTCCCGAGTACCAGGCCGGCGAAGTGCAGCGTATCGGGACGCCCGTCGAGCGTGAGGGTGAGCTCCCAATCGAGCGCGGTGCCGTTGGCGCGCAGCTCGGCCAGGAAGCTCAGCGTTTTGCCGCGGCTGCTCGGGTCGACGATCTCGATGAGCGCGACGTCTGGGGCGAGCCTCGGGCCGAGATTCAGGTCGTCGCGCAACACCTGCCGCACGATCCCGGTCACGTCGCACAGGATCGCGAGACCTCGTCCGGTGGCCTCAACCGGCACGGCCGCCGCTCTCGCGTCGGCCGTTCAAACCAGCGTCTCCGCCAGGATGACCGCGGATCCGGCATCGGGTGCCCAGCCGTCGGCTCCCACCTGGCGCCACAGCTCGGGCGCCGCGTTGAAGGGATTTCCACCCACCAGCACGCGAACTCGCTCGAGCCCGGGCGTCGCGCGGACCGCCCGCACGACCTGTTCCAGGGCCGCCACGTGGTAGGTGATGGTCGCGGAGAGAGCGAGGATTTCCGCCTGTTGATCCGCGACGCTTCGTAACAGATCCGCCGCCGGGGTATTGGCACCCAGATAACAAGAATCCCAACCAGCCAGCTCGAAGAAGTCCGCGACCATGCGTATGCCCAGCTCGTGAAGCTCGCCGACCGAGCCCGAGGCCACCATGCGGTGGCCGTTGCGCTCGGTCGAGAAGATGTGCGGGTAGAGCTGGGACATGATGAGCTGGGTGGCCGCCGTGCAGAAGTGTTCCTGCGCGACGCTGATCTGATTCGTCTGCCACAGCCTTCCCACTTCGCGCTGGGTCGGCTGGAAGACCTTCAGGTAGACGTCACGCACGTGCATCCCGGCGCCCACTGCGTCGAGGATGAGGACGCTGGCTCGATGCCGGTCGCTCCCCAGCAGCAGGTCGAGATAGCGGCGCGCCAGCGGCTCGGCCTCCAAGGCTTCGCACAGGAAGCTCTCGCGCGTGGTCGGTAGCGACGGAAAGCATTCAACCGCTTCTTGGACGACACTCGCCGCGAGCTTCCCGGCTCGCCGGGAAGCTCGCGAGGAAGCAGGTCGGCCAACGTCTCGAGCTGCGTCAGGAGGTCGCCGGCCGGAATCCCGAGACCAGCGAGCAGCACCTTCGCCCACGCGATGTAATCCACGAAGAGCTTGGGCTCTCTCGCGGAGACCGCTTGCGCGAGATACGCGAGATGGATCTCTGCGTCTTCCTGGCACTTGCGCCGTCCTGCGGCTCCGTAACGCTCGGCCAGGTCGGGACGGCGGAGGTATTGCCGTTCGACCAGAAGCGCTGCGAGCTCGGCTCGGCGCACGTTGACCAGCGCGCTGGCGGTTTCTCCGGTTCGTTCGGTCATGGGTCTCGCCACCCATTCCCGAGCACGAACGCTCGAACCTCAGGCGGATCCGATAGCCACCCTACGCCCCCAGCCGCCCGCACGGCCGCATAGCGTCGAAGGCACCAGCGTCGCGTCATTGCTTCGCGCGGAAGAGGCCGAAGGAGCTGGTGTAGCCGTGCAGAAAGGTGGTGCCGCCGACCGGGCCGATCTCGCCGTTGCAGAAGAAGCCGCCGAGCGCGCTGGGGCCGAGCCGCTCGCGGTAGAGATCGGTGTCGTGGTCGGGACGGCCGTAGAGATGCAGGCCGCGGCCCAGGCACGAGAAGAGCATCGCGCCCTCCGGCGAGGCGCCGTGGTGGTCGCGCCCGTAGCGATCGAGCATGGCCGCGAGGTCGTCGCGGGAGGTATCGGCGTCGCGCAGGTGGAACTGGACGACCTGGTGCTGGTGGAGCAGGGCGCCGACCACCAGCCCCTTCGACTCGCGCTCCTGCCCCAGGATGTTGCGGATCAGGAAATCCCCGTGGTGGTACTCCTGCTGGTCCTCGCGCATCACGAGACCGAGGAAGAGCGAGTGGCGCAACAGATCCTGATCGCGGCGCGGCAGCGTTTGCACCAGGTCCATCAGCGCCTGCGCGACCGGACGGCCGTCGACCTCGATCAGCAGGTTCTGCTTGCAGCGGGTGACGAACATCGGATTGCCGATGGGACGGCAGCCTTGCGCGACGATCGAGTCGACCGTGACGTTGCCCGAGAGCGCCAGGCCCACCATTCCGTCGTGGTGCGTGTCGCGCCCCAGCCAGAGCGCGTTGCTGCCCGGCTCGCGCCCGCCGCTCGCGAGCCCGCCGACCTTGGTGGCGGCGGGGTAGTGGGAATCGAGGGCGTGCAGCATGCCCTCGGGGTCGAAGCTGAACGGATCGGGCAACAGCACGAAGTGCGGGTCCTCGGTGGGCGGGACGCCGAGCGTGGCTTGCCACTCCTCCAGGCCCGCTTCGGGCTCGGGCACCGAGACCAGCGAGGATCGAATGGGAGTGACGCGCACGCCCGGCAGCGAGGCCGCGGTGAGCGAGAAGCCAGGGCGGTGCTCCACCTCGCGGCCGCCGCCGATCACACCGCCGGCGGAGCAGCCGAGTGTCAACGCTCCGGGGAAGCGCTCGGCGAGCAGCAGCGGGATGCGGTCGTAGCTCGCCGCGTGATGCGCCGAGGAGAACGCGATCAGGAGCTCCGGTGTCTCGCCGCCCAGCTGTGTGGCGACGGACTCGCCGGCGCGGGCGACGGCGCTCTCGGCGATCGGGTCGTCGGCGACGGCCGACGCCCACTTCATCGAGCGGCGCCTTCGAAGCCGCTCACGTAGGGCAGCCGCGACGCGGTGCTGCGGATTGCGTCGCCGGCCGAGAGCAGCGCCTGGGTCGCGTCCCAGGTGCCTTCCTGGAGCTGCTTCCGCGCGCCGTCGGGCATGCGCGCCGGGAAGCGCTGGTCGCGGCAGATCACCACCCTCTCCTTCAGGTCGACGATCACCTCGGCGCGCGGCTCGTCGCGCACCAGTTGCTTGAGCGTGGCCATGTCGTCGCGCGACACAGCCACCGCGGGAATTCCGAGCGTCACGCAGTTACCGAAGAAGATCTCGGCATAGGATTCGGCGACCAGCGCTTGAATGCCCCAGCGGGTGATCGCTTGCGGGGCGTGCTCGCGCGAGCTGCCGCAGCCGAAGTTCCGGTCGACGAGCAGCACGCGCGCGCCCTGGAAGCGCGGATCGTCGAACGGATGGCCGAGCGACTTTCCGTCGGGGCCGGTGCGCACGTCCTCGAACACGTGGTTTTCGAGGCCCTCGAACGTGATCCCCTTCATGAAGCGCGCGGGGATGATGCGATCGGTGTCGATGTCGTCGCCGTCGACGGGCACCGCGCGGCCGGCGCGCCGCGAGACCTTCAGCTCTTCGGGCTTGGCGGCGCTCATCACAGCATCTCCCGCACGTCGGTCACGCGGCCCGCGATGGCTGCCGCGGCGACCATCGCCGGGCTCATGAGCAGCGTGCGACCGGTGGCGCTGCCCTGGCGGCCCTTGAAGTTTCGGTTGGACGACGAGGCGCACACCTCGCGTCCCTTGAGCTTGTCGGGATTCATCGCCAGGCACATCGAGCAGCCGGGCTCGCGCCAGTCGAAGCCGGCGGCGCGGAAGATCTCGTGCAGGCCCTCGGCCTCGGCTTCGTTCTTGATCGATCGCGAGCCAGGGACCACGAGCGCGCGCACCCCCGGTGAAACGTGGCGGCCCTGCGCCACCTTCGCGGCCTCGCGCAGGTCCGAGATGCGGCTGTTGGTGCACGAGCCGATGAACGCGACGTCGATGGGGGTGCCGGCGATCGGGTCGCCCGGGGTCAAGCTCATGAACTCGAACGCCTCGCGCGCGGTGGAGCGCTCGGTGTCGGGCATTTCTTCGGGTCGCGGCAGGTTCTCGTCGACACCGATCGCCTGACCGGGGTTGATGCCCCACGTCACGGTCGGCGCGATCTCCTCGCCAGCGAGCGCCACGTCGTCGTCGTAGCGCGCGTCGCCGTCGCTGGAGATCGACTTCCACCACGCGACCGCCTTGTCCCAGTTGGCACCTTGCGGCGCGAACCGCCGGCCGCGCAGGTACTCGAAGGTCTTGGCGTCGGGATTCACGTAACCGACGCGAGCGCCGCCCTCGATGGCCATGTTGCACACGGTCATCCGCTCTTCCATCGAGAACGATTCGAGGATCGGCCCCGCGAACTCGTACGCGTGGCCGGCGCCGCCGTTCACTCCCAGCCGGCGGATGATGTGCAGGATCACGTCCTTCGCGTAGACGCCGCCGCCGAGCCTCCCGGTGACCCGCACCCGGCGCACCTTGGGGCGCGCCATCGCGAGCGTCTGGCTCGCGAGCACGTCGCGCACCTGGCTGGTGCCGATGCCGAACGCGATCGCGCCGAAAGCACCGTGCGTCGAGGTGTGGCTGTCGCCGCACGCGATGGTCATGCCGGGCTGGGTGAGGCCCAGCTCGGGACCGATCACGTGCACGATGCCCTGGCTCGCCGAGCCGAGCCCGTAGAACTCGATGCCGAACTCGCGCGCGTTCTTCTCGATCGCGGTGAGCATGCGCTCGGCGAGATCGTCGGCGAGCGGCCGCGACAGTGCGTCGGTCGGCACGATGTGATCGACGGTCGCGAAGGTGCGCTGCGGGTAGAGGACGGTGAGCCCCGCCTCGCGCATCATCTGAAACGCTTGTGGGCTGGTCACCTCGTGCACCAGGTGGAGCCCGATGAAAAGTTGCGTCTGTCCGCTCTCGAGCTCGCGCACCGAGTGCAGGTCCCAGACCTTGTCGAAAAGACTTCGCCCCATGGCTCTCGTCCGGATGGTGGTGATGGGTGGAGCGCGGCGCGCGGCGCGACGCGATCCGTTCGTAAGGTACGGCGCGTGGGAACCGCCGGCAAATCTGGATGGCGTCTCAGCGCGCGCGGCGGATCGCATCCCGCGGTTAGCACGCGCGACCCACGACGTGACCGTGGAGCGCCACCGCCGTGTCCGTGCGATCCAGGATTGTCTCGCGGAATCGCCGGTTTTCGGTCTGCCCGCGCACGGCGTGGAGGCTCGCGGTGAAGCGGTCTGGCCCTTGCATTTCATGACGATCAGCGCGCGGGGGCGAGCACCGGAGGGCGCTCCCGCGCAGGGAGAACGTCATGACGACGAATGGATGTTCACGGGGTCCGATGGGAAGAAGTGCATTCTCGGTCGCGGCGGTCGGGCTGCTCGCGACGCTCGCGGCTTCGCCCGCCCTGGCGGTGGATTTCGAGGGAATCCTCGCGGTGACGTCGCGGCTCGACACCAGCGCGAATCCGGCGTTGCTCGTCGAGTGGAAGAAGGCCTATAGCCCCAACACGTTCACGTTCAGGCTCTACGCCGCGGTCGATCGCGATCCGGTCGCGACCGATCCCAGCTCCGACTTCGTGGCCAGCTACTCGTCGACCACGCTTTCGGCGAGCGTCGACCCGGCGAGCCTCTTCCACACCACACCGCCCGCCGGCTACTTGGGCCGTGAGTACCATTTCGTGGTGGTAGCGGTCGATTCCACCGGTGCCGCGACCACCAGCGCCGCGGTGTCGCTGACGCCGAGCGATCGCGACACGTGCGGCTGCGGGCTCAGCCCGACCGTCGCCACCTCGAGCGGCGCCGTGCCGTTCTTCCGCGATTGCACCTGGACCTACGTCGAGGGCGCTCGCGCCTGCCACTGGGCGATGCGCACCGACCAGCCGAACACCGACCCGACCCAGACCGATCCGTACGACCTGCTGACCGCCGAGATCTATTTCCATCCGCAAGCCGCCGCGGGGCGGCCGCTGGCGCTGGCGCTGCACGGCGCCACCGCATACTCGGCGTCGGGCCTCGAGTACGCGAGCGTCGCGCTCGCGAGCCACGAGGTGGACGGCGAGGGCGGCGATCACACCCGCGGCTACCTGGTGGTGGCGCCCGAGATGCGCGACGCCTACGCCGGGACGATCGGCACCACCGCGGAGGGCGAGGAGACCGAGCGCATCGAGAGCGCCATCGCGGTGTGGGACTACGTGCACCGCCTCGCGACCCCGGGGAATCCCGCGTATCAGTCGGCGCTCGCGTCGCTGCTTTCGGTCGATTTCAGCCGCGTCGTGGTGGCGGGCGGCTCGGACGGCGGCATCACCAGCGAGGCCCTCGCCGCGACGCCTCCCGGTCCGCTGCCGTTCCCGAACACCGACATCGATTTCCCGGCGGTGCCGTTTCGCGCGCAGATCCGCGCCGCGTTCATCGTGGCGCCCGGCTCCACCGCGAGCCAGCACGACATGAATCTCAAGGACTCGCCGCAGAGCACCGAGGCGCAGCTCGCGATGCCGTCGGCGGTGATGAGCGATCTCAAGGACATCGCCAACTCCGCGCAGACCGCGCAGAAGACCTACAACTACACGATCGTGCCCGATCCCGACGCCAGCAATCCGGGCATCGACAAGTACTTCTTCCACGTGCACAACGGCCAGGACGACGTGATCCCGTCGCGCAACGTGCACGTGTGCCTCGCCGACCCGCGGGGCTTCCCGGAAGCGTACGAGTGCGATGACGAGGTGGTGGGGATCAATCTCACCGGCCTGCCGATCCAGCCGGGCATGCTCGACCATCACCGGCTGCTGCGTCACTACATGCGGCTGGTCTTCGACCGCTACGGACGCGGGGACACGTCGATCCAGCGCACGCAGATCGTGGCGCCGTGGTACTCGCCGGCGCACACGACGCCGGACCCGAAACACCCGACCAGCGGCTACGACGCGAGCGGCTACCCGGTGCCCGCGGTGCTCGAGGAGACCGGCCCCAAGTCGTGAGCCTTCCGGGCGGAGGGACGCGGTCCCTCGCGTCCGCGGCGATCGATCGGGATTTCACGCTGCGGCGGCGAGGGACCGCCGCCCTCCACTAGTGGCTGGTCGCTTCGCTCGCGATGCGCGACAGGAACGCGCGATCCTCGGGCGAAATCGACGCGCTGCCGGGCGCGCTCGCACCGTCGGACGGAGGCGCGTGACCGGTGAGGGTCCGGTAGATCACCGCTGCGGCGAGGTAGGTTCCCGCGACCGTCGGATGGCCGTCCTCTTGGTAGAGAGCGAGGTCGGGCCGCTCGCGCCGTGAGCGCATGAACGCGCGGCCGGCCGGAGCCACGGGAACGCCCAGCTCCTGACCGAGCGCCGTGTACGACGCGGCCACGTTACCGGCGGTCACGTCCATCCGGAGGCTGTCGGGACGTTCCCACGTCATGAGCAGGACGGTCTTCGCTCCCGCGCGCTTGATCTCCGCGTCGAGCTTCGCGGCGGCGCGGCGGAAGCGCTCGCGCTGCGCCACCGGAAACTGGCTCTGCTCCTGGAGCACCACGTGGGTGAATCCGCCCTCCTGGATCGCGGCGAGCTCGTGGGCGTCGCTCGCGTGCTGTTCGAGCGTGTAGCCGGCGTTCGCGAGCCGCGTGGTGACGATCGACGGATCGAATGCGTGAACCTGGGCGTCGAGTCCCCCGTTCACGTACGTGTAGCTGTTACAGATGAAGAGCACGCGGGTGACCGGGGCGGACGAGGCTCGCGCCGCGGTGCCCGAGTCGGCCGCATGCGACGGGATCGCGCGCAGCGCCAGCAGCAACACGGCGAGAAGCGTGCGCCGGCCGATCACTCAGCCCCCGCGGGCGCGAGCCTCAGCACCTAACCCGCCGCCTGGCTCGCGAGGTAGAGCTCGCCGCACGCGTCCTCGCCGTAGGACGAGACGCTGATGCCATCGGTGCCCAGCTCGCTGGTGCGATCGGTGACCTCCGCCGCGTGTCCACCCTGCAGCTTCAGCGACTCGGTGAAGCCGCTGCAGAAATCGGTGAAGAAGTAGGTGCCCTGGATTCCCGGCATGCGCGCGCCGCGGTAGACGAAGCCGCCGGTCACGGCACAGCCCTTCGAGTGGTCGTAGTCGATCACCGGCAGCGTGAGGCCGGTGGTGTCGCATCCCGACGGCGGGTTGAAGCAGGCGGTGCCTTCCATGACGTTCCAGCCGTAGTCGTTGCCGGCGATCGAACCGGCGAGCGACGCATCGATCTCCTCGCGCGCGTCCTGGCCCACGTCCCCGATCCACAGATCGCGGGTGGCGCGGTCGAAACTGAAGCGCCACGGGTTGCGGACACCGTAGACGTAGATCTCGCCGCGCGCGTCGGCGCGGTCCGCGAACGGGTTGTCGGCGGGGATGCCGTAGGGATCGCCCGAGTCGACGTCGATGCGCAGGATCTTGCCGAGCAGCGTGCTCAGGCTCTGGCCGTGGCCGTTGGGATCGCCGCCGCCACCGCCGTCGCCTACGCCGACGTAGAGCTTGCCGTCGGGGCCGAAGATCACGTTGCCGCCGTTGTGGTTGTCGAGCGGGTGCTCGATCTCGAGCAACACGTGCTCGCTCGCCGGGTCCGCGACGTCGGGGTTCGACGAGACCTGGAATTCGGAGACGTGGATGTTGCCGTTCAAGCTCGTGTAATCCACGAAAAATCGGCCGTTTTTCGCGTAATCCGGATGGAACGCGAGGCCCAGAAGGCCGCGCTCGCCGCCCGAGGAGATCTCGGCGCTCACGTCGAGGAACGGAGCGTCGACCAGCGTGCCGTCGCGCGCGACGCGGATGCGCCCGCCTTGCTCGACGACGAACAGGCGATGGACGTCCGACGCCGGTGCCGTCACCAGCAAAGGCTCCCGCAGCCCGTCGACCACTTTCTCGAGAGTGAGATGCGGCGTGCCGCCGACGGGCGCGAGCCGGTCGCAGCCGGTGCCTCCGCCTCCTCCGCCACCACCTCCGGTGCCGCCGCCACCCCCGCTTCCTCCCGCGCCGCCCGAGCCACCTCCACCGTCACCGCCGCTACCTCCGCTCCCACCCGACGACGAGCCCGAGCAACCGCCGGTCGCGAGCACGAGCACACCGCACAGGAAGGCGAGGCCGAGCACCGCTCGACTGCGTTTCGCGCCATCGATGCCACGAGGTTTGCTCACCTGCGCTCTCCCTTGTCGGTGCTGTCTCAGGTTGGCCTCGCGCGCGAGGGACCGCGCGCGCTCCAGGCAGCATCTCCGAGGCCGGGGTGGAGGGCCCGTCCCTGGGTCGCAGTCGACCACCGAGACACCTCTCGCAGGTCGAGTCTACGCGAGACCCGCGCTCCGGTATCATCCCGCCGTGAACGAGCACCGTCCGATGTCGGTGGTCGACATCCTCGACCGCGCCGCCGCGCTCTACCGCGCG
>CAZYWA010000214.1:0-12108 GCA_964650975.1 uncultured bacterium
GCGGTCGTAGGCCTTGCGCAGCTCCTCGAGGCGGGTTGCAAGGGCCGCCGCCTCGGCCGCCGTGACGTTGTCTTTGCCCACTCGGTTCTCCCGTCCGCCGAGCGGGGAGGGTAGGCCCCGGCTCCGCGCGCTGTAAAGGGCAAGCGACCGTCCGGGTCGGGTTGCTAGGCCGAGCGAGGGCGCGCTAAATGGTCGCGGCGATGGTCAGGACGCTCCGCCGGGACTGCCCGTCGTGTGGCAAGGCCGGCTTCTACATCGAAGGCCGCAGACGCACGTCGTGCTTCTACTGCGGCCACGCGATCGTCCAGTCCGGCGGCCGCGGGCAGGTGCTGGTCGACTTCGTGTGCCCGGCGTGCGCCGTGGTATCCGAGGTCGACGAAACGGCGAGTGTCGCTCGCTGTCCGGGATGCCGCGGCACCTTCGGACTGGTCCACGACCACGAGGTGGCGCGGCTCTGCGTGCGGGACGTGGTGTCGCGCGCGCGCGCCATCCAGCTCGCGCAGCAGCGTGGGCATGGATTGATCGAGGAAGCGACGCTCTACTTCGTTCCCTACTGGCTCTATCGAGCGGTCGAGCTCGGCTGGGTGCTCGGGAACGAGGCGCTCGCCGACACGGGCGCTCGCAAGCGCCGCGGTGCCGATCCCGCGCGCGACGCGTCGGCCAGCGCGATCGTGGCACCGGTCGCCGGGAAGCTCGAGTACTCGAAGAAGGAGATCAACCGCGTGGTGCGCGAATACGTCGCCGACGCGGCCGCGGAGGCGTTCGGCTGGAAGCCGCTCGCCAAGCACACCGAGGGCGGAAGCCTGGCACCCTTCGACGCGGCGGAAATGGACGCGTCGGCGCGAGTGCTGCGCCCCGCGTCGACCCTCGACGGAGCGCTCGAGGGCGCGAAGCGGCGTGCCCAGGCTCGCGAGCTCACGGACGAGCGGAACTTCTACCGGTTCTTCGAGCACCGCGTGCTGCTGCGCGAGTCGCTGTCGATGATCTACCATCCGTTCTGGGTGCTCTATTTCGCTCCGCCCGACCAGCCGGGGCGCGAGTCCATCCCGCGCGACTGGATGGTGATCGACGCGGTCGGCGGCGACGTCACCCGCGAGCCCCACGCCGGCGGTCCCTCTCTTCACCGCCTCGCGACCACCACGCCGCCCGCCAAACCGCTCAGCGCGATCCCGCTCCGCTGCCCCGGGTGCGGCGCCGGGTTCGAGAACGCCGAATCCGCTGCGGTGCTGGTGTGCGAGAAGTGCCTGGTGCCGTCGCAGCTCACCGAGCGGGGACTGGTCGCGGTGGACGCGCGCTTCGTGGCGCCGCGCGAGGTGGCGGGCGTGATCCCGGAGGAGCTGGTCTATCTGCCGGTCTGGCGCTACCGGGTGAAGATCCGCGCCGACCGGCGCGAGCTCGCGACGCGCGCCCAGTGGAAACGTTTCACGCGGCCGCTCGATTCGACGCCCCATCCGGACGACACGAAACGATCGATCGTCTTTTACTCGCTGGCCGCGGGACCGCCTCGGTCGGCGCGGCTCGATCCGCTGTCGCTGGCGCTCACGCGATTGCAGCCCGACCTCAGGTTCGCGCCGCCGGCCGCGCGCCGCGCGCTGCCCGCGGCCTATTCGGCGGTGGACGCCCGGCACCTGGCCTTCGCGACCTACCTGACGCTCTTCCGCGACCTCACGCTCAAGAGCATCGACGGCCTCAAGCGTACCCACATCACCGCCGAGCAACCGGAGCTCATCTTCTACCCGTGCCTCGCGCAGCGTGGCGAGGTCAGCGATCCACGTCTCGGCGTGACGCTTCAGATCGGCTCGGCTTCGCCTCGCTGATCCTGGCCTCGGCTTCACTGAGTGTGTGAGGCAATCGCTCGATGGGCCTCAGGGGGACAACCCCCGCGCTACACGCGCACGGGCATACCCCGGCGTGGTGACGCCGAATTGGCCCAGCGCGCCGGAAGGCGCGCCGGCGAGCGTGCAGCGAGCCGACTTGGGGGTGGGGCCCCACGAAAAGCGCCTTTTCGTGGGGCGGGGGGCTTGAAGAGCCCCCCGAAAAACTCAATCCGGGAAGAACCACGGCGAGATGAAGCCGAAGGTGAGCTCGATGTTGTCCTCGAAAATGAACGCGTTCCGGCCCTCGAGCGCGAACTCGATGCCGGCGGCGGCCACCGCGGGGATGCGCAGCGGGAAGAGCGGCACCGACACCTTGGTCCAGGTGCTCCAGTGCCACGACTCGGCGACCAGCTGCACCGCGTCCACGAACTCGGCGAACTCGGGCACGTTGCCGTGGATGTCGGAAGATTTCGCCCAGCTGAAGTTGCTGCCTCCGGCGAGACCGACTCCGAACAGCGAATACGTCGCCTGAAGCTCGGCGCTGAACTGAGAGCCCGGCGTGTACTGGTAGGTCTTGCCCAGTCCGGAAAGGTCGGGGAAAACCGGCGCCAGCTGAGCAGCGATCGTCGGGTCGACGGCATCGAGCACATCGATCAGCGTGCCATGCACGGCGTAGCCGCCGCCCGGGTTGGGCTCGACGTGATCCGGCGTGAGCACCGAGCGGAAGAGCGCCGCCAGGACCGGCTTGTCTTGCGAGGTGATCCGGAACGGCACGGGCGGCGTGAAGTTGGTGGGTGAGTCCCTGGTCGACGGGAAGAAGTACTGGTAGCCGAAATCGAACGTCCACGACAGGAAATCGAACGGCGCCGGGAACCGCCAATCGACCCACTGCTGCGCTTGAAGGCCCCACGCTCCGACACCGATGTCGAGCTCGGGTCCGAGCGCAAAGATCAGCGAGTTGTTGGGGTTCGCGAGGTGCCCGGTCGGCGCCACGACCTTGATCGCGGCCGCGAGCCCGAGGTTCTGCGAGCGCAGATAGTCGGTGCCGAGGCCGAAGGTGAAATCGCCGAGCTGGTAGTCGTTGAGCGGTTCGTCGATGTTGGGACGCGGCCGGCCGAAGAGCTCGATGGCCTGCCACAGACCATCGAGCGTCTGGAGCGAGCCGGTGAAGTCGTTGGGATAGAGCTGCGGCAGGATCGCGTCGAGCAGCGAAGCGGTGCTGGTGGGCGAGCTCTCGTCGGGCGGTGTGTAGCGGACGTGGAAGGCCGGCGAGAGCTTGCCGAACGGTTGCTCGGCCAGAAACGTGATGTGGTCGGTGATGCCGTAGAAGAACTGAAACGTGTGGCCGCGGCCGGTGCCGGTCAGGCCGAAGTCGAGCTTGCCGCCGAAGACGTCGACGGGCTTGAGCGCCGGTCCCGCGTGGCCGTTGGCATCGAAGCGCTGGCTGGTGCTGACGGTCTTGTACTTGTAGTTCATGAGGAACATGCCCTTGAGCGGGACCAGGGTGTTCCTCCACAGATCGTCGCGCTGCAGCACCTGCTGAACGCGCTTGTCCAGAAGTGCGTTCCAGTCGTCCCAGAGCGACGGTTCCGCGGTCGCGGCACCGACCGTCGTCGCTCCCTCCGGGCCCAACGCGTCGGTCGCGTCGTTGGGCTCGGGCGAGGAGTCGGGTCGTACGTCGATCGTGGGGCTGGCACCCTCGTCGTTCGCGGCGCGCGCCGGCGACCCGAGCTCCGCGAACGCCGCGGTGGTGAGCGCAAGCACCACGACGGTCGCGACGAGGGTCCTGTTCATTCGCCTCCCGGTGACACGGTTGCGGAGTGCGGCGCATCGAGTGCCTGCAGCGCCGCGTCGACGGCGGCGTCGAGGGCGGGGCCGGTTTTGGGGCCCAGGCTCATCATCTGCTCGTAGGAGTAGATGTCGTCCTCGAACTCCGTGGGCTCCATGATGTAGCCGAGCTCGTCGTTGCCGAGGCCGACGAGGAAGCCGAGATCGCTCTTCATGGCCTCGCGGTAACGCCGACCGAGGCTCGGAAAGATCTCGCCGGGCACCGTGAGCCACACGCTGGGACCCACGCGCCACGCCATCACTTCGGTCGCGACATGGTCGTTCTCGAGCTCGACGTCGAGAAGGCCGAGCCAGCGGAAGAAGCGCCACCAGCGGTTGTCGAATGCCGCGTGCAGCGGCTCCGCGACCGCTCGAAACTCGTCGCGCGCCGTGGCGTCCGTTGAGGCCGAGGTACTCTCGTCGCCCGCGGGCCACGGAACGGCGGAGGTGGCCTGCAGCGCATGGACCGCCACGTCGGCGACCCTGGATCCCACCTGCTCCGCGAGCTCGAAACCGTGCGGGCCCGTTTCAGGGTCCCGCACGGTCACCAGCCCGCCGACGGCACCATTCACGAGCATGGCGGTGCCGCCGAGCTTTTCCTCGAGCTTGCTCGCGAGCACACCCGGGTAGTCCGCGGTGGCGAGCGTGTTGTCGCGCCCGAGCGCTTCCGGATGGCAGGCCCAGCTCACGATCGTCGCGATCCCGGTCCCGTCGTCTCCGATCCACCGCACGGCGGTGAGGGCGTCGTCCTTGGCCACGGCGAGCGTCGGCCGGTCCTCGGCGTGGATGTTGTACGACAGATCGGGCGGAACCTGGGAACGGGCGAACACCGCCGTGGCGGGCCGAGCCTGCGTCGCAGCCTGGGCCACGCACTCCGCACCAGCCGCTTCCACGCGCTCCATGTACGCCGGGTCCTTCCCCGAGCCGACCGGCAACACCAGCCCAGGTCCCCAGAGGCCGATGGTGTCGGGAGCGGCGTGGACGTGGGTCGAGGCGACGATCACGCTCGACGCATGCTTCGCCGTGATCCGCGACCGCATCGCCACGACGTCCGGATGGAGGAACCCGACGAGATCGAGCTCCACGAGCACCAACGGTGTGGTGCCGTCGTCGAGGAACACGCAACGGGCATAGAGCGGGTCGTGGACTCCGGTCGAGCGGCGTCCCGGGCTGAAGCCCGCGAGGTACATGCTCCCCGCGGGGCTCACGTCCACCTTCCCCGCACCCGCCCAGACGTGGCCACGCGGAGGCGCGCCCAGTCGCCGATGCGCGTCGTCGAGTGGCGGTGGCTGGCCAGCGGTGGCGCGTGACGCCGGCGCGGAACGCGTGGCGCAGCCCACGAGCATCGAGCCCGCGAGAAAGATACCGACGAGTGTGCAAAGCCTCGCTCGCAGCGTCCCGCGAGCGAAGGCCGCGCTCACTGGATGACGCCGGGCAAGTTGGGCAGCGGCAAGCCGAGCGCCATGAGCTCCATCCCCAGCTTGTTGCGCATCTCGGTCTGCGCTTTCGAGAGGGCCGAGTTCATCGCGGCGCGCACCAGATCCTGGACCAGCTCGCGTTCCCCCGGGTTCAAGATGCCGGGCTCGATCTCGATCGAGAGCACCTCCAGCCGGCCGTTCATCGCCACCTTCACCATGCCGCCGCCGGCCGTCGCCTCGACCCGGATCGCTCCCGCCTCTTCCTTCATCTTCTCGAACTTGGCGCGCAGATCGCCGAGCATCTTGAGCGATTCGCCGATTCCGGTGCTCACGACCGGCCCCCTTTTTTCTCCTCGGTCGCGGTGTGCGGGCGCACGTCCACGACCTCGCCCCCGAAGAGATCGAGCGCCTGCTTCACGACCGGATCCTCGAGCGCGCGGCTGCGCATCGCGCGCGCCGCGGCCGGATCTGCGGGAGCCTCTGGCTTGGCCTTCGCGGGCTTCTTCCCGGCCGCCGCCGTGCCGCCGCTCTCCGCGCGCGACAGCTCGAGCTCGAGGCCGCGGCCGATCACGGCGCTCGCCGCATCGCGCAGGATCCTCGCGGATTCGGGTTCCTTGAGCTCGTCGAATGCCATGCCGGGCTCGAGTGAAGCCGCGAGCGTCGATCCGTCGATCTTGAGCACCGTCGCGCAATCGAGCCAGCGCGCGAGCCGCGGCTCACGCTCCCGCAGATGCTTGAGCAGTGCCGCGATCTCGAGGTCGGGGTTTCCGGGAGGAGTTGGCGGCGCCTCCGGTTTGGGCTTCGTGGCGGTGGCGACTCGAGCTGCTGGTACCGGTCGCGGCGCGGGCGCCGCAGGGCGCTCGACCGGACCCGCGTAACGGCTGGTGTCGGGGCGCGGCTCGACGGGAGCGTCGGCGGCAGCGGGCTTCGGCTTCGCACCCGCGCTGGGCGCGGCCGGGGAGGTGGATGCGGTACGCGCCACGGGATGCGGCGCGCCGCCGAGGCGTGCCTCCAGCGCCTCGAGGCGAACCACCGCCTCTGCGAGGGGCCGCACCGGCGCCAGCAGCGTGGCGCGCACCAGGGCCGTCTCGAGGGTGAGCCGCGGCTCCTCGGCGCGCTGCAAGTCGACCTGGCAGCGCAACCCCTGATCGACCCAGCGCACGACGTCCTCGAGGCTGGCGCCGTCGAAGAGCTCGAGCCGGACCAGCTCGGCTGCCGAGCCCGTGGCGTTCGCAGTGGCCTTGGCCACCATGGCAGCGCGCAAAGCTTCGAGCAGCGATCCCAGGAAAGACTTGAGATCGTGCCCGCGAGCGACCACTTCCGCGACCACGCCCAGCATCCGGTCCGGCTCGCGACCCACCAGGGCCTGGATGGCGCTCTCGATCAGCTCCACCTCGACTCCGCCCAGCACCTCGCGCACCTCGTCGTCGCTCACCGACTGGCTCCCGGCGAAGGCGAGGACCTGGTCGAGGAGGCTGAGCGCGTCGCGCATGCTGCCGCGCGCCTCACGGACGATCCAGGACCGCGCGCGGGCGCTCACGGCGACGCCCTCGCGTTCCAGGATGCGTCCCAGGGCCCCCGCGATCTCCTCGACGCCCAGCTCGCGGAAGTCGAAGCGTTGGCAGCGCGACAGGATGGTGTCGGGAACCTGGTGCGCCTCGGTGGTCGCGAGCACGAACTTCACGTGCGACGGCGGCTCCTCGAAAGTCTTGAGCAGCGCGTTGAACGCGTGCTTCGTCATCATGTGCACTTCGTCGATGATGTAGAACTTGAAGCGCAGCCGCGAAGGGCGATACGGGACGCCTTCCAGGAAGCGCTGCGCCTCCTCGACACCGCGATGAGTCGCCGCGTCGACCTCGATCACGTCGACGGCGCTGCCGTCGGTGATCTCCTTGCACGCCGAGCACCCGTTGCACGGCTCCGGCGCCGGGCCGCGATCGCAGTTGAGCGCCTTCGCGAGGATGCGCGCCGTGGAGGTCTTGCCGACTCCGCGGGTGCCGCAGAAGAGATACGCGTGGTGGACGCGATTGGTGCGGATCGCGTTCTGCAGCGTCCGCACCACGTGGTGCTGGCCGACGACATCGGCGAAGAGCTGCGGCCGCTCGCGCCGGGCCAGAACGAGATAGCTCACGCTGCTGCCTCGAACGACGTCACTCAGCCTTCGGCGTCACTCACGTCGAGCCACATCGACGACGCGGCACCTGGTCCCACCCCCCCAAGGGTGGCAACCGGACTACCCGCGGCACATGGAGTCACCCGCTACCGCTGCTTCCTTCCGGACCTGACGGGGTTCACGGAACTCCATTGCGCGGGGCCCGGCCACCACCCGTCGAGGGGCGGAAGGCTGCGAGCATACGATCGGTACGTGCGGCACGTGGCGGAGAGAGTGGGATTTGAACCCACGGTACCCCTTTTGGAGGTACACACGATTTCCAATCGTGCCCCTTCAGCCGCTCGGGCATCTCTCCTGGTCTGCTCGTGTTCTGCTCCTGGGGTCGTCATGGCGGAGAGAGAGGGATTTGAACCCCCGGTGGAGTTGCCCCCACAGCGGATTTCGAGTCCGCCGCCTTCAGCCGCTCGGCCATCTCTCCAAGGTACTGCGTTCTCCACTCTCAGGTCCCCTCACCAAGTCGTCGCTGCCTCAGGTTCCGGAAGAACGTTTGGAGCAGCTCGCGACTGGCCTCCTCTTCGATCTCGCTCATCACCAGGATGCGATGGTTGAGCCGCGGATCGCGCGATAGATCGTACAACGAACCGGCCGCCCCCGCCTTGCCGTCCCAGGCCCCGAATACCAGCCGTTGCACCCGCGCCAAGAGCAAGGCGCCCATGCACATCGAGCACGGCTCGAGCGTGGAATAGATCGTGGCATCGGTGAGCCGCCAGTTGCCGAACCGGAGCGTGGCCTTGCGGACCGCGATCATCTCCGCGTGCGAGGTCGGGTCCTGGCGCGATTCGGTGCGGTTTCCGCCCCGGGCCACGATGCGGTCGGCCACCACCACCACGCAGCCGATGGGAACCTCTCCCATCTCGCCCGCCCGCCGCGCCTCTTCCAGCGCCGCCTGCATGAAGAATCGGTCCAGCTCCTCCTGTTGAGGGTAGTTCCGGCCGGCCGTGTCGATCTTGTCGACGTCGAGCTTCATGGCCGGCGGGTTTTCCGTGGGCAGGCGACCCCGCCCCCTGGCGCGCCCAAGAGGATTCGAACCTCTGACCTTCGGATTCGTAGTCCGACGCTCTATCCAGCTGAGCTATGGGCGCAGGCTGCTAAGTAGCTGAAATTACGAAGGAACCGCACTCCGATCTGAACACTCGTCGGCCGGCTGGGGCCCGATTGTGATGGAATTGTGATAGCCGGGCAAGGCTAGTTGCCGGAGCTCCTCGTCGTCAACGGTGTTGTACCGCTTGAAGACCGCCATCGTCTTGTGGCCGCTCGCCGCCATGATCCGGAAGTAGTCGTGGCCGGCCCGTCGCCAGTTGGTGATGGCCGTATGCCGGAGATCGTGGAACCGCAAGTCCTCGATCTTCGCGCCGCGGCAGGCGCGGTTGAACGCGGCCGTGACTTCCTGCTGTTTGAGGGGCTTCCCGCCCTTCTTGAACACCCACCCGCCCTGGAGCGGGCGCGGAAGACGCCGGAGTTCCTCGGCCGCTTCCGGCTTGAGCGGCACGGACCGCTGATCACCGGTCTTCGTGTCGCTCGACCGGAGGCGAACAAAGCCCGCCTTCAGGTCCACGCGGTCCCACGTGAGCGTGCGGAGCTCGCCCTGGCGCATGGCGGAGTGATAGGCCACCGTGATCATCGAACGAAGCCAAGACGGTCCCACCGTCGTGAGCGCCGCGAGCTCCTCGGGCGTCGCGATCCGGTTTCGCTCGTTATTCTCGGGCAAGAGCGAGGCGCCCTTCGCCGGGTTCTCCGCGATGACGCCGTCGCGGCAGGCCAGGCTCAGGAGTTTCTTGAGGCACGCGACCTCGCGGTTGACGGTGGCGGGCTTCGGCGCTCGGGCGCCGCGTTCGCCCTTGTGCAGGCGTGTCTGCTGGTAGGCCTCGATCCGTGCGGGGCGAAGGTCCGACAGCAACACCGAGCCGAGGTGAACGGTCAGGTGATCCAGGCTGGCCCGGTCACGCTTCCACGTCTTCTTCTTCGCCTGCGCCCACTCGAGGTACTCAGCCGAGTACTCCCGCAGCATGACCCGTCGCGTGCGGACGTTGAATCGCCCGAGCACGACCTCGGCGCGCCGCTGCTCGAGGACGCGCTCGGCGAGTTTCCGGCTATGGCCCGCCGGTTCCCGAACCTGCCGGCCGTCGACGGTGAACGAGATCCACCATTTCTGACCTCGCTGGTAGACCCCCACGACGCGCTCACCTCCCAACGGTCACCGGCTCCCTGCTTCGCAGGTGCCGCTGGAGCATTCCTCTCCGGTTGCGAGCAGGATGCACCGGAACCTCTCTTCAACGCCCGATTCGTCACCTGGCGTCCGGCCGAGCCACCCGACGCACACGCGGGCGACTTTCGTGCACGAGCCCCGGCGGACCCGGAGCACTACCCAGAGCACCACGGATTTCTGTGCGCCCTGACATTCCCTCGGAGGGAAGGTCGAATCCCGTGCCTTGACTCGAAGCGATCGATTCCGTAGGTCGCCCCGTCAATCTCGAGACCCGTGACCGCTACGGTCTCGATCGAGTGTTGGCCCGCCTCATGGCAGCCGCTCGGCCGTCGCCAGCGCTTCCCGAAAGACTCAGCTTTCCGCACCCCTCCGAATGTCTGTGCCGGACACGGCCCCTTTGCGCGTCGACCTAGCGTTTGGGGGGCGAGGCGTCCGCTTGCGGATTCGCGTCACCCACGGCGTCCATGCTTGGGTCGTCCAGGTCCTCCAGGAGCATCGTGGCCACCTCGCGCGTCGGTTCTGCAGCGCGTCCGGCTATTCGTCTGAGTTCGGCCACGTCGATCTGGTCGGGATAGTCGCTCAGGCTCGGCACCTCCGCGCATACCGCGGCGCCCAAGACGAACCCGACATCGCGGCTCTCTTGGACGTGTGACACGGCCGCCTGGCGGCAAAGCGCGAGTACATGTTCGATCGCCAGACCCAGGTCCTTGATGACGGAATAGATCCGGACGACGCAGTCCGGTCGCTGCCAGATGCGCATCTGCAACTCCCAGAGGGCGTCGCGGGCGTTCCATGCTGTCATGGAGAGCGTTTCGTCGCTCTGATCCCTGAGGCGTTGCTCGGGGCCGCCCAAGGGTGTCTCGGTGGCTTTTGGCGGACACGCTACCCAGGCTACGCGAGTAATTAACTCGTCCCACACCTCAAAGGCGTCGCGGTTCGATGCCGGCATCTCCGGCTCCGGGCCTGAACCAAGGCTCGACACTGGTACATCGAGCACCCTGGTGACCCGTCGTGCTTCTTTGCCAGTCGGCGCCGCATTCCCGTTCTCCAGAGCGGATAGCAGCGGCACGGTCGATGGGATATCGCGGTCCTTCATGGCTTCCTCTCTCGATCAACAGGTGCGAAATGATGTTCGCACGGGCATCCAAAGCGTCCTGGGGAACAACCGACCCCAATGGCGCCCCGAAAGCGGTCGCTGACCGGCTTCAACACATGCGGAGTCCAGACCTCTCCGCATTCCACGCACTCCACCTCCCACCAAACGTCGTCGGCGTTGAACCTCGCCACGAACTTCTCGTCCTTCCATTCGATGGAACTCGCGCGGGTCGACTGCAACTCGTCGAACAGGTTGATTAGGTCTGACCCGGACCGTACCCAACCGAACGCGATAGCCCCGGTAGCAGCTCTGAAGGACAGACGGACATCTTCGCCGCCCAGGATGTTGCGTACCTCTGTCTCGACAGACTGCCGAAAGTTCTTTGCCTGGGGTTCGGCCAAGCGGAGTTCATCCATCACCTGCGAGATCCATTCCTCATCAGCGCGTTGCCACGAGGAGGTGGGCCCGGCCTCGACTCCGAGCAAGTCCTGAGCGATCGCACCGGCCAAAGCGACGGACAAGTCGGCCTTGGCTCGCTCCTCAAGTGCGCCCAAGAGGGCCGAGCTACCGCCGCTCCGGACCCAATCGCCGTCGCCTTTCGCGACCGATCGATCGTACGCCCGACTCGCCGGGGTTGGACCGTTGACATGCCAGTCGCCGATCGCCAAGGAGAGGCAGTGATAGTCGGCGAGCACGGCCCCGCCGGCCGAGTAGACCGCCGTCGCCGGTGGTGTGAGCAGGTTTCCCACGTCGACCATCACGCTCCCCTTTGATTGATCGCGTCGAGGACTTCGGTGGCTGACACCCCGCCAGAGCCGGCGATCCACTTGTCGATAGCCACCACATCGAACATCAGCCGCCCACCATTGACCCGGCGATACGGGATCTGCCCCGCGGCGACGAGGTGATAGATCGCCTTCTCCGAGCGCCGCACGTACCCCGCGCACTCGCGGACCGTCATGTACCTCGGCGGCACACCGGCGCCGTCATCCTTCGGCTTTGCCCGCTTCTTGGTCTCCGTCATCGCGATCTCCTCTGCCCGGCGTTCCGGGCGATAAGTGGATGCGGTCGAGAATAGGAGGGGCGCGGCGGACGACGTAAACAGTCATTGGTCGCACTCGGGGCAGGATCGGACGCGCCCGCCAGCGACGGTTACCGGCCGGACATCGTGGGAGTCCCGCCGCGTGGGGTCCCTCGGCACGGACCAGCGCACCGTGGAGTGACGGCCGACGTCGGCGCCCTCGAGCGCCACCCCGGCGAGGGTGCCCGCCGTGCGCGCCACCCACGGCAGCTCCTGTCTCGCTGGTACGCGTCCTGCGCCGCGTGCAACGGAGTCTGCGTTCAGACCCGCCGATGCACGAACGAGTCGTCGCGCACGTGGAGAAGACGGCTGGTTCCTGCCGCGCGCAGCGGATCCGCCACTACCATCGAGCCGTGGATTCGGCGGAGCTTCGTCCCAGCCCGTCGTGCGCTGGATCCGCTGGGCTGCCCTCTCAACGGGCAGCACCGGATGCGAGAACTCGCGCAGGCCGCGGCGAGCACCTCGCCGACGTGGACCGGACCAACCGGCT
>CAZYWA010000215.1:0-12100 GCA_964650975.1 uncultured bacterium
GTACGCCCCGGCCGCTCCCTCGCACGTCGCCCGCTTCGGCTCGCCCGAGGCCGCTGCACGGGCGCTCGGCGTGGCCGCCCGGCGCGCCGCCTGGCTGCGGCAGCCCGCAGGCGTCGTGCCCGAGCCCACCGATACCGCCGCACCGGACTACGCCCAGAAAAAGCAGGACTTCGACCAGTACCAGGAGATGGCCGCGAAAGAGCCACTCGCCGTGAAGCTGGCCGACTCCGTCGGCCACGTGCGCGTGGGCACCAACTTCGGCTGGACGCTCAACACCGGCTACCTGGTCCTCTTCATGCAGGCCGGCTTCGCGCTGCTCACCTGCGGGCTGGTGCGGAAGAAGAATGCCGCGCACCTGATGATGCTCAACTTCGCCGCCTACGTGTTCGCGTTCCTCGCGTACTACGCCATCGGCTTCGGCCTGCAGTGGGGCGGGGTCGCGATCAACGCCGCGCCCGGCAACATCGGCGGAACGCCCACGCTCAACAGCTTTCTCTTGGGCAGCGGCCAGTGGGGCTTCCTGGGCGGGAAGGGATTCTTCCTCACCGGCCCGGCCTACGACGCGGGCTCGAATTGCCTGATGCTCTTCGAAGTGGTGTTCATGGAGACGGCGGGCTACATCATCGTCGGCGCGATCTGCGAGCGGATCACATTCGGCGCCTTCCTGCTCTGCGAGCTGTTCGTCGGCGCGATCCTCTATCCGATCTTCGGTTGCTGGGTGTGGGGCGGCGGCTGGATGTCGCAGTGGGGCTCGACGCTCAGCCTCGGGCACGGCTACGTGGACTTCGCGGGCTCGACGGTGGTGCACGCGGTGGGCGGCTTCTGCGCCATGGCGCTCGCCGCGATCCTGGGGCCGCGCATCGGCAAGTACGGGCCGGACGGCAAGCCGCGCGCGTTTCCCGCGCACAACATCGTCTTCGTCGTGACCGGGACCTTCATCCTGCTGTTCGGCTGGATGGGCTTCAACCCGGGCTCGACGCTCGGTGCCACCGATCTCCGGATCTCGGTGATCGCGATCAACACCAACCTGGCGGCCTGCGCGGGCTCGGTCGCGGCGCTGCTCTTCTGGTACTGGAAGTTCGGCAAGCCGGACATCTCGATGGCATGCAACGGAATGCTCGCGGGCCTGGTCGCGATCACGGCGCCGTGCGCGTTCGTGACGGCGGGCGCGGCGGTCGTCATCGGGATCCTGGCGGGCGTCCTGGTATGCGTGGGGGTGCTTTTCAACGACCGCGTGCTCAAGGTCGACGATCCGTGCGGCGCGATCTCGGTCCACGGGTATTGCGGCTGGCTGGGTGCCGTGTGCGTCGGGATCTTCGCGGACGGCGCTTACGGCGCGGGCTGGAACGGAGTCGGGCCCGCGTCCTACCTCGGCGAGGCCGGAAAGGGCGTCACGGGGCTGCTGCACGGCGACACGTCGCAGTTCCTGTGTCAGCTCCTCGGGGCGACGTTGTGCGCGGTCTGGGCGTTCGGCGCCACGTATGTCGTGTTCTTCGTCGTGAACAAGATCAAGCCGATGCGCGTGAGCCGCGAGGTGGAGCTCGAAGGCCTCGACATTCCCGAGTTCGGCGCGCTGGGCTACCCGGAGGACGCGGTGGTCACGACCACCGGACACTGAGGCGTGGCTTTTCTGCAGCGTTCTTGCGCAAGCACGGCACGGGCCGGTCGTCCCCGATCGGGAGACGGCCGGCCCGCTTTGCTCCGACCTCGGCGAGCTGGCGAGTTCGCGATCAGGCCGACATCAGAAGCAGCCCGACCTGCATCACCACGGCCATGTCGCCGGCGATCTTCATCTTGCCGCCCATGAACGCGGCCTGCGGGTTGAGCTCGCCCTTCACGATCTTCTTGTAGTCGTCCTCGGCACACGTGACCGTGGCGTGAGGCTGTGCGGGCATGGGCGTGGTACCGAACTTGGTGACGATCGACCAGTCGCCGCCTTCGCCGCCGGTCATCACGAACTTGATGGTGCCGGCGAGCGTCTTGAGCTTCTCGACCTTGGCCTTGGTGAGCGGCGCCGCGCCAGGCCCTCCGCTCGAGCTCAGCCCGCCGCCCAGGAGCGCGATCTGGCCCATGCGATCGCCGATGGTCTTCATGGCCTTGCGCCAGTCCCCGATCTCCTGGACCACGGTGACGATCGGCTCGTGCACGGGCGTGTCGCTCACCACCATCTGGCCATCGCGGACGTTCAGGTTCCAGGTGCCGCCGCCTTCGCCGGTGAGCTGCACCTGCACCGTCATCTCCACGGCGCGCAGCGCCTCGAGCGAGGTGGTGAGCGCCTTGATCAGCTTCTCGACCTTGTCGACGCCGGCGTGGAACTGCCGGGGCACGGTGGTGCCGAAGAAATCCGCGGGCGTCACGGACGGCGCCGCGGGAGCCGGAGCGCCGGTCGGGGGATTGGCCATGGTGGAGCCTCCACGAGGAGCGGGTGCGAGGTCCCGATTGTAGATCGCGAGACGACGGTTCGTCGTGAGCGGACGCTCACGAGCCGGCGGGAGCGGGCGGCGGCGGCTCCAGAGCCATGGCTTGCGCGACCAGCGCACGGGTCAACGGCACGATCTCACGGGTCGACGACGGATCGCGCGGGAAGGCCAGGACCGTCGCCGCATGATCGAGCCCGGCGAGTCGCACCACCGTGGATCCAGGCAGCACGGCGTCTTGCGGGCAGACCAGACCGTCGGATCTCTGTGAGTAGCACGCTTCGATGTATCCGTTCGACGCCGACAGGATCGACTCGACTCCCGACATCGTCGTGGCGAGGCTGACCGTCGGCACCGGGCACCGGAAGGCGTGCTTGCTCAGGAACTGCCGGCGTGCGACGTGCCGCATGTCTTGCAACGCCGCCGGTTCGACTCGCAGCAGATGTTCCAGCGCATCGACGGTGAGCGCCGGAAGCCCTCCCAGGACATCCTTGCTCTCGAGATCGGTGGCGATCGGGCTTCCCGCGAACGGCGTCTGGATCGCTACGAACGCCCGGACGTGCGGCACGATCTCGGGATGAAGCCCGAGCGCCGCTGCGACGTCCACGGCGCCCTTGCTCTGGGCAATCAGCACGACGCTTCGCCCGTCGCCGGTCTGCTCCAGTACCAGGTCGCGGATTGCCGCCGCGTTGGTGGCGACGCTCGCAACGGAAGAGATCGGAAGACGATCGACGTCGAGACCCAACGACGACAGGGCTGCGACGTTTTCGTCCATGTAGCCCGGGTAATACTGGGCGAAGAGCCCGCGCACCATGCGAAACCGCAGCTCGCGCCATTCGGCCGGCGCCGCGAACCCGGGCTCCTTTGCGGTCCGGTAGAAAATCTCGAAATCCGCGTTTCCGTCGACCGAGTCGACGTCGCCCATCCAGCCGATCAGCTTGCTACTGGGACCGCCCCATGCGCACATGACGACCTCGTCGTTACCGGTGTTCTAGGCGGAAAGCTTCCATTCGCAGACGGCGAGCGCGTCGTCGGCGATGACTCCGAACTGCGAGCCGCCGTTCACCCACGAACCGCAATCCATCAGCCAGCAATCCTGCCCGCCAGGATTCAGCGGCACCAGCCGCGGTTTGTGGGTGTGCGCGATCACCACGCAAGAGAGCTTGGGACGACGTACTGGTCGCCGCTCTCGATCGCTTGCTGCGGGAAGAGGCTCATACCGTGTCCCGCGATGCTTTGGATCGCGTCGTCGTCGCTGCCGACCACCGCGGGCGCACAGCGATGGGCGGTGCGGAACTCTTCGACCGTCTTGGGCGTCACCGGGCGCAGCCCGCATCCCGACGAGGCCGTGAGCGCTGCCGTAGTCACGACCGCGACTCGCCAACCTCGTGCTCGGACCTCATGAAAACACGTAGAAAGACCCATAAAAACCATCCTCTACCGCGAGCACGGCGAGGCTAGAGGTGCCGACGGCTTCGGTCAAGCCCGCGAGCTGCTCGGCAATGACCCGCGCGGAGCGAAGCTAGGGCAGGAACTTCTGGCTGTTGGCGAGCTTCTTGGGCAGGTACTCCTCGATCACGTAGTTGAGCCCCCACTTGGCGAGCGCCTGCTGCTCGGCGCGCACTCCCATCTTGAGCAACAGCTCGATGGCGTCGCGCCAGGTCTTGTGGTTCTGGAAGAACGGGTCGTTCTTGAGTGCATCCTTGGCCCGCTTGATGTCGACGTCTTGGAGCGGGTGCGTCGGGAGCTGGTACTCGACGATGTCCTGCGGCGTGACGCCTAGGAAATGCGCCTGCGGCACGCAGAAGAACTGGCTCAGGTGCGCCGCGTTGCCGGAGCCCACCTTGAGGCTGCGGTAAATGTTCGAGATCCCGTACGGATCGCAATCGACGAACGCGTACACCGGAATCTTCTTGTCGTCGGCGAGACGGCGAATGAAACGCCGGCACGCGCGCGTGGGGACGCCGCCCATCGCGATCAAGATGCAGTTGGCGCTCTTCCAGAAGGTGTGGATGTGGAGCCGCTGGAACATGCCGGAGGTTTCGATCGCGAGGATGAACTTGGCGTCGGTCTTGAAGCCCAAGTGCTCGACCGAGTGGGGAATCGTGTACGAGCCGGTTCCCTGGCGCGTGCAGTCGATCTCGATGGTGTCGCCGGAGAGTGGATCGCGATCGACGATCACCAGCTGCCCGGCCACCGCGCCGCCGTGCTCCTCGGGATAGAAGCGCAGCTGCTCGCGGCTCACACCCTCGAGGCTCACCAGCGCCTCGATGTCGTCCATGATGGTGTCGGACTCGACCTGCTCGTCGAAGCGCGCCTCGTCCCAGTTCTTCGACTGGTAGTAGGCGTCTCGCTTGGTGGCGAAGTCGTCGTTCTGGATGAGCTCCTTCGAGAGCGCCATCATCTTGAGCGTCTGCGCGAAGGTCTTCGCCGTGCCGACGGTGAGCGTGCGGCTCTTCCGTCCGCGTCCCAGCTCGAAATAGCCCTGTTTCGGGTTGTATTTCACGTTGGCGAGGCTGCGGGTCGGGAACGCGACGTCGGGTTTCCCGCCCTTCATCGCAACCTTGTGAATGTCCTCCGCGACGTGTCGGATGGCGGCCAGCGTCTCGGGATCCTTCTTCCCGGAGAGCACGGAGTGACGCGACTCGGTCTTTTTCTTGCTCACAGTTGGCGGCTCCGGGCGAGCGTGTCGCTCAGGATGTCGACGGTCTTCTGGCGATCCGCCTCGGAGAGCCCGAGGATGTCGCGCAGCGCGTCGCCGATGTGGGGGATGTACTTCTCGATGTAGGCGTGCTTCTTGGCGGCGTCGGCCTCGCGCCGCCGCTTGTTCACGTAAGCGCCGAGCTTGCGGCCCGTCTCCTGGAGTGCGAGCCGCAGCTCCTTGATGATCTCGGGGTAGTGCGCGATCGCTTCCTTCGACTCCGACGTGTAGGGAACCCAGACGCTCGCGATGTGCACCATGACCACCATCGAGCCGATGGGCAGGGCACCCTTGGGCTGCTGCAGTCCGTAGTTCCGCCAGTCGGTGCCGATCACCGCCTTGGTCGCGGCGCACGCGGATCCCTGGTAGAGCAGCGGCACGCGGTTCGCGAAACGCAGCAGCCGGATCGCCTCGTCGGCGGGAAGCTGCGAGCCGTACGCGAGCGCCACTTCCACCACGAACGGATTGCCGCGATACACGGCGGGCTTCCGCGACGTGGCGGCGTAGAAGTCGGCCTCGATCTCCTTCTTGAGCCCGGCGATGAGCAGCTCTTCGCCGATCGGCACCACGCAGTCGGTGGGCGGCGTGCGGATCTTGGTGACGCTGATGGTGTGAAAGAGCGAATCGGCCTGCTCGCGCGTCGCCGATGCAGGCTTGCCCCCGGTTCCGACCTTCGCGTTCTTGCAGATCTCCTCGGCCACCGCCGAGCTCACCCGCGAGAAATCCTCGGAGAGGAAGCTCTTCACGGTGCGCGCCTTGGTGATCTTGAGCATGTCGATCAAGGCACCCAGCTCGATCCCGTGCGGGTGCGGCTTGATCTCGCGCGGCGGCGGCGGCAGCTCGCGGGTGGCGCGCTCGAACTCGATGCGCTCGCCTTCCGGCGTCACGTAGGTGAGCTGCACGTGCGGGTTCGCGATCGCGGTCTGGCGCAGGTAGTCGTCGACCGACTGGCGCCCCTTCTGGTAGCGCGCCTCGAGCTCGATCTCGACCCGCGTGCCGTGCGGACGGTGCCACTCGGTGAGCGCTTCCTTGTGCAGGATCTCGGGCGTGTTCTTGCGGCTCTCGATCTTGAGATCCATGAGCACGGCGTGCTTCCGGGAGCCGGTGCGCGACGTCACTCGCAACGGCTTGCCGGTGGTGAGCGTGCCGTAGAGCCCGGCGGCGCTGATCCCGATTCCCTGCTGGCCGCGGCTCATGCTGAGCCGGTGGAACTTCGAGCCGTAGAGGAGCTTCGCGAAGATGTTGGGGATCTGCTGCTCGACGATGCCGGGGCCGTTGTCCTCCATTACCACTCGGAAGCGGTCTTCCTTCTCGGTGGGATGGATCTCGACCACTAGCTCCGGAAGGATGCCGGCTTCCTCGCACGCATCGAGCGAGTTGTCGACGCCCTCGCGCACTGCCGTGAGCAGCGCCTTCTTGGGATTGTCGAAGCCCAAGAGGTGGCGGTTCTTGGTGAAGAACTCGGAGATCGAGATCTCCTTCTGGTGTTTCGCCATTTCCTGCGCGGTGCGGCGGGTACCGCCGCCCGAGGACGAGCCTCCGCCGCTCGCGGCGCGTGGCGAGGGCGCCGTGACATCGTCGGTGGCTGGCGCCGAGACCAGCACGGCATCCTCCAGCGCGGCGGTCTTCGGGGCCAAGTCGAGCTCTCCGGCGGCCAGCTCGCTGGCGCCCTTCGCAGCGCCACTCTTGGCGGCGGCCTTGGAGGGCTTGGCCTCTGCGCCGGTTTTCGCCGCGGCGACGCCCTGAGGCTTGGCCGTCGGCGATCCGGGGGCGGCACCGGAGCTCTCCCCGAAGTCCAGCGTGGGTTCGACGAACGTGGCGCTACGCGGCGGCATGGACACTCCAGCTGAGGCGAAGGAAGAGGACGTGGCGAGCAGCGCTCGACCACTAGATCTCGCGGCACCCGAAAGGCGCACCGCTGGATCTAGTGGACAAGCGATGCCCGGTCAAGGCCCCGGCGATGCGCCGCGCACCTCCGTCTGGAGCACAGAGGCGCTCGACGGCGAGCTCCTATAAGGCTCGCTGAAAAGTGCACGCGCCGTAGGCGCGCGCCGAGCGAAGCGAGGCGGCTCGGGGGTGGGGCCCCGCAAAAACCGCTACTCGCCGCGCTGGCGATTGGGATCGGGCTGATTGGCCCGGCCGAGCGCCGCGCGCTCGCGCGCCTGCGCGGCGTCGATCGACTGCATGGCCTGACGGGCCTTGTCGGCGGCGCCGTCGAGATGGGGGGTCACCTGGGACCGGTCGAGGATGCCCTGGGGATCGGCTACGCCACCCCATTCGCCCGGCGAGCCGTGGCTGCGACTCGCCCGGGTCGAGTTCGCATCGGGCGCAACGGCCTTGGCGTCGGGTGCATTGGAGGGGGCCGGCAGCGACGCATCGGCCGACGCCTTTCCAGCGGAGAACGGCCAGTCGCCCAGCTGGTGCTGGCGCCACGCGAAGCACCCGATCGCGAACCCGATCGCCAGCCACACCAGCTTCTTCATGACGTGCCCGGCGAATGGCTCAGCCCCCGGCGTCACCCACCGGCGCGTTCGAGAGCGCGCCGTTCACGATGAAGAAGATGTCGAGGAGCTGCACGCGGATCCGCTCCAGAACGCTGATCGCGGCGACCGCGATGATCCCGGTGAGGAGCGCGTACTCGATCGTGGTCTGGCCGCCGTCGTCGCGGATCAGCCGGGACGCGAGGTCGCGCAACGGGCGCAGGAGGGCCGGTTTGGCGCTCGACGGAACTGACGCGGCCGGAATCACGGTCTCAGCAGTAACACGCCCGGCGATGCGAATCCAGGCACAGCGGTCTGGGGTCGCGGCCCAAGTCGAACGCAACAGCCGGCGCCGCGGAGCGGCGCCCTCCACAGCGCATTCAGACCGCCGAGTGGAGGGGCCGCGCTTCCGCGCGGCCGGCGGCCGCGAGCGAGTCGGGATGGTACCCGCGCTCCGGCGCCGGCGCGCGGACACGGCTCACGCGGCGGTGACGCGGTTTCGCCCGGCGGTCTTCGACGAGCGCAGCGCGCCGTCGGCGGCGGAGAGCAACCGGGAGACGTCGGCTGCGTCGAACGGGAACGAGGCGACGCCGGCGCTCACCGTGAGCCGCCCGCGCGGCGCGCTGGCCTCGAACGGCCAGGCGCGCGCCTCCACCAGGCGCCGCATCTGATCGGCCTGGGCGATCGTGGTCGACTTGTCCGAGCCGATGAGGATCGCCACGAACTCGTCGCCGCCGACCCGTTCCACCACGTCGGAGCGGCGCACGCTCGACTTGAGGATCAGCGCCACCTCGCGAAGCACCTCGTCGCCGGCGGGATCGCCGTGGGTGTCGTTGTAGAGCGCGAACCGGTCGAGGCCGACCTTGATGAGCGAGAGCGGGCGGTCGAAGGTCCGCGCCCGCTGGATCTCGACGGCGAGCCGCCGCTCCAGGTAGTTGCCGTTCACCAGATCGGTGGTGCGATCGACGTCCGCGGCGTTGCGTACTTTTCCGATCGAGTAGGCGTTGGCCAGGCTCATGGCGCCGACGTCGGCGATCATGAGCAGGGTGCGCTTTTGCTTGACCGTCGGAAGGCCGTCAAGCCCAACCACGTTCACCAGGCCCAGCGGCTCGTCGCGAAGCACCAGCGGCACCGCGAGCCCGACGGGCAGCCGCCGCCCCTTCACGGGGATGGATGCCTCGCCGGCGCCCGGATGGGCGTCGCGCCAGTCGTGCGCCGACACCGGGATGGCGCGACTCAGGAGCCACTCCTGCGGGCTCTCGTGAGCGGGGATCTCGGCTCGGCCGAGGAGCGGATCCGGATCGAGCGGCGCGATCTCGGCCAGGTGGAGCGCGGTCCGCGAGCGATCGAGCAGGAACACCTGGACCTCGGGGGCTCCCAGCAGCTCGACGCACGCGCGCACGATCCCGGAGGTGACGTCGCGCACCTCCATCGCGCCGTTCAGTCCCTTCACCCGCTCGACGAAGAGATCGAGCGTGGGGTCGACGGCCGGCGGAGCGGGCGGCGGCTCCGCTCGAGGCGGCTCGACGGTGACGGGACGGGCAGGGAATCGCGGCGGCTGCGTCGAGCCGAGCCGGTACCCGCTGCCACCGGCGACCAGCGCCAGTGCCAGCCACGGCCAGACCGAGCGAGTCCGCGGTTCCGCCGGATCGCGCGAGGCGCACCCGGCGAGCGCCACGCAGCTGAGCGCGCCCGCCGAGAGCAGGGCACGCAACGTGGAGCGAGCCGGTACGGCGCCGTGCCGCGGGGTCCGTGGGGTCATCGTCGAGGGCCGGAGCCATACCAAACTCCACGGCGCGAGCCAAGAAACCCATCCGCGAGCCAAACTGTGGGTTTGAGCCCGCGCGCGACGGTCGCGCGGAACGGGTCCAGCTCGCATCCACATGTCTTCGACTCCCTTCTCGTTCCGCGTCGACGCACGCGATCCGCTGTGCCGCGCTCGCTCCGGCGCGATCCACACGCCGCACGGCGAGGTACCGACGCCGGCCTTCTGTCCGGTGGGCACCGCGGGCAGCGTGCGCGCCATGACGCCGTGGGACGTGAAGGCGGCCGGCGCCTCGATGGTGCTCGCGAACACCTATCACCTGGCGCTCCGCCCGGGCGAGGCATTGATCGAGAAGGCGGGCGGCGTGCACCGCTTCATGGGCTGGGACGGACCGATCCTGACCGACAGTGGCGGGTTCCAGGTGTTCTCGCTCAAGGATCGCTTCGTGTCGGACGAAGGGGTGCGCTTTCGCACTCCCGACGGAGAGATCTTCGTGCTGACACCCGAGCGCGCGGTCGAGATCCAGGAGGCGCTCGGCTCCGACATCGCGATGATCCTCGACGAGTGTGTCGGCCATCCGTGCGAATGGTCGGAGGCGCGCGCCGCGGTCGAGCGCACCACTCGCTGGGCCGAGCGGGCGCTCGCCGCGCACCGGCGCCGCGGCCAGGTGCTGTTCGGGATCGTCCAGGGCAGTGTCTATCCGGACCTTCGCGAGCGCGCCGCCGAGCAGATCGTGGCGCTCGATTTCCCCGGTTATGCCATCGGCGGTGTCAGCGTCGGCGAGGGCTTCGAGCTGCTCCGCGACGTGGTTGGCCTGACCGCGGAGCTGCTTCCCGAGGATCGGCCGCGCTACGTGATGGGCGTCGGATTGCCGGAGGATTTGCTCGCCTGCATCGAGCGGGGGGCCGATCTCTTCGACTGCGTGATTCCCACCCGCTTCGGCCGCGGTGGTACCCTCTTCACGCGGCGCGGCGCGATCCGGATCCGGCACCGCCGGTATCGCTCGGACCTCTATCCCATCGACCGGGGCTGCTCGTGCGCGGTGTGCGGGAGGTTCAGCCGTGCCTACCTGCATCATCTGTTCGAGGCCCACGAGCTACTGGGACCGATCTTGGCCACCTACCACAACGTCGCCTTCTACCAGGACCTCATGGCCGGAGCGCGCGCCGCGATCGTGGAAGGCCGCCTCCCGCAGTTCGGAGAGCGATTCCTCGCCGAGTACCGCCGGGGCGGGGAGAGTGCAACCCGCACCGAGATCGAGCCCCCCGCGCGGCGCGAGCGGACCGAGAAGCCCCGTCCGCCGAGGCGCGCCGGACGGCGCGACGGGCCGCGCGACGGCGTGCCCCAAGCACCTGGCAAGGCCACCGACCGCCGGCCATCGAAGCCGGCGAGTGACACCCATCGAAATTCCCGGAACGTGCCGGGAAGGAGACCACCACGATGAGCGTTCGGACCCGTTCCGTGTTTCACGCACTGACGCTGACGTTGCTTGCGCTCGCCGCCGGCGGCGTCGCCGCGCGCGCCGATGACGATGCGGCCTGGAACGCGCGCTTCGAGGACCGCTTCAAGGGCGTGCTCAAGCCCAAGACCGAGTACAAGGCGGTGGTGACGCTCGACAAGGGCGGATCGTTCACGATCCTGTTCGATCCCTCGGTGGCGCCCAACCACGTCGCCAACTTCGTTTCGCTCGCCAAGAAGGGCTTTTACGACGGCACCACGTTTCACCGGGTGATTCCCAACTTCATGGCGCAGGGCGGAGATCCGACCGGCACCGGCACCGGCGGTCCCGGCTACAGCGTCAAGGCGGAGTTCAACGCCACCAAGCACGAGCGCGGCACGGTGTCGATGGCGCGTCGCGGCGACGACGTGAACTCGGCCGGCAGCCAGTTCTTCATCTGCTTCAAGGCCACGCCCAGCCTCGACAACCAGTACTCGGTCTTCGGCAAGGTGGTGGACGGCATGGACGTGGTCGACAAGATCACGCCGCGCGATCCGGGCTCGGCCACCACGCCGGGAGACAAGATCAAGAGCGTGGTCATCCAAGAAACGGCCAAACCCTGAGCGGCGAAGCCTCATCCAGCAGCGTGGGCTCGGCGCACGGCCCCACCACGCTCGGCGCGCTGGTGGCGCCGGAGCTCGCGGCGGATCGCGAGCGCGTCGCCGTGATCGAGGCGGCGCGCCACGTGTCGTTCGCCGATCTCGATCGCGACGCGGACCGCTTCGCCGCGGCGCTCTTGGCGCTCGGGCTGCGCGAAGGCGATCGGGTCGCGCTGTGGATGGAGTCGTGCGCCGAGTGGTTGGCGGCGGCGATCGGCATCGCTCGCGCTGGGTGCGTGCTGGTGACGCTCGATGCGGCGGCGTCGGGGAGCGAGCTGGCTCGCGCGCTGAGCGAGACCCAGGCGCGCGTGCTGTTCGTTTCGGGCCGCCCCATCCACGGTGACCGGATGGCCGGGCTCAAGGAAGCGGTGCCGCACTGCTTCCGCGGTGACCCGGGCACCACTCACTGCACCGACTTGCCCGAGCTGCGCGCGGTGGTGACGAGCGGCGGCGACGTGCCGGACGGATGCTTCGCGCAGACCGCGGTGCCCGCCGTACCGCTAGCCCCGCTGGCGCTGCCCGAGACACCGCCGCTACCCGCGGTGCCGCTACCACCATTACCGCCGTTACCGCCATTGCCGACCGTCCCGCCGGCCCCGCCGGCACCACCAATACCGCCACCGACACCCGGCCCGGCACT
>CAZYWA010000216.1:0-12061 GCA_964650975.1 uncultured bacterium
ACGGAATCGGGTCGAGCTCGAGCTTCCGCGCCTCGATCTTGGAGAAATCGAGGATCTCGTTGAGGAGGCCGAGCAGCGAGTCGGCGGAGCTGGTCACCACTTCCACGCATTCACGTTGGTCGAAGGTCAGCTCGGTATCCGCCAGCAATTCGCTCATGCCGATGATCCCGTTCATGGGCGTTCTGATCTCGTGACTCATGTTAGCGAGAAACTCGCTCTTCGAGCGATTCGCCTGCTCCGCCTGAGCCTGGGCCTCGCGAGCGCGCTCTTCCTCTCGCGCGACGCGTTTCGTCACGACCAGGCAGAGGATCGAGATCAGCACCATGGCCACGACACTGGCACCGGCCTCCGCCACGATCCGCGTCCGATCCGAGCGCCACACTTGTTCGTAAATGGGCGTGTATTCCAGCATCAGCGCCCCAATGTTCCGACCGGCGCGCTGAAGCGGTACCACCAGCTGCTTGATCCCCTGGGGATGCTCGGCGCTGACTTCTACGAAAGTGCGGGGCTTCCCATCCACGATTGATTGGCCCACTTCGTCGTTTGGGTCGTTGTCCTCGACGGAGCCGAGGTTGCTTCTCAGGACATCCGCAACGCGATGCTGATCGGCATCCAGGATCCCGATGTCGCGGCGATTGAGGGCATGCAGCTCCTCCACGTGGTGCTGGAGCGCGGCTTGATGGTCGATCAGCGACCCATTCGTATCGGCAGGAGACAAAACGAGATAGCTCAGCACTTCGGCAACGCCGTTCGCCTGTTGGACGGCCTGCGCTTCGATCCCTCGAGCGGTGCTCCAGATGGCCACGCCACCGACCGCGGCGACCAAGAGCGCCGCAAGCCCGAAGCCGACTCTCAGCAAACGCGTGCTCTGCATCGTCAACCTGCTCCGGACAGGATCGAAGTGCGCGGACGGATGGCGCCATCCACAGAGCGCGCTTCGACCGTCGTCTGCCTGGCGATCGTGCCGCGGCTTCGACCTACTTCGATGTGCGCAACCGGCGAAGCCCGCTGCGGTCGGGGGCGATACTCGTCAACGCCCACCAAGACAAATAAATCCGTTCTCTTCTCGTCCCTTGCCGGAGCAATTCAGGTGCCGGCCGAGTCGTCTCGGTCGGCTCCTCGTCGATCCGAGTGGGTTTGTCGCCCAGCGATTTCAGGCGCAGGCGCGCGTCGGCGCGACCGGGCGTTTCGCCAGACCCGAAACCGTCATTCCTGGACAAATCGCCGGTTCCACCCCGTCTAGGTAGCGACGTCCCGAACCAACAGGTCCATCGACGGCCATTGCGTGGTCGCTGCCGGCTGATGCCGACTTGGGCCGCCACATCCTCCGCCATAGTGCAGTCCGGCTTCATCGCCTCGCTCTGGGCGAACCGCATGGCGAGAATGCCGCGCCTCGTGGGGCACATCGCAGCCCTTCTGGGAACGTCGAGCTGCGGCTGGGAACGCCCCCTTCAATTGGCGTGTAACTCTGACGTGGCACCGACACGAACGACGGGTGCATGCTCGCCCGCTCAGCAGCCCTAGCGTCACATCGAGCGGCTTCCGCCGATCATCCTCCAGATTCCGCCATCGTCATCTCGCCTGAGCTAGCTCTTCCCGAAGCGCCTTGTTCCAACACCCCGCGCGCCACCTGATCCATCCTTTGCGGGCTCAGATACGCGAGGATCGACGACCAGTCGACATGGTTCGAGATGTTCGTGTGTGGAACTGCACCGCCGGTGCGAGGGCCATCACGCAGTCGTCGCGACTGCCATGCGGTGCCGAAGCGCGCACGCTCCGCGCGGTGTTACCCGACCTCGAAACTCTAGTCTGCGCGGATGGGGCAGCCGGGGAAGCGCACCTCACCGCGCGTCTTGGCTAACTACTAGCTTACCTCGCTGCAACCCGTCCATCGTCAGGACCCGCTCGCCATCAGCGACTCCGACCGCCACGTGTGCCCGCACTCCTGGCACGCCCAACTCGCCGGGCCTTCGCTGGGCTCCTCGCGGGGATCGACGCGGATACTCCACGTGAGCCGCTCCCCAGCGGCCACGCCGCACTTCGGGCACGCGGGCCGCTTCGGTTCGTCGTCAGTCATCGAGCCCTCATGCGCCCGCTTCCTCATCTCGGGCCCACGTGTGCATGCACCACCAGCACCGCCACAGGTGCGTTCTTCCGACCGACTCCTCCTCGCCCGCGCGTTGCGACGCGATCAGGAGCTCCTCAAGCCGCGACCCGCCGCACTTCGGGCAGTTGTGGCAGGCCGTCCTGTGGTGCGATTCGGTGGTCATGGCAGGGGGCGAGCGACGGTCTGGCGCGCCATCGTTTCTCTCGACACCGCGGCAGAAGTATCGATCGCGCTGACACCGACCGTCGATACCTCTTCCGGAGGGCATGAAGCGGCCGCGGACCATCGCTGTCATCCGAGCGACATCCATTACGCGCTAGAAACGGACTTGGGCTGAAGCCACCCGGGAGGCCAATGCCGGTTCCACTTCGCATCTTCGTGATCGACGACGAGCCCGTGTTCTGCAACCGGCTCACGCGCGAAGGTTACTCCGTAGCAGGCGCGTCGACCGGCGAAGACGGCATCGCCACGTTCAACGAGGGCTCGCACGGGGCGAGCTCGTCGAGGTCGTCGTCACTGATCTCGTTTTGGGAGCAGTAGACGGGCTTGCTGTGGCCGCGAAGGTGAAGGCCGCCCTGGCAGGGGCTTTCGTCGTCCTTGAGCTGATCGGGCACCCCGTCGGCCATGATCCGACTCCTGCACCGTCTGCGCCACGCGGTATTCGAAACAGGCTCGCGACTCTGGGCCTTCCTCCGGCCCGTTACGGCAATCATCACCCGCCCGGCAGTCGGTCTCGCGGTCGACCTGACGCGGCCCCGGCGAGTGCTCGCTGCCGAAACGCACTGCTACGCCAGCAGCTCATCGCCCTTCGACGGCACGTCCGGCGGCTTCCGTTTTAAACCCACGCGACCGCCTCGCGCTCGTATTCTTCGCCTCGCTCACCAACACCTGGCGGGACGCCCTGCTCTTCGTGCCACCGGACACGCTGGTCCGGTGGCACCGAGCCGGGTTCCGACGGCGCTGGCGCTCGAAGACCAGAGCTAGTCACCATGCCTCGAGGGTCTCGGCCGCGACCGTCGACCTGATTCAGCGGATGGCGCGCGAGAACCGGCGGCCGGGGGCGGGGTCCTACCAGGCGCCTCCGCGTCGCACACCGTTCGTCGACATGCCTACGGTACGGTCAGCGTGAAGGTCGTCCAGTTGGTCAGGCCGTGCTGCGATCCGCCCGAGATATCGATTCCTGAAACCGTCACCGTGTACGTCCCCGCCGGCGTGCCCGTCGTGGTGAATGCCGTGAGCCAAGCGGTTGATGTCGGCATCGTACGTGACACTGGGATGTCGTACCTCGACAAGCTGAAGCGCGGCCCGGTGCTCACCGAGGGAGAGATGCTCTTGACCCCAACATTGATCGTACCCGCGAATCCCTGCTCGCTCGTCACCGCGAGAATCAATCTTTCGGACGAGCCTGCCTGGATCGTCGTGCTGGCCGGAGAGAGGCTAAGTGCGAAGCTCGTGTTGGTCGCAAACGCCGGTGCACCGTCGATCACGCCCCAGCCGACGAGGACCACCGCAGCGACGCCGAGGATGTACCGTTGGAACCGGATCGATTTTCGGACGCACAGGGGCTTCATGTGTTCTTCCTTCAGCGTTTATGGTTTGCACATTCGATCTGGACACACTGCGCACGGCCGGACGGCGCGGCGGGATGAGTGACTCGGCCAACACGATGCCGTCCCACGGGACACTTCGCGTGGGCAATCGAACTGGTTCACCGAGCCGGTTCACCTTCGGTGTCACCCTCATTCGGCCCGCGAGCCGAGATCGCAGGACTGCGGTCAAGCGCGCCGCGTGACCACGTCCCGTTCGTCAGAAGTTTCGGATCCGCCCAGCTATCACGCTCAACGGCGCGGCGGCGCGGAGGCGCGTTACGTAGACGCGGTGATCCGGGGAATCCGCCGCTCACTTCCCCCTCAACCGCCCCAGCGTCACCCCGCGTCGGCTCCCACCCCCGATCGCCCCGTCCTCGGTCTTGATCACGCGGGTTCTCCTGGTCGCCGCGCTTGCGATGAGCCACCGGCTTGGAGCCGGTCGGTGCGCGAAGTGCTTCTCCGGCAGGATTCGAGAGATCAGAAGCTCAGTCCGTAGCGCGCCGTGAAGTTCGAGCCCTCGTTGCTGAAGCCCCAATCGAACCGGAACAAGGCGTTGCGCTCCAGCATCACCCGCACCCCGAACCCGAACGTGTGGTGCACCTGGGCTTCGACCAGCCGCTCGGGTGTGCGCTCGACGGTGCCCAGCTCGTAGAACAGCGCACCGGCAAAGCGCTCGATCCGGATCATGTCGGTCACACGAACGCCACGCGGCACCAGCACCGGGCGATATTCGACCACTCCCAGCCACGCCGTGCGGTCGCGGAACCGGCCTTCGACGAAACCACGCTCCCCGTCGGCGCCACCGAGGCTCGGCAGCTCGTAAAAGGGCAGATCGCCGGAAGCGATGTCCAGCGACAGCGACGCAGCGAGCGTGTCGGTGGGCGGGTTCTCCTCGTCCCCCGAGCCTCCCCCGTGCGCCAGTGGCGGCACGGTGAAGAACTGCATCGCGCGCAGCTCGGAGACCGCCCCGACATCCCCATCACGCTGCAGCGGTGCGACGTCGACGCGAGCTGCGAGCACCGCACCGTGGTAGGGCACGGCTTGGCTATCGCGCGTGTCCCAGCGGATCCCGGCGACCATCCAGCCGATGGGCGTGTCCTGCGCGTCGTCGAAGACCTGCGGGAAGCGCTCGCCGGTGCTCGGTCGATCGTGAACTTGTCCATGCGAGAGGTCGTGCCACTCGCCGCGTGCGCCGAGAGTCACCACCCAGTCATCGCCCGGTCCAGGCAGCGACCGCTCGAGCTCAAGCCCCAGCCAGCGTCGGTCATCGGTGTAGCTGGTCTCGGCGCTCTTGGGGCTGGTGTCGCCAAAGCCGAAGAACCTGCGGGTGAGCGTCTTGCTGTAGCCGGCATCGCCTGTCACGACGCTGCGCTCCTCGAGCATCACTCCGCCACCAGGCACCTCGAGGTGCTCCAGCCAGCGCCGCCACAGCAGCGAGTACTGCTGCTGGCCACGTGTCGAGTAGGACGCGAACACACCGGCGAACTCTTGCCGGCGGAGCTCGCGAAAGTCGATGTCGGTAAGAGCCAGACCGCCACCGACGCCGATGTCGGAGTCGTGGAAGAAGAACGGCGCGACGAAGCTCGATACCAGCAACCGGTCCAGGACGTTGCCTGGCTTGATACGGCCTTCGGGGATGTAGCGCCAGCGCTCGGGATTCGGAAGATCGAGAGGCTTCTCGACCGCCGCGATCCGGCCATCGTCGTCGATTCCCCGGTTCGGATCGAAATCCGTCTCGGCGGCGCTCGCTAAGACATCGGCCAGCAGCAGCACACACCCGAGAATCGCCCGCCGCGGGGCGCCGCTGCGACGAGGCGCGAGGTTGGCGCCGGGCTGCATCATCGTGGATGCCCGTGTACGAGGCCAGATCGGGAGTTCGCAAATCTCAGGGGGGGACCTTCCAGCTCAGTGCAGCGCAGCTTCCTTGGGCGTCGCCGCACTGGTCTGCAACCCCGACATCCAGATCGTGAACGGCGGCATCTCGCGCACGCCCGACGGATTCGAGACGACGTTCGCCACGAACGGTCCCCGGTCTTCTTATGCCAATTGCGCTGCCCCGCGCTGGCGAAAGACACGCCCTTGCGCAGCACGCCGATCGCGACCAGCGCCGCGACCAAACCAGGACCAGGAAGGCCACCAGCATCGTCCGCGAGGCTACCGCCGATCAGCGCGGCTCTCATCCCGGAGACCCAGAGCCGCGCTTCGATCCGCGACATCTTGGGCGGCAGACGACAATCACTCCGGCACCTCTCCCGCGTCTGCGCGAGGATCGAGGCAACGGAGCGCGACCGCGGCACCTCGTGTATCGCCTTCGTAACATCGGCGAACAGATCGCGCATTACCGCTTCGTAACACGATTCGCTCGCGCGGAAAAAGCGGCGAGTGCGCTACGCAGGCGGGAGCGTGAACGAGACTACGATCGCGTCCGTTGGGTGATCGTGCCAGCCATACACGGACGGCCCATTGGGGATAATGAAACGGAAAACGACGCCGAACCGAGCCGATGGATGCTCGTTGATCACCAGCCCCAGGTGCGGCTGCTCGAGAAGCTCGGCTGCCACTGCGATGTCGCGGCCAACGGGATGGAGGCCGTCGACCTCGTGGCCCGAGTACCGTTCGATCTGATTTTCATGGATTGCCAGATGCCGGTCATGGACGGCTATCGAGCCACGGAGCTGATCCGCAGCCATGAGCGCGAGGCGGGCGAGCCGCGCCGCACGATCATCGCGATGACCGCCAACGCGCTCGAGGGCGACCGAGAACGCTGCCTCGAGGTGGGGACGGACGACTACGTTTGCAAACCCATCATCGCCTCTGCCCTCGAGCAGACGCTGGCTCGCTGGGAGCCGGCGGCGCTGGCCGAGCTTCCCGAGGCCGAGGACAACGGTGGAGAAACCAGCTCGATCATGGAAACCGTTCGTGACAACCCGGACCCCCGCGGGGCGCCCTGCTCGATCTTCCAGGAGCGAATGGCGCCAACCGCCTAACCCGGGTCATTCATGAAAGTTCCTAGCGAGGGCGCCAAGCGTCGAGCAGATTCGGGTGAACGCAGCCACCTGGTCCGCAGGCGTACGAACAGTACGTCGAGGACCAAGGAGGCGAGTGCGACCGAAGATGCCGACGATCGGCGGCCGCAGTAGAACGCTTCAGGAGAGTCGAAGAGGCGCGCGGTGGCGGTAGACCCGGGGAGTCGCTGCTGACCGGCCGCTTTCGCGACGGCGCCGGTGCCTCAATCCGCCCACGCCGCCGGAGTCGATGAGCGCGGGTGCTTCGGTGAGAGAGAGAATCTTGCTCTCGGGCTCCTCCCACGGGAGCTGAAACCGCTGCGATCCGCGGCAGACGTTCATGTCCTCGTCGAGAGGGATTCCGACGGTCCAGTCGACAGCCTTCGCCAGGTCCCACCCCCACACGGTCGGCTTGGCGTCGGACTCTGGCGCCACACACTCTGAGATCGGCCGATCCCGAACGGATTCCCGGAATCGTCCGCCGGCACCCCCTGGAACTCCCGCCAATAGGCTGCAGCCGGCATGTCCCGGCGCGCGGCCTCAATCTCGGTCGGGTCGATGTAGGGGTTGAACCCCCACGGGATCCTCCAACTCGACCACTCCGGATCCTCGCTCTGGCCACGCTGATACAGCGTCCAGAAGTACCGCCTGCCCTTCGGCGTCCCAAGGAACCACGCGTCGCCACGTAGATCGGCGAGGGTTCGGCCGGATCGCCTGCTGCCACGCCGTCTCGAGGTCGCGCACGACACCCGCTTCGTCGATCACGATGCGCCGTGTCGGGCTTGCGATGATGCCGCTCTTCTCCGATGTCAGAGTCCGGCGGCATTCGGCTCTAGGACTCGAAGGTCTGCAGGTGCCGACGTCATGAATCTCCCGACGATACGCCTCTTGGTGGACGTGCTCGCGGACCTAGCTGGAGAAGAGCCCGAGCGCCGGCTCCTAGCAGCCGACGGGGCGTGGGTACTGCTCGGCGCCTCACCATTGCCGGAGGCGTGCGTGCCCGTGCTAATCGAGGCCCTTACGAGCGAGCGCGCCCCGGTCCGCCTCTGGGCTGCGGCGCTACTCGCCGCGAGCCGCACCGAGAATCCGGGCGCACGAAAGGCGCTTGAGGTTGTGGCGGCGACTGACGCCGACTCGGAAGTGCAATGGCACGCTACTGCGGCGCTGCACGAACTCAATGCGATTGAGTCCCGCGAGCTGTGACGGTCGGCCCCGCGTCTCCCGGGCTCACCACCCCTTGTGCACCGCTCTCAGAGATCTGGCGCAGCCCCGGCGGGGGCGGGACCCAAGCTCTTGCGACGGCCAGGACTCCTCATCGCCACCCGGACGTTGGGAGGCACTGGCTATGTGGGTAGGCTGCTCTCAGCTAGAAGGCGGCCCGGCTAGCGGAGTCATGCTCACTACTCTCCTCGTCGACAGGGATCCTTCCTTCGCGGAGGCGATGGCAGGCCGGATCTCGGCCCACGGGTTCGAGCCCGTGGCTGTACATTCGCTGGAGGCGGCACGGGCAGTGATCCGGAGCCTACCCATTGCCGCGGCACTCATCGACCTCGAGCTTCCGGACGGCTCGGGCCTCGACCTGGTTCCCCCATTGCAGGGACCGCCCGCCGCGGATGTGGCAATCGTCACCGCGAACTCGACCGTGGAATCTGCGGTTTTGTCCTTTCGCCTCGGTGCCCTCGATTACCTGACGAAGCCCATCGATGCCGAGCGGCTGAAGGTGTTTTTCGCTCACGCTCGTCGCGCGGCCGAGTTGCGAAGTCGGGCGGCGCCGCTACCGTCCGACCTGGCCCCGGTCCAGTCATCGAGCTGCCTGCTCGGGGACTCGCCTGCGATGCAGGCGGTGCGCGATTTGATCGAACGCACGGCGCCGACCGACGCCACGGTCTTCGTGACCGGCGAAACCGGCACCGGGAAGGAGCTGGTGGCCCAGGCGCTCCATGGGCTGAGCCGGCGTGCGACCAAGCCACTCGTCTCCATCAATTGCGGTGCGCTGGCGCCGAACCTGATCGAATCCGAGCTCTTCGGGCACGAGAAGGGAAGCTTCACCGGTGCGGATCGGCGGCGCCTGGGTGCCTTCGAGCGCGCCGATGGGGGCACGGTGTTCCTGGACGAGATCACCGAGATGCCACTCGATACCCAGGTGAAGCTTCTGCGCGTTCTCGAGTCGCGGACGCTCAATCGGGTGGGTGGTGATCAGACGATCCGGTTCGATGTGCGAGTGATCGCAGCGACCAACCGCAACCCGCGGCAGGCGGTGCAAGATGGAAGGCTCCGCGAGGATCTCTTCTATCGGCTGATGGTCATTGGCATCGACCTGCCACCGCTGCGCGAGCGGGGCGATGATATCCGGCAGCTCGCCGATCATTTCATCGCCGAGCTCGGCGCGCGCTATGGCAGATCCAAGCGGCTCACGCACGAGGCGATCGCGCAGCTATGCGCCTACAATTGGCCCGGGAACGTGCGCGAGCTGAAAAACCTGATCGAGCGCGCCATGGTGATCGGCTCGGAAAACATCGATTCCAGTGTCGTGCCACTCTCGGTCTCGCCGCTGTCCGGACGGCCGGAGACGATGATCGTGGGCAGCACCATCGCCGAGGTCGAGCGGGGCTTGATCGTCGCGACGATGAGCGCTGTCCAGGGCCACAAGCCGCAAGCCGCTCGCATTCTCGGGATCAGCCTCAAGACGCTGTACAACCGACTCCACGAGTACGACCAAGACTGAATCCCAGCTCGTCACCGGCACCTGCCCCCCATGGTTCGCATAAGGGACCACGGCGACGAACGACCTGTCCACCGCGCAGGCGTGTTTCGCGCCGTCCTCGGTGATGTGTTGTCCGCTGGTAGGGCGGTGCGGCCATTGAGCCGATGCTCGGGGGCCCGGGCACGGCCTTGAGGCTCACGCGGCGAGCGGGATTTCTGCCTCAGCCGACCCATCTCCATAGAAACGGGTACATCCAGTTCCAAGTTGGAGCCATCTGGCGCGCCACCTTCCGACGCAGCAGACGGAGCTAAGGCCTGACCCGCATGCCGCAGGTGATGCGGTCGCCCTGGCCCAGATCCACGTAGCTGCGGCACTTTCCCGCCACCAGCGTGTGCCTTGAGTTGGTGTCGAGGTAGACGTCGGCGACCGAAGCGGCGAGGGAGGTCAGGTTGTTGCCGAGGAACTGGTTCGACTCGGCGATGTCGTCCGCGCTCTGGCTGCCCACTCCCAAGCCGAAGCTCGCCAAGCCGACCAGCGTGTTGTCATGAACCACCGAGCCGTACACTGCATCGAAGAGTCCGATCGCGACGCCAAATTGCGGTGACGCCATCTGCACGCGGTTGCCGGTGCGTTCGTAGCGTTCGCCCAGGGGCTTAACGGTCAGCCGGGAATATCGAAGTCGTCGCTCAGCTTTTCTTCCAGCCGGCGACCAAGATAGACCTTGGCAATCTGGTGCCGGCGGGCAAGGTCAGCAATGTCCTTCGCAGGCTTCTTTGCCAGAATAGCGTTAGTCAATTCGCCTTCAAGCTCCATGTTGAGAAGCCGGGCGTAATAGAGCGTATCCTCTGAAAGATGAGCCATGACCACCAGCCCAGTGAGCAATGGGTGGTTATTGGTGACATTGGTGCCGCGCGTGCGGCCATGTTCCAGCTCGACCGCCAGCGCATATTGCCATTCCCACATATGGCCCAGCGTTGGCTTGCCAGCAAAACCCTTGCGGGATGTGGCGATGAAATCATTGAGGATGGTCTTGTCGAAGGGTGTTCCGTCGCGCGAGGTGAAATGGTCTTCGCGTACCATCTTCACGACAATTTCGAGAATGATCTTTGCCTGATCTTCAGGCACCAGATTGACCTTGAGCGAGCTAGCGGGCGGAGCAATGACATCGTAGGTCTTGCCCGCCCAGCTATCGGCAAAACCCACCGCATTGCAAAAGCCGCCAACATCCGCCGTTGAAATGAAATCGAAGCTTTGCGCCTTGCCGTCATCAATCGCGGCAAGGTGCTCCATCACATATCTGATCGCAGCTGGCTTGTTGCGAAATTCGTTCTTTGGGGCGGCGGTTTCCATGGTTCATCTCCTGAAGTGTGTTCGCACTATGAGCACGCCGAATACAGACTACGCTGCTTCCGGAGTGTCGTGGAAATTATTCCGGCACCGACCCCCTTCGATTCTGAGCATTCTAGCGTGGCCACTCCTTTGGGGTGTTCGCGAGCCACGGGGCTGAAAGGCGATGCTGACCATGCTGCCGGCGACGATCCAAGGAGTTCGGGACCGGGCGATGCTGCTCCTCGGGTTCGTGGGCGCGTTCCGACCGTCGGAGCTGGTGGCGCTCGACGTCGAGGGCGTCCGCGAGGAGCGCGAGAGGCGGGTGGTCACCGTGCGCCGGTCGAAGGTCGACCAGGAGGGCGTCGGGCTCGTGAAGGCGATGCCCTTCGGGGCGACCGCGGAGACGTGCCCGGTGCGCGCGCTTCGGGCGTGGCTCGAGGTGGCGAGGATCAGCGGCGGTCCGCTCTTCCGGAGCGTGGACCGGCACGCCAACGTGTGCCCTGGGCGCACCAGCGGGCTCACGGTGGCGCGGGTGGTGAAGCGTGCGGCGAGGGCGGCTAGCCTCGACCCGGTGCCGATGTGATGCTCGGAACGCTCGATCTTGCGAACCGAACGAGTCATCGCGCGATGACGGTGCTGCGGGGGTACATCGGCGGGCCAACGTCTTCGGGGAGAATGCGGCGGTGATAGTGATGCGGTAGCGTCCCGATGAGCGCTTGCCGCTATTTCACGAGCTGAGCTGCGGCTCCCGGCTCGCCGAACTCTCCGGGGCCGGCTGCACTCGGAGCGCCGCGCGGGAGAAGCAAGTCCACAGCGGTGTTGGAAGACACCTTCCGTCTTGTTCCCCGAATTGCGCGACCTTCATGCAGTGGGTAGCCTCGGAGGGTTGGTCGTGGAGAGCTTCTCCACACCGAGAGCGAGCCGTCGATGGAGAAAGCCTATTGGTCGAGTCGTGTCTGGATGGCGACCATGGCGTTCGCGGCGATCGCCGTGGGTTGCAATCCGAGCAACTTCCAATTCGCGACAGGGCTTTCCGGATACAACGAGCCGATCGGCATCGCGCAGGCCACGGACGGCGGCTTCGCTCTCTGCGGTTTCGTATCCGACACGGATCCTTCATACCTGGTCGTCAAGCTCGACGCGACCGGAGTGCAGCAATGGACGACACCGATCGCGCCGCCCTATTCACGGGGCACACGCGGCGGGTGCCAAACCGTCTCGGATGGATACTTACTGTTCGCTAACGTCCAAGATTCGAACCCGCCGCGCTCGTTAACCCGATCCATTCATGAGATCGGAGTTTTGGTGGGTGTGGCACCGGTCGGAC
>CAZYWA010000217.1:0-12043 GCA_964650975.1 uncultured bacterium
AGAACGCTTCATGAATAATCCGGGGTAGTCTCGCCCGCATGCTCATCGGGCGTGGGCGCGAGCTCGCGGGGCTCGAGCGGTTCCTCGCGTCGGCGGCGTCCGGACGCGGCGGGCTCCGCGTGGTTCACGGCGAGCCGGGCATCGGCAAGACGCGCCTCGCCGACGAGCTCGCGGACCTCGCCGCGCAGCGCGGCTTCGTGGTGGCCTGGGGGCGGGCGTGGGAGACGGGCGGAGCACCGGCTTACTGGCCGTGGCTCGAGTTGCTCGAGACGCTCGCCCAAGGGGACCGGGATGTGCCCGCGAAGGTGCAGGAGTTCGTCGGTCGGGCGCCGCGTCAGGCACCCGGCGAGGGAATGCGCGCCGACCCCACCCGTGAGCGCTTCGAGCTGTTCGAGGCCGTGGCCTCTCACCTCCGCGCACGCGCGCGCGCCGCGCCGCTCTTGCTCATCTTCGACGACCTGCACATGGCGGACGGAGCGACGCTCGAGCTCCTGTCGTTCATCGCGCGCGGCCTCCGCGGGACCCAGATCGCGGTCGTCGCGACGTGGCGCGACGCGGAAGCGCGCGCGGCGAGTGTCGCGGACGCGCTCGTGCGCATCGCCCGCGAAGGCGAAGGGATTCCCTTGAGTGGCCTGCCGCGCGAGGACGTCGCGGAGGTGGTCCGTCACGAGATCGGCCGCTTCGAGATCGGTCTCTCGGCCCGGCTCTTCGAGCTGACCGAGGGCAACCCGCTGTTCCTCGTCGAGACGTTGCGCGCCGTCGCCGCCGGGGCGCCCGCGGCAACCATCGACGAGCTCCGCGAGGTCGCGGTCGGCGGCGGGGTGCAGGCGCTGGTGCGCGGGCGCCTCGGCGCCGCTCCGCCGGAGCTCCGGGCTGCGCTCGAGGTCGCGGCCGTCTTCGGCCGCGAGGTGACCGTGGACCTGCTCGCGGAAGTCATGGGCGACGCGGAGGGCGCGGTGCGCCGCCACCTGGACGCCGCGAGGGCGCGTGGCCTTCTCGTGCGGCGGGGCGAGGACCGCTCGGCGTTCTCGCACGTCCTGGTGCGCGAGGTGTTCTATCGCGATCTGACCAAGCATGCCGCGCGCGCCCTGCACGCGCGCATCGCGGCCGCGCTCGCGCGACGTGTCGCGAACGGGGCGAGTGCGCTCGTGCCGACCCTGGCGCACCACGCCCTCGCGGCGCTGCCCCACGGCGACGCGGTGGAGGCCGTTCGCCTCGCGTGCCTTGCCGCCGAGGGGGCGCGCGCGCAGTTGGCGTACGAAGAGGCCATCGCGCTCCTCGAGCGGGCACTCGAGGTGTCCGAAGCCTACGCACCGGACGACCACACGCGCGCGGAGGTGATGATCGCATTGGGGTGGGCGTCGACCGAGGGAGCGCGATCGGCTCGCGGGCGCGAGATGTTCCGCGCGGCTGCCGCCATCGCGCGGCGCGCCGGCGACGCGCGGCTCTTGGCCCGCGCCGCGCTGGGGCAAGGGGGCGAATACGTCCTCGCGGAGATCCGCGGCGAGCTCGTCGAGGTTCTGCGGGAGGCGCTCGCGCTCCTCGGGAGCAGCGAGGCGCCGGAGGACGTGCGCCTGCGGGCGCGAGTCCTCGCCCGCCTCGCCGCCGCGCTCACGCCCAGCGCCACGCCCGAGGAGCCGCTCGGCCTGGCCCGTCAGGCGCTACGCGTGGCCGAGGGAGAGACCGACGTGCGCACGCGACTCGACGTCGCCGTCGGCGTGGGCGCGGCGTACGCGGATTTCGCGCCGCCGGCCGAGCGAGTCTCGGTGAACGAGCACCTACTCCGCGACGCGCGCGCGGTCGGCGACCGGATCCTCGAGCTCCGGGCACTCACGCGCCTGGGTTGCGACCACATCGAGCGCGGGGCCGTCGCCGCGGCCGAAGCGGCGATCGAAACGCGTGCGACCCTCGCCGAGTCGATCGGGCATCCGCGCTACCTCTGGCAGACGCCGCTCATGCGCTCGATGCGCGCGATGATCGACGGACGCTTCCACGAGTGCGAGGCGTTCATCGCCGCGGCGCGTCGCATCGCACCCGAGTCGTCGGACCCGAACGCCGAGCGCTGCATCGAGGTGCATCGGCTGTCGATGCTGTTCGTCGCCGGACGCTCGGAAGACCTGGTGCGCCAGGAAGCACCGACGCTTCGGGTGATGGGCTCCCTGCCTGACGGTGCGACGCTGGGCGCCTGGGCAACGGCCACGGTCGCGGCACACGCCGGCGACCGAGCTCGCGCCAGGGCGGCCGTCGCCGAGCTCGGCACCACCAGCGTCATGTCGGCGCGCATGGCCACCGTGACGCTCGCGGAAGCCGCGGCCCTGATCGGTCTAGGCGACGTCGCCGCAGCCCTCGGGTCGACGATCGCACCCGATGAGGATGCAAACGCCTGCTGGGGCCCGTTCGGTTTTTCGTGCGGCCCTCCGATCGCCCGCGTGCAGGCGGCGATCGCCTTCCTTCACGGGCGAACGGAGGAGGCGGTCCGTCACTGCGAGCGGGCCCTTGCGCTGAGCACCCGCATGAACGCCGGCGCCCACCTCGCATGGGTACACCTCACGTGGGGGGAGGGAACGGGCGACCGCGCCCATCTCGAGGAGGCGCTGGAGCGCGCCCTGGCGCTCGGCATGCCGGAGGTCGAGCAGCGCGCGCGCGCGGCGATCGGCCAGAGCTCGGCCACACCGCCAGCGGGCTCCCGGATGGCGCCGGACGTCACCGCCTTCACGCTCACGCGCGACGGCGACCACTGGGTCATCGAGCGAGCGGGTCGCTCGTTCCGGATCAAGGATGTCCGCGGCTTCGGGATGCTCGCGCGTCTGGTCGAGCGCCCGGGGGCCGAGGTACACGCGCTCGAGCTCGCGTTCGACCCCGAGACCGCCCGCGGCGTCGATCTCGGGGACGCCGGCGCGATCCTCGACTCCCGCGCGCGCGACGCCTACAAGCGGCGCATCGCGGATCTGCGCGAGGATCTCGCGGAGGCCGAGCGCGTCGCCGATCCTGCGCGCGCGTCGCGGCTCGGGGAGGAGCTCGACATGTTGGTGCGGCAACTCGCCGGCGCCGTCGGCCTGGGAGGCCGCGAGCGTCGGACCGGCTCCGCCGCCGAGCGCGCACGCATCACGGTGCAGCGCAGGGTTCGGGAGGCGATCCGCAAGATCGCGCAGCACGACGAGGTACTCGGTCAACACCTCGATTGGACCGTGCGGACCGGGACGTTCTGTGCCTACGAGCCGGACGGCACGAAGAAGTAGCCCCTCCGGAACAATGTTCCGGTCGCTCGTCACGCCTTGGAGGCGAGGGGCCGCCCGCGCGGCTCCTTGGGAACGTCGGTCCCATCACCGACAAGGAGCCCTCCATGGCCAACCTCGACGAGAGCAAGCTCAACGCGTTCGTGAACAAAGCCGTCGGCGACGTCGGCGCCACACTCAGCTCGATCCTGGTCGTGCTCGGCGACCGGCTCGGCCTCTGGAAGGCGATGGCGGCACACGGGCCGATGACCGCCGCCGAGCTGGCGAAGCGCACCGAGACGAGCGAGCGCTACATCCGAGAGTGGCTCGACGCGCAGGCGGCCGCCGAATACGTGGTCTACGATCCCGCGACCACGCGCTACACGCTCCCACCGGAGCACGTCGCGGTGCTCGCCGACGAGTCGAGCCCCGCCTTCTTCCCGGGCCTCTTCGAGGTGGCCGCGGCGTGCTGGGCAGCCACCGACAAGACGGCGCAGAACTTCCGCACGGGCCAGGGCCTCGAGTGGGGTCACCATCACCCGTGCCTTTTCCAAGGCACCGAGCGCTTCTTCCGGTCCAGCTACATCGGCAATCTCGTGAGCGCCTGGATCCCGGCTCTCGAAGGTGTCACGGCGAAGCTCGAGCAGGGGGCCAAGGTCGCCGACGTCGGATGCGGTGTCGGGGCGTCGACCATCTTGATGGCCCAGGCGTTCCCGAAGTCGCGCTTCTGGGGCTTCGACTACCACGCCGGCTCGGTCGAGCTCGCGACGAAGCGCGCCGAGGCGGCGGGCGTCGGCGACCGCGTGAAGTTCGCGGTGGCGAAGGCCACCGACTTCCCGGCCAACGACTACGACGTCGTCTGCTTCTTCGACTGCTTGCACGACATGGAGGACCCGAAGGGGGCGGCCAAACGCGTGCGACAGACGATCGCGAAGGACGGCACCTGGATGATCGTGGAACCGTTCGCCAGCGACAAGCCGGAACGGAACCACAACGGCGTCGGCCGCGTGTACTACTCGGCGTCGACCATGCTCTGCGTCCCCCATTCGCTCGCGTTCGGCGGTCCGGCGCTCGGCGCGCAGGCGGGAGAGGCGCGCCTCCGCGAGGTGGTCGACGCGGGCGGCTTCACCCGCATGCGACGCGCGAGCGAGACCCCGTTCAACATGGTGCTCGAAGCTCGCCCCTGAGCCCGCGCCGATCGGCCGACACGCTCCATGAAGCGCCCTATCGTTGCGCAACCCATTCGTATGCAGCAATCCCGATGAACGAGGCATCCGCGAAGAAGTTTAGGGCCCCATCAAGAACCTGAAGGTGATTTGCATCGTCGGTGATCGCGTCACGCCGGGGGCGGCCGGTGCAAGAACAGCTCGATGGTTCGAACGAAAATGAAGCCGAATATGCAAAGAGCCCACGTCAAGACGACGGCGAAGGGGCCCACGCTCGGCGGGTACGGGACACCCGCGACGTTGAAGCAGAGCCCCGCAATCGCGACGATCGAAACGATATCGATGACGATGACCCATGCGGGAAACCGCCCGGGCTCGACCGCGCGGCGCCGGCGGAATTGGATCAAGAGAACGATGGCAAAGACCAAAGCAGCCGCCGCGCTGGACACCGACCAAGTCACGGTGGCCGGGATGCGAAGGAGGTTCAAAAGCGCGGGAAAGACCGCAAGAGCGGTGACCAGAAGGCCACCCTCGATGTAGAGGCGCACGAGGCGGAGGTGCCGATCGGAGAGCTCACCTCCGCGTGCACCCCGGAGAGCGACGACTACCGCCGAAAAACCGGCAAATGACAGCGAGAGGGTTGCAAGCAGAGAGAGGTAAGCAGATTCCGCGGATGTCATGATCGTATCCTGACAAGTAGATCTCGGATGCTTCGTCGACTGTAGCCGATCAGACGATCTCGGGCGGATCGGTCACCCGACCCGCGAAGAGGATGTCGCCGGTCTTGCGGTTCACGAGAAAGAAGAGGAACGGGTGATCGACGTTCACGACGATGTCGGCAACCCTCTTGCTCGTGACTCTGATAGTGACGCCCGTCGCCGCGACGGCCTCCGTGCCCGTTTCGTCCACGGTTACAGAGGCTGAGTGAAAGACGTCGCTCACGAAGAGCCGGCCCTTCGAGCTCGAAATCCCGGAAAGGTCCGCCGTGTCGGGGTCGAAGGCGCGGTTGAGACCCATCGCCCGTAACTCTGGCTTGACGGACCCTTTCCAGGAGATGGTGAAGCACGGCAGGGAAAGCATCACCGGCTGCGTTGCCAGCGCCTTCCTCCAGGTCTCGAACACCCCCTGCGACGGGAGGGCAGGACCGCTCGTCGCGGCAGCGGCGTCCCCGAGGACGATGAGCATTGCCAGGTCGCTGTCTCGATAAGGAAGCTCCACCAACTGGTTGGCGCCGTCTCGGCCGTAGCCCATCGAGTCGGTCAGGTTCATCATTTGGACGTTCTTCGGGCCGTCAGGCGTGTGGAACCGTGCGGCGCTCGTGTCGAACGGGTCGAATGGCGTCGCCCAGAATCCCTTGAAGTAGACGGCATTCGTGAGCACGAGCCGAGTCACAGGCTCGATCGCACCACCCGGAAGGAGGTCGGAAATCTTCCCTTTCGTAGCCTGGCTCACCCAGCGATTGATCTGGTCCCGGCTCGCTTCGGGCGCGCCAGCGAAATCGAGCGGAGTCGCCGGCGCCCCGTACCCGTCCTGCGATTGGCGCACGAATGCTTGGACAAGTGGGTAGTCCGCCTCGACCCAGAGCCGATTCGCGACCGTGAGCTCGGCCGCTCGGGCGGCGTTCCGCCAGCGAGCCGCCTCATCCTTTGCGTCGGCCGCGTTCTTCGATGGATCCGCATCGATCCCCAGCACGTCCACGAATTCGGCCAGCGTCTCGGTCCGCGCACCCAGCGCAGCCATCCCAAGCGCCGTCCGGATGCTGGATCCCGAAAAGCAGAGATTCCCGCTTTCCTTGTCCAGCGCGTCGAAAAAACCCGGCGTGAAGCCGTTCGCGGATCCCCGAGCCTCCATCGCGGGCCGATCAGCGCTCCGATCCTCGGGCCTACCCGCACCGGGCTGCGCCCCGGAAAGAACCAGCAGGCCAACGATCCATGCCCAGGCGCGGCACCCCCCCAAACCGCTCCCGCTCACCGTCGCCACGGGGGAAACTCGTTCACGACCACCCAGCCACGCGCCTGCCGCTCGAGAAGGTAGGTCGCGCCGTAGGGCTTCGACGCATCTGGCCAGCAGCCTCCCGAGGCCTCCGCGCGGGACCTGGAGAGACGCTTTTCGGCATCCACCGAGCACCGGAAGCTCTCGAGTGCGTTGTACTGCGCTCCGCGGCGAACCGGCGTCTCGAGATCCTTGAACCGATCGAGAAAGGGCTGGTCCGGATCTCCATCGAGCATCACGAGATAGAAGCATCGGATGCGATGCGGCAGCAGGGCGACCGTGTACTGGATCATCTGATAGCGGAACACCGCCTCCGCGATATCCAGCCCGTCCGGCCCGGCCACTCGAGGCGAGTGGACACCGAAGCTGTCCGTGACGTCGAGATCGGCGAGCTGCACCGGGCGAGGTGGCTCCGCTTGCGCAGCCAGGCAGGGCATCGAGATCGAAGCGAGGAGCGCCAGGGCGAGCAGATGAAGGTTGCGCAGGACGGCCACGGCGTAGAGAGAGGGCTAAACGTCGATATAAAAGATCACTCTGCTGCCCGGGTGCTCGACGACCTCGTTTCGAAAGTCGATCTCCATCACCGCGATGACGCACGAATCCATGGTGAGCCTCCCGAAGTTGGAGCGCCGTCAGCGTAGCTCGGCGCGGGTGTCGGACGCCACGCCGGGCGAAACGAGCCGCGCTGACTCGCTCCTGGAAACGTCCGGCGACTCGATACCGGTGAGCCGCTTGTCGCGAGCGCCCCGCGCCGCGAGAATCCTGCCATGTCAGCCTTCACCGAGATCAGCCGCAGTGTGCGCGACGCGGTCGACATCCTGGGTCGCGCGCGCAGTCCGCTGGAGCTGGCGAAGGCGTTGGTGCCGGCGTCGTTGCTCGAGCGTCGCATTCTGAACCTGGGCGAGCCGCCAGCGCCGGGGCCGAGGCCGGCGGACGAGATCGCCGCGACGCTGCGGTTGCTCACGCGCCGGCTCGAAAGCGAGGTTCTCGGCGCTGGCGGCCGTGGCGTGGGTTACGCGCAGCTCGCCAGCTCGCCGACGTTCGCGCTGCTCGAGGAGACGAGCCGCCTGCTGCTGGCGCTCCACCTGCCCGACCTTCCGCGTGGCGCGCCCGCGCAGGCGTTCTGGATCAATCTTTACAACGTGCTGGTGATTCACGGGGTGGTGGCGCTCCGCATCCGCAAGTCGGTGATGGAGGTGCCGTCCTTCTTCGGCTCGGTGGCGTACCGGATCGGCGATCTCCTCTTCACGCCCGACGAGATCGAGAACGGCGTGCTGCGCGCGAACTCGCCGCACCCAGCGACTCGGGCGCGCCCCTTCAACGCGGGCGATCCGCGTCTGGCGCTGGCCGTCCCGCGCGTCGACCCGCGTGTTCACACGGCGCTGGTGTGCGCCGCGAAGGCGTGTCCGCCGATCGGGTTTTACGACGGCGAGCGGCTCGAGGAGCAGCTCGATCTCGCCGCGCGGTCGTTCGTGGAGAACGACACGGAGATCGTCGACACCAAACGTGAAGTGCAGGTCTCGCTCATCTACAAATATTACGTGCGAGATTTCGGCGGTGAGGACGGCGTGCGGCGTTTTCTCGTCGAGCATCTCGAGGGAGCGCGGCGCGAGGCCCTCGCTCGGGCCTTCGACGCTGGCTTCGGTCTCGTTCATCGCCGTTACGACTGGGACCTGAACGCAATCGGGTGAGTGCAATCGGACGCTGCGGCGCCGAGGGATTGCGCGCGCCCCACGGCGCGCGCGCGATCCGCGGCGTGATGGCCCCTGAATTGGCCAGCGCCCGCCCGTGCGCGCCGGCGAGCAGGTAGCGAGCCGCCTCGGGAGTAGGCCTCATGAAAATCGCTTTTCATGGGGCGCGGGCCCCCAAAAAACCTAGCTCAGCTCAGGGCACGCACGGGCGCGCCGCGCCGCCCGCGTGCTTGCCGCCGCTTTGCGGGCCGCCGCAACTCGGGTCCGGCATCTTGGGCGGCGGAGGTGGCCGCGGCGGCGGATGCACCGGCGGTGGAGGCGGCGGCTTTCTCGGCCGCGGGTGATGCTGAGGCGGTTCGAAGCATCCCGGGCACGCCCAGAACGGCGCGAACGCGAACGGGTAGCCGTACGGCAGGTTCGGCGCGTAAGCACCGCCGCCCAGCCAGTCGAAGGTGAAGCCAGGATCGTACGGATCCCCCATCCAGCGAGAGAAATCGTCGTCGTCCCGTAGCGGGCCGGGCTCGGTCTCGTACCAGCTCGGCTGGTCTTGCTGCTCCTGGCGCTCCAGCTGATCGTCGCTTTCGACCTGCGCGCCAGGCGACGACGCCGCGGGCGGCCGCGCGGCGCTGCACGCGGCCCCCAGCGCCAGCAGCATCGCCATGCCGATTCGAGCGATCGGTCTCGCCTTCGGGTCCATGTCGCCCACCACGCCTCAATGTACCCGCCTGGGCGACCTCCGGTTGCCGTGTCGCAGCGCGCGCCGGTCGCGAGCAAATGGCTTGACGAAAAAATGAGGCCTAACCAGAGATCCCTACACCCGTTCTTGGCCACGCCGGCGCGCCACCCCGGAGGTGCACTCGTGATTCGACGCTCCATCGCGGCTTCTTTCGCCATCGTTGCATCCACGGCCCTGTGGAATCCGAGCCCGGCGCGAGCAGCAGCATTGATCGGCGCTGGTCGGCTGGCGGGTGTAGCCAGCCGCCAGCCGCGCGCGTCGGCTTCAACCTCCGGTATGGCGGTCTCGGTGGGAAGCGGTCGTGCTCGCGCCGCGTCGCCGCTGGCCGCGATCGTCACCTGGTGGGCATGATTCGGGGCGATGGCGCATCCGCTCGCTCCGTACCGATCGCCCGAGGAACGCGACTCCCGGCTCGACGAGCTGGCCCGCTCGCTGGGAGCCGAGCTGCGGGTCCTCGGGCGGAGCCACGAAGGGCGGGAGATCCGGGTCGCGCGGGTGCCCAGGGCGGCGGCGACCCGATCGGCCAGCTCCGCACCCGGCGGCTCGCCGAGGCACGTGCTGGTCTGCGCCGGCATCCATGGGCTCGAATACATCGGCAGCGAGGTGGCGCTCGGGCTGCTGGAAGCCATGCGCAACCCGTTCCCGTCCCTCGCGCAATTGCGCTCGCGCGCCGAGATCTGGGTGTTGCCGTCGCTCAATCCGGACGCGTACGCGCGCACCTGGGCGCGCGAGGGCCAGGGCGAGCTCAAGCGGCTGCGCACCAACGCGCGCGGTGTCGATCTCAACCGGAACTTTCCGCTGCCCGCTCCGCAGCGCCCGGTGCTGAGCACGCTGGGTGGCTGGCGCACCGGCTCCGACGACCCCGCGAACCCGTTCTACCGGGGCTCGTGCGCGCTCAGCGAGCCCGAGACCGCGTCACTCGACGCGCTGCTGCGCCAGGTGCCCTTCGCCGCCAGCGCCAACCTTCATTCCACGTGGGGCATGATGATTCCACCCTGCCTCGAGCGCCGCGCGCACGTCGCCGCGTATCGGACGCTGTGCCGTGCCTTCGGCCTGGCGCAGCCGCGCTCGCGCTATCGACGCCTGTCGTTGCCGGCGCTCGATCGCTTCACCGGCGAGCAAGAGGATCATCAGCACCACGCGTTCGGCACCTGGGCGCTCTGCATCGAGCACTATCCGATCTGGGTGGACGTGATTCGCTTCCGGCGCGCGGACCGGCTCTTCTGGGAATTCAATCCCCCCGACCCCGCGCCCTGGATCGCGAACGACGTGCCGGGGATCGTGGGCTTCTTCGAGGCGGCGCTCGATCTCGGCCCGCCCGGCGCTCACTCGATCACGGCGCGCGCGGTGAGCCCTGGCGGGTAAGCCCACAGGAGATCGCCGGTCACGCGATCGAGGCTCATCGCGAGCGGCTCGTCGGGAACGTTCGGCCCGCCGCGGTCCTCGCCTACCGCAATGAGATCGCCCGAGGTTCCCAGCAGCAACCGGTTCACCCGATCGAGGTCGTGGGACGAGTCGCCCTCGCGCGTCAGGTGGCGCGTCCAGAGCGGCGTGCCGTCGCGGTCGACCTTCTCGATCACCACGTGCTTGCCGATGCTGCCGTCCGAGTCCGATCCGCCGTAGTAGAGGGGACCGTCCGGGTCCGGCACCAGGTCGTCGATCTCCTCGCCGCTCAGCGACGGATCCGAGAGCTGCGCCGCCCAGCGAACGGCACCGCCGGGATCGAGGTTCGCGGCGAGGCCCTCCGCTTCGACGTAGCCGTCGCCGAGCATCGCCATCCCGCCCGCGACCCATTCGCCGTCGGCGCCCACCGCGAGCGCGTGCCCTTCGTCGAAGGAGGGCGTGCCGTCGGCCAGGACCTGGTCGCGACGGAACATCCACGAGCGCGAGCCGTCGGGGGCGTACTTGAGCAGCGTCAGGTCCGTGCCGAGCTGCTCGAAGGCCAGATCGCCGACCGCGTAGAGATCGCCCTGCGAATCGAACGCCACCTTGCGCGCGACGTCGATCTGACCGGTTTCCGCCGAGGGCGCGGCGCTCCCGGGCGGGCCGTCCTGCACGTCCTGCCAGCGACGCTCGCCGCCCGAGGTCCACGTTCCCACGAACCACTCGATGCGCGAGTCCGGGAATCCGGCGACACCGCCCACGCCCACGACGCCGCTCGCATCCACCGCGATCGAGAGCCCGGCGCTCACCCGCAGCGGATCGGGCGTCTCCGCCGCGATGTCCTGCCACTCGACGACGCCGCTCGCCGCGTCGAGGCGCGCCACCGCGATCCCCTGGATGGGCGGCTCGGTCGGGCTCGCGTGCGGGTCCGCATGGCGCGCATAGCCGGTCACGTAAACCGCGCTGCCTTGCACCGCGAGTGCGTAGAGCTCGGCCGACCCCTGGGCGAACGGCTCGGTCTGCCAGAGCGGCGCACCGCTCTTGTCGTAAGCCAGCACCACTCCGCGGCTGGATGTGGGCGAAAGGATGCTGCCGGCCACCAGCACGCGATCGCCGGCGTCGACCTCGACGGCGTCGGCGCGAGCGTCGACCGTGGGGTCGATCGCTTCCTCCCGTAGCCAGCGCGGCGTGCCGAACGCGTCGAACGCCACCACCGCCAGGTTGCGCGCACCGTCCATCCCGGTGTGGCCCGCGGCGACCACGGTGCCGTCCGAGAAGAGCGCCGCATCCTCGAGCTCGCCGAGGGCCAAGTCCGCGGCCGGATCGCTGGGGTGGAGCGCGCGCTCGCCGCAGCCCAGCGCCGCGAGCGCCAGCGACGCGCCCATCGCGAGCGCCGCCCGACGCACCGATCGACCGACCCGCTCGCTCATGGCAGCGTGTACTGCTTGAGGAACGAGAACATGGTCGCGAGCTGCCCGTTGGCGTAGGTGAAATGCGCGGTCTTCGGGCACTCGCGCTCCTGGGTCGGCGAGCCCTGATCGCAGACGCCGAGCACCTGGGTCTTGGTGGTGTCGGTGATCACGATCTGGGCCATGGCGCTCGACCAGCCGCTCTTCCGCAGGGTCGTGATCCACGCCTGCGCCTCGCTGCAGAACATCAGCGGATCGCACGCGGCCTGCACCAGCATGATCGGCACCCTGCGCGCGGGGCTCGGCACCGGCGTCACGCACGGGCCGCGCGAGAACGGGTCGCCGCCCGCGAAGGACGCGGCCGCCGCGAACGCCTCCGGATGGAGCAACGCGAGCAGGTGCGCGAGAAACGCGCCGTTCGACCAGCTCATCAGGTAGACGCGCTTGGGAT
>CAZYWA010000218.1:0-12013 GCA_964650975.1 uncultured bacterium
TGAACCAAGATGGACGCCTGCGGCTGCGAGGGACCGCAGCCCTCCACGACCAGGGGACAGACGCTCGAGAGGTTTCCCGCGACGTATGCAGCTGATCCAAGCGGCTGAATTTCTTTTGTCCACACCTTCTGAGTCGCCCGAGGGAGGCGTTCCAGCCCCCGCCCCGCAAAGAGCGCGGTCTTTGCGGGGCGGGATCCGCGCGAGCGACGGCGAGTGAAAGCTCCCCGAACCGACTGACCGGGGATTTCTCACACTCGGAAAATCAGCGGCGTCGCTTCGTGGCCGGAGAGCGGCGCTTGGGCGCGGCCGGCCTGGGCTTTCGCGGCGACGGCTTCGCGCGGGCGGCGGCGGCCTTCTTCGCCGGCCTTTTGGGGCGCGGTGACGCACGGCGCTTCGCGGGGCGCGCTGCAGCGGAGGGGTGCGCGACTTCGCTGCGCACGCGCACGACCGCTTGCTTCCATCCGTCGTAGAGCCGCTCCGCCCGATCGCGGTCCATCGACGGTTCGAAGCGCCGGTTGGTCTCGCGCACTCCGGCCACTTCGTCCGGGGACGCCCAGAATCCACAGCCCAGTCCGGCCAGAAACGCGGCGCCGAGTGCGGTGGTCTCGATCACGGTGGGCCGGTCGACCACCACACCGAGGATGTCGGCCTGGAACTGCATCAAGAAGTCGTTCCGGCAGGCGCCACCGTCGACGCGCAGCTCCGCCAAGTCGAGCCCGGCGTCCGCTCGCATCGCGTCGCACACGTCGCGCGTCTGGTAAGCGAGCGACTCGAGCGTGGCGCGCACCAGGTGCTTGCGGTTCGAGCCGCGGGTGAGGCCGACCAGGGCACCGCGCGCGTCCATGTCCCAGTACGGTGCTCCGAGCCCCACGAAGGCCGGCACCATGTAGACGCCGCCGGTGTCGTCGACCGAGCGCGCCAGCTCCTCCGATTCGGCGGCGCTGCCGAGAAGACCGACCTCGTCGCGAAGCCACTGGATCGCGGCGCCCGCGATGAAGACCGAGCCTTCGAGCGCGTACGCGGGACGGCCGTACGCGTCGCACGCGAGCGTCGTGAGCAATCCGCGCTTCGAGTGCACCCCCTCGCGACCCGTGTTCATGAGCAGGAAGCAGCCGGTGCCGTAGGTGTTCTTGGCGAGCCCGGGGGTCCAGGCACCCTGACCGTAGAGCGCCGCTTGCTGGTCGCCGGCGACGCCGGCGATCGGCGGCGTGCCGCCCAGGCCGAGCTTCGCGGTGACGCGGCCGAAGTCGCTGCTCGAGCGGCGCACCTCCGGCAAGAGCTTGCGGGGGACGCGCAGCACGTTCAGTAGCTGGTCGTCCCAGTCGCGGGCGTGGATGTCGTAGAGCAGCGTGCGCGACGCGTTGGTCGGATCGGTGGCGTGAACCTCGCCGCCGGTGAGCTTCCAGATCAGCCAGCTGTCGATCGTTCCCGCGGCGAGCTCACCCGCTTTGGCGCGCGCGGCGAGCGCCGGCTCTCGATCGAGAATCCAGCGGATCTTGGTGCCCGAGAAGTAGGCGTCGAGCACCAGCCCGGTCTTGCGACGGAAGAGCGGCTCGCGCCCCTCGCTCTTGAGCTGGTTGCAGAGATCGGTGGTGCGCCGGCACTGCCACACGATGGCGCGGTGCACCGGCTTCGACGTCGCCCGGTCCCACAGCACCACGGTCTCGCGCTGATTGGTGATGCCGATGCCGTGCACCCGCGAAAGGTCGGCGTCGGCCCGCTCCAGGCATTCGCGAAGCGTGGTGAGCGTGCTTTCCCAGATTTCCTCGGCGTCGTGCTCGACCCACCCAGGCTGGGGATAGTACTGCGTGAACTCGCGATACGACTGCGCGACCGGACGCGCTCCGCGGTCGTACGCGATCACCCGGGTTCCGGTGGTGCCCTGGTCGATCGCCAGTAACAGATCACCCATGACGGATTCTCCTCGGAGAGGGATGCCGAGATCGCGGAAGGACGCGACCTCGTGTCCAGGTCATGCGATCGAGACGGCCGCTTGGCGCGCCGGGCGTGAGCCGGTCAGGAGGCGGAGCGCGGTTCGAGCAGGTGCCGGACGGCGGGCGGGACGAAGACGTCGTCGAGCGGCCAGCGCGTGAGCTCGTTCGCGAGCAGGTCGACCTTGTCCGAGGTCGCCATCTTGCGGTCGAGCAGGATCATCCAGCGCTCGCGCAGGCGGCAGGCCCCGCCCCTCGAGTTGAAGCCCTCGGCACGGATGTGATCGTGCACGACCTCCACGCCGACGCGGCGCGCGACGTCCTCGAGCGTGTCGAGGAGCTGCATTTCGGCCAGCTCTCGCTGCGAGATCCGCTTCTGAGGTCGCGCCATCGGCGGTGAGAATACCGCTCGAGCATCCACAGGGCAACGCAGAACACCGTCCCCCGAGGATGAGCGCCGGATTCCTCTCGTAGGCGCGCGGTTTGCTTCATGCCTCGCTCGCGGTGTCGGCGCTGGGCCCGGCCGCGCACCCGCTAATCGCACGCAACCATCGGAAATCATGCGATTTTGCGCAACGTCGAGACTTGGGGTGTTGCTTGACATGCCGAAATCGGCGCTGGTAGGTTGACGAAAACCGCGTGGAAAGCGCGTGTCGACAACACCATGAGCCCACGAGTGCAATCGAGAGCCGTCGCGATGGCGAGACCCGCCGCCGGTCCTGCCCGGCCGGCCGAGGATCTGTCGTCACGCAGCCTCCACATCCTCGAGCTGCTGGTGGAGAGCTACATCGCCACCGGGGAGCCCGTGGGATCGCGCACGCTGGCGCGGTCGCATGGGCTGGACGTGAGCCCGGCCACGGTCCGGAACGAGATGATGGATCTCGAGGAGGCCGGGTTCCTCGCGCATCCGTACACGTCCGCGGGCCGCGTTCCCACCGAGCATGCGTTTCGATGGTTCGTCGAGCTGCGCTCGGGAAACTACACGCTGAGCCGCTCCGACCGGCAGTCGCTCGACGCGCTGACCGCGAGCGCCGAAGGCGGCATCCAGGATTGCTTGCGCGAAACCTCGCGAGTCCTGTCGCGGCTTTCCGGCTGCCCCGGGATGGCGCTGGCACCGACGCTCGAGGACGCGGTGTTCCAGCACGTCGATTTCGTGCGCCTCAGGCCCGCCGAGCTGCTGGTGATCTTCGTCTCGTCCGCCGGCTTGATCGTGAACCGGGTGGTGCGTCTCGACGAGGACGTGCCGCAGGCGCAGCTGAGCCGCCTCGCCGCGCTCTTGTGCGAACGCCTGACGGGCGCGCCGCTCAGCGAGATTCGCGGCCGGCTGCTCGACGAGCTGGCCCACGACCGCGCGCTGGCCGACGATCTGTCGCGCCGTGTCGTGGAGATCACCCGGCTGGTGTTCCAGCAGGAGCTCGAGGGCGCGGTATTCGTCTCGGGCACATCGAATCTGCTCGGGCACCCCGAGTTCACCGAGCCCGACCGGATCCGCTCGCTGTTCGAGGCGCTCGAGGATCGCGAGCGCATCGTCAACATCCTGGACCGCGCGCGCGTCGCGGGCGGGATTTGCGTGTCGATCGGCGCCGACGCGGGGATCGACGGTGTCGACGACCTGGTGGTCGTGTCGTCTTCTTACCGCTGCGGGACCTCGGCGCTCGGCTCGATCGGGATCATCGGGCCGACCCGTCTCGACTATTCTCGGGTCATCCCGATGGTGGAGCACGCGGCCAAGCTGATCAGCCGTTTCCTCGACGTCCGCTGAAAGGCCGGCGCGCCGCGGCGTCGGCGGCCACGCGTCGATCGCTCGAGTGGGTTCTGGGTGGTCCAGCATCTCGGCCGGCTCCCGCGATCCGGTGACGAACGAAAGCACGAAGGAAGAGAGGTTCCCCGTGTCCGAACGAGACCCGAACCAGGCGAGCTTGCCGGGCGAATCGATGTCGCCCGAGGCGCCCGAGGCCGGGCACGACGCCGGCGCGCTGGGCGACGAAGGCGCGCACAAGTCGAAGGCGGCCGCCGAGGCCGCGGCGCTCGCGGAGGCATTCCTGGAGCAGCTGCGGCGCGGCGATGCCGGGATGGGCGAGACCTGCGAGGCGGCTCCCGAGGGCGCGCCCGACATGGGCGGCGCGCCGGAAGAGGCCGAGCACGGTCGCAAGAAGGTCAAGAAGGTTCCCGCCAAGCTGGTCATGCAGCTCGAGCGACGCATCGCCGAGCTCGAGGAAAAGCTCGGCGAGACGGCGGCGGAACGCGAGAAGAACTACGACGCGCGCATCCGGCTGCAGGCCGACTTCGAGAACTACCGCCGGCGCGCCGCCAAGGACAAGAACGACGCGATCCAGTACGCGAACGAGGAGCTGTTGAAGGAGCTGCTGCCCGCGGTCGACAACCTCGAGCGAGCGCTCGGCGCCTCCACCGCCAGCACCGACGCCGGGGCGATCTTCGAAGGCGTCAAGATCACGCTCAACCAGATCCTGCACACCCTCGGGAAATTCGGAGTCGAGGCCTTCTCGTCGCTCGGCCAGCCTTTCGATCCACAGCTTCACGACGCCATGACGCAGCTCGAGAGCGCCGAGCACGCACCCGGCCACGTCGCCAGCGAGTACGTCAAGGGCTATCGTTACCGCGACCGTTTGCTGCGTCCGGCGATGGTGGCGGTGGCGAAGGCAGGATCGAAAATGGAACCCAAGACCGGCACGGTCCGCGTAGCGCTGGGTGGCCCACCCCCTGGCGCGGCGCCCACGGGCGGCGACGAGCCGTCGGGTTCCAGTGACGGCGGCTGACTTCACGGGAGCGATCCGGCGGTGCTCGGCGGGGTGGCTTCGCGGCTTGCCCCGGGAGCGTGGCTCGCGCTGAGGCGCGACGGGTGAAAGGGTCGATGTGGCGTCGCACGACCCCATCCTTGCCGTCGACTTCACGGATCGCCAGGCCTCGTCGGTCGTCCTGACCGGCGAAGGCGCCGCGCTTCGTTGCAGCCGCTCCGCGATCCCCGCGGGGCCGGCGGTGATGCACCTCGGCGCGGACGGCCTGGTTTCGTTCGGAGCCCCGGCCGTCGCGACCTCGTTTTCGGAGCCCGAGGGGACCGCGACGCAGCTCGCCAGCTTCCTCGGCCTCGACCACCCGTTCGACGTCGAGGATCCCTCGCTGCTGCCCTTTCCGTTGCCGCGGCCCGCCGAGCACGGATTCGAGCTCGAGCTCGCCGGCCGGCCGTGGAGCGTCTCGGCCCTGGCGGCGCACTGGCTCGCTCATCTCCGGACCCTGGCGGGCGACGCCGTCGGCCAGCCGGTATCGGTGGCCGGGATCTCGTACCCCTGCTGGTACAGCGCGCGCGCCCGCAACCGTCTGGTGACCGCGGCCAAGGCGGCTGGCTTCGAGCGTGTGCACGCGCTTCCGAGCGCCGCCGCGGCGGCCATCGCGCTCCACGACTCCGGAGAGCGCGGCGTGATCGGATGGGTGCTGCACGACGTGGGCAGCGCCGCGGTGGCATGGCTCGATCTCGCGGACGACGCCGTCGAGGTGGTGCGCTACGGCGCGCGATCGGTGCCGGCGGGCAGCGATCTGACCACCGCTCTCGCGCGCTTCGTGAGCGAGCCGCTCGATCGTGATCTGGCGGTCGACGCGCGCACCCGCCCGCGATCGGTGGTGCGGCTGCGCGCGGCGTGCGACCGGGCGCTCGCGAGCCTGCGCGCCAATCCCAAGGCGCACGAATCGGTGTCGGTGCCGTTCCTGGCGCTCGCGGCCTCCGGGCCTCGCCACCTGGAGTCGCCGATCGACCTCGACGGGCTGCGCGAGCTGGCGCGTCCGCTGACCGAGGCGTTCGAGGCGGAGCTGGCCGCGGTGTTCAAGGGCGCCGACCCGAAGGCGCTGGAACGCTGGGTGCTCGCGGGCGATTCACCGTCGCTCACGTTTCTCGCGCAGCTCCTCCGGACCCGGCAGGCGCGCAACGTGGCGATCGATCCCGGCCGGACCCCGTGGTCCGCGATGGGCGCCGGCATCCACGCCGCCCGCCGCGAGGGCCGCGCGTCGGACGTGTTCCTGCTGCAGGTCGCGCCGCGCGCCATCGGGGTCCGCAACCCGGACGGCGGCGTGCTGCGTTTCATCGACCGCTTCGCGCCGCTGCCCGCCACGGTGTCCGGACCCTATCCGGCGGCCGCGCTGGGACGCGAGCCGGTGGAGCTGGTCGAAGGTGACGTGGAGCGGGCCGATCAGGGAGTGCCGATGGCGTCGTTCCGCCTTCCCACGAGCGGCGGTCCTCGCCAGGATTTCCGCCGGGTCGAGCTGGTCGTGGAAGCCGGATCGGACGGGAAGCTCGGCGTGGCCGTGCGCTCGCCGGGGAGCCTGGAGTCGGTGCAGCTCGAGCCCACGCCCGATTCCGCTCCGGCGACGGGGGACGTGGTCGCGGAGGTCGAGCGCCTGGCCGGAGCGTCGCGCGACCGCGAGCTCTTGTCGAAGACCCGCCTCATGCTCGACGGCCAGAGCCTGCTGTTGCGACGGATGATCGGCGAAGGCCGCTTCCGCGGCTCGGTCGCCGGCGAGCGACGCGCCGAGCGAGCCGCCGCCGAGGCGCACCGCGCGATCCGGAGCGCCGACCTCGAGGAAATGCACCTGGTGGCGCGCGGCCTCGGGCAGCTGCTCCGAGGCCCGGCCGGCGAAGGCAACGGGGGGACCGTGCCGTCGTGAACCAGCCGCGGGACTACTACCAATTGCTCGGTGTCGAGAGGAACGCGTCCGCCGACGAGATCAAGAAGGCCTACCGGCGGCTCGCGCATCAGTACCACCCCGACAAGAACCCGGACGATCCGCAGGCCGAGGAGCGGTTCAAGCAAATCTCCGAGGCGTACGGCGTGCTCAGCGATCCACCGAAGCGCGCCAACTACGATCGCTTCGGCACCGCGGGAAACCCGTTCGCGGGCGCGCGCCCTGGCACCGGATTCCAGGGAGCCGGCAACTTCCAGGACCTGTTCGGCGATCTCTTCAACGACATCTTCGGCGGCCGTCCGCCGGGTGCGGCTGGACGCGGCGAGCGCGGCTCGGACCTTCGCTACAACCTCGAGATCACCCTCGAGGAAGCGGCGTTCGGCGCGGAGAAGCGGATCCGCGTGCCGCGCCGCCGGCCGTGCGCGCAGTGCAACGGCAGTGGCGCCGCGACGGCGGCCGGATCCGTCACGTGCACCGCGTGCAAGGGCACCGGCCAGGTGCGCTTGCAGCAGGGCTTCTTCAGCGTGTCGAAGGCGTGCACCCAGTGCGAGGGCCGGGGCCGCATCGTCCGCGATCCGTGCTCGCGCTGCCAGGGCGCCGGGGCGGTGAAGGCACGCCACGAGCTCAAGGTGCGAGTACCGCCGGGCGTCGAGAACGAGAGTCGGCTGCGCCTGCAGGGCGAGGGCGAGATGGGGCAGGGCGGCGGAGGAGCGGGCGATCTCTACGTGGTGGTGCAGATCCAGGAGCATCCGCAGTTCAAGCGCCAGGGCTCGGATCTGGTGTACGACTTGGCACTCACCATGACGCAAGCGGCGCTGGGCGGCGACTTCCAGGTGCCGACGCTCGAAGGGCCGATCCGGATGAAGACCCAGCCTGGCACCCAGCCGGGACGGGTATATCGTTTGCGGTCGAAGGGCCTGCCGGGACCGAACGGCGGCGCCCGCGGCGACCTGCACGTGCGCGTGAACGTGCGGATCCCGGCGGAGCTCACGCCACGCCAGCGCGAGCTGCTCGAGGCGCTGGCGCGTGAGGAGGGCGAGGCTCCCACGTCGGACAAGGGATTCTTCGATCGCGTGCGGGACATCTTCGAGTGATCGAGGCGGTCGCGCCATGGCGTTGCAGCGCGTACCCGGTCGGATCGATCCATGCGCATGATGCAACGCCCCGAGAGCGAGGCGCCGAGCGGCGCTACGCACCTGGGCGCCCGCGTCACGGTGCGCGATCTGCTGCGCACCTATCAGGAGCATCGCGGGAAACATCCCAAGGGATCGTTTCGCATGCCCGTCGAGGCGATCGGCATGGCGCGCACTCCCGCAGCGCTGCGCTCCGGATTCGATTCGCGCCCGTGCATCTACTACGAGTACGTGGTCGAGCGGCAGTGGAAGCGCAAGCAGCGTGAAGCGGCGTTGCCGCTGCTCGGCGATCAGGATTCCTCGAGCGGCCAGGACGTGCTGGTCGCGAAGCGGCGCTCGTGTGCCGTGTTCTGGATCGGCGAGCGGGACGGCGAGGAAATTCTGGTCGATCCCGCGGGCGCGGTGTTCGAATCGGAGACCGTGGTCGAGCGCTTCGAGCGGGTGGGGCTCGCCAGTCAGACCGAGGCCAAGATCAAGGTCAAGGAATTCCCGTTCGTGGTGACGGCGGACGTGGAGATGCGCGCCGACGTGCAGACGCTCGGCTTCAAGTTCATCGAGCGGGTGATTCCGCTCAACCGGGTGGTCGCGGTGCGCGGCCTCGCCACCGACGAGACCGGTGCGCTCACCCTGCGGCGCCTTCCGGGGGCGAACCCGTCCCTGGTCGTTCGGATCGAGCGGTCCTGAGAGGCTCGCGGGGCGAGCCTCTCAGGAGCCGATGCTCCCGCGGGGGGCTGTTCCAGCCCCCCGCCCCGTCCGACGTGAATTCGGACGGGGTCCACCCCCAAGCCGGCTTGCTTCGCGAGCCGCGCGCCTTCGGCGCGTGCTGGTTCCGAGAGCCTCTCAAGAGCGGGCGATCGTGGCGGATCCCTCCTCCGCGTCGACGATCCGGTAGGTCCCGCTGCGCTCGTCGCGCAGCAGGCCGATCAGGCCCTTGTCGCGCGCGGTCTCGAGCAGCTTCTTGAAGGTGCGGAAGCCGAGTGCCCGCTCGTCGAAGTCGGGCTTCTTCCGCAGCAGGGTCTGCTTGATCATCGAGCTCAGGATGACCTCGTGGCTGGCCTTGAGCGCGTCCACGGTCTCGACCAGCAGCGTGAAGATCTGACTGGGGTCGTCGTCGATGCGGCGGCGCTCGCGCTGCTTCTCCTTCAGGCGCACCAGATCGTCGTAGTAGACGAACTCGTCGCAGGTGTCGGCGATGAGCGTCGAGGTGGATTTGCGGACGCCCATGCCCATGACGAAGCGGTTGTACTCGCGCAGCTTGGAGATGAGGGGCGTGAAATCGCTGTCGCCCGACACGATCACGAACGAGTCGAGGTACTCCCACTTCCACGCGTAATCGAGCGCGTCCACGACCATCTTGATGTCGGCCATGTTCTTCTGGCCCTTGCGTCGCGAGGGCAGCTCGATCAGGTCGACGCCATAGTCCTGGAAGTCGAACTTGTAGCCCGAGTAGCGGCCCCAGTCGGCATAGGCGCGCGAGACGATCACCTTGCCCTTCTCGCGCAGCCGGCCGAGCACCAGCTCGAGCTGGAACCGGCCCAGCCCCGCTTCCTCGATGCCGCGCTCGATGTTCTCGAAGTCGACGAAGACGGCGAGCTTGGGTTCCATGACGGCGTTCCCTCCGCGGGCCTAGCGTGCTTCGTCGAGCGACACGTCGAGCGAGTAGACCAGCGATTGGCTGGCCGAGGTGGACGAATTCGAGGCAGGCACGGTTTGCCGTTCCGCGCTCGCGCTCCGCTCGACGCCGCCGATCACCACCGCGTCGCCGGGACGCACGACCACCACGGTCGAGAGCCCGCGAGCGCTCGCGACGCCGCTTCGCGGGTCGAGCGGCGAGCGATCGCTCGGCTGGATGTCGAGCCGCACCGAGCCGTCGCCGAGGACAGTGGGGCGGACCCGGAGCGCCTGTCCGAAGTCGAGCATCATGATCTCGCTGCGGCGGCGTCCGTCGGGCGCGGCGACCGGCTGGGTGCCGCCGACGTGGATCTCCGCATCCTGCCCGCTCTGGACCACCACCGTCTGCGCGATCCGTCCCCGTCCCTTGGCGATTTCCCCGCTCAGCACCAAACCGATCGCGAGCCCGGAACGTTCGGGCGGCGGGTTTCCGCCGGCGACGCCGCCCGCGGCGTCGCCGGCGTGCACCTCCGCTCGGGACCGTTCCAGCTCCTCCCGGCTCCAGGTGCGCACGTTCACCGTGACCTGACGGGGAGCCACGTCGAGCGCGGCCAGCAAGCTTCGCAGCGCCGCGATTCCCGACGGCGTGTCGCGCACGATGAACGAGTTGCTCGCTCCGTCCACGACCAAGGTTCCCTGCGGCGTGAGCGCGGTGCGCGCCGGCCCCTCGAGCTCGCTCGCGAAACGGTGAGCCACCGGAATACGCGCGATCGTGGCTTGGTCGTCGTCGGCGTGCGCGGGCGGCGAGCCCAGTAGCGCTGCCGCGGCGATCGCGACGGACGACCAGACCCGCGCGGTTCGCGACGCGGTCAAGACGGACGCGAGGCACGCCGCAGAGCGTGCTTGGATGCGCCCCCGGGCTTCGGAGCGCGTCTCGGCCGGGGGCTACCGGGCCGGCGCACCGGCCTCGGTGAGGCGCGCGCCGGGCCGGCCGCGCGCGCTCGACCGTTCCCCCGTGCCAGACGTCTCGCGCCGCGAGCGGGGGCTGGATCGAGCAGCGCATGATCGAGCAGGAACTTCTCGACCCGGAGCCCGACCAGATCCGGGTGCTCGATCTGCGCCACGTGGGTGCCGTTGGGGATCACCAGAATCTCGGAGCCGCGGATGTCGCGATGCATCTCCCACGCGACCGAGGGCGGGGTGAACGGGTCCTTCTCGCCGGCGATCACCAGCGTGGGGACCTCGATCCGGGGCAGCACGTCCTTGGCGGTGTGCTCGCCCATGCGCCGCACCACCGTGAGCAGGAACTCGGTGTTCATCGAGAATACGTGCTCGAAGTAGTCCTCCATCGCGCTCCACGGCGCCAGGTACCAGTGCACGGCGCCGGTGCGCGCGATGAGCTGCGGGATGGGCGTGCGCTTCACCAGGTCCGCGATCCGCGCGATCGACTCGTGGTACTTCCGGAGCTCGCGCAGCATCGGATCGTAGAACCGCTCCATGAGATCGTTCCCGTAGAGCGTGCGGTACGGGTGTCCGTAGGTCCCGCAGATCGGGACCAGGCCGCGGATGCGCTCGGGGAACTGGCGGTAGGCCTCCAGGATCACCTGGCAGCCCATGCTGTGGCCGATCAGGGTGGCGGTCTCGACGCCGGTCGCGTCGAGCACGCAGCGCAGATCGCGCGCGTGCACGTCGATCCCGCAGCTCTCGATGTCGGCGGGGACCGCCGACTTGCCATGGCCGCGGTAATCCCACGCGATCACCCGGCCCAGCCGCGCCAGGTGCGCGATCAGGAACCTCCAGTAGGGGCCGATCGTGCAAACCACACCGTTACAGAGAACGATGGGCGTGCCGCTGCCGTACTCCTCGAAATGGAGCTCGGTGCCGTCGGAAGCGCGGCAACGTCCGGTTCGAGTGGGCTGCACGAAGGAACTCGCCAGCAACGCCGGGAGTCAGGATGCGCGCATGCGCCCCGCCGACGTCATTTCTTCTTGTGACGCAACCGCGCGCGAAGCTTCTTGTACTTGTGCTTGCGCATCTTCTTGCGACGCTTCTTGACCACGCTACCCAAGGCAATCCTCCGGGGAAGGGAAAACCGCATCACGCTAGCACGCGCTCTTCCACGAGAGAAGCGCGCGGACCGATTTTCACCCGGTCCCGGCGTGCCCCACCAGTTGACCGGCCTGATACGCTTCCGGACGACCGAGAGGCCGACCATGTCCGATGACCGCAACCGACCGCCGGTGCTGGACGAGCTGGGGCAGCGGGTGCAGCTCGAGCGGCGCCGCGCGGCGACGATGGAGACCGCCGAGTTCCGGGTGCTCCTCGACGAGCTGCTCGACGGCCTGATGATTGAGATGTTCGAGGCCGACTGGCAGCGCGTGACGATCGTCAATTACGCGAAGGAGCTGGCGCTCGCGGTCCGCCTCGACGGCGCCGACCTCAACCGGGCCCGCCGCGAGATGGTCGCTTTCTTCGAACGAAAACGCCGCTTCTACTTCGACGAAGACTGACTTTTGCGGGGGGCTGTTCCAGCCCCCCGCCCCATGAAAAGTGCGATTTTCATGGGGCCCCACCCCCAAGTCCGCTCGCTACGCTCGCCGGGCGCCTCTCGGCGCCGGCATGGATCCACGCGAGCAGTCGGTTCGG
>CAZYWA010000219.1:0-11940 GCA_964650975.1 uncultured bacterium
TCGGTTCGAAGGTACCGGTGAGGGGACAGGCCCCCGAACCGACCGACACTGCGATTCCTCACAAACTCTGAGAGAATGCCCGCGCATGTGGGCGATCGCGGTACCCATCTGGGAGCTGATCCTCCGCGCGGTGCTGGTGTACCTCTTCTTGCTGGTGCTGTTGCGGATCACCGGCAAGCGGCAGGTCGGCCAGCTCGCGCCTTTCGACTTGGTGCTCCTCCTGGTGCTCTCGAACTCGGTCCAGAACTCGATCAACGCCGGTGACAACTCGCTCATCGGCGGTCTCTTGAGCGCCACCACGCTGGTCGCGGTCAACTACCTGGTCGGCCGCGCGACCTATCGCAGCAAACGCCTCGAGGCGATCATCGAGGGCCGGCCTCAGGTGCTCATCCACAACGGCCGCGTCTACCACGAGGTGATGAAGGACGCGCAGCTCACGCACCACGAGCTCGACGCCGCCCTCCGCCAGGGCGGCTGCGCCTCGCCCGAGGAGGTGCACCTCGCGGTGCTCGAGACCAACGGCTCGATCAGTGTGGTGCCGCGACACGAGCCGCCGAAGCGCTCGCCGCCCGTCGCGGAGGGTGCGGCGAAGTGAGCCACGACGCGCGAAGCCGGATCGCGCTCATCGGAGATCCCGATCCAGGCGCCGTGATCGCCCACCGCGCCATCCCGGTCGCTCTCGAGAGAGCCGCCGAGGAGGCGCGCCTCGCTCTCTGGTGGGAGTGGATACCGACGGCCGATCTCGGCGCTGACGTGCAGGACCAGCTCGCGGCCTTCGCGGCCGTGTGGTGCGTGCCGGCGAGCCCCTACGCGAATACATCCGGCGCGCTCGCTGCGATCCGCTTCGCTCGCGAGAGCGGCCGGCCGTTCCTCGGAACCTGCGGCGGATTCCAGCACGCCCTGCTCGACTATGCCGAGCACGTGTGGGGCGTGCGCGGCGCCGCGCACGCGGAGACCGATCCCGAAGCAGACGATCCGGTCATCGCGCCGCTCGCGTGCGGTCTGGTCGAGACGAGCGGCCGGGTGCGGCCGGTGTCCGGTTCAAAGCTCGCGGAAATCTACGGCTCGCCGGAGGTCGTGGAAGGCTACCACTGCCGGTTCGGGCTCAGTCCGCGCTACGCCGCTCGGCTCGACAGCGGGCCGCTGCGGGTGGCCGCTCGGGACGAGTCGGGCGAGATCCGGGCCATCGCGCTCGACGGCCATCCCTTCTTCGTCGCGACGCTCTTCCAGCCCGAGCGCGCGGCGCTCGACGGGCGCAATCATCCGCTGGTCGCCGCGTTCGCCGCCGCGGCGGCGGTCGCGGTCGCCCATGCACCCGAAATTCATTCCCTGCACGAATCGTCCAAGATCGGCAGGAAGGATGTGCCCGGCGGCCGCGGCGAAGGTTTGCGATGACTCCCCGCGTCATCTTGACACCACCCGCGCCCTCCCAGACACTTCGCGAACGAAACGACCCGAGAAGAAACCGGAAAGGACCTCGAGAATGAGCCAGAGCGACGTGAAGTTCACCGGTGCGAGCCCCCTCCCGCCCATCGGATTGAGCGGGCTCTCCGTCTACCTGCCGGGACGCGCGGTCCGGCTCGAGCCGCTGGCAGAGGAGCGGAACGCCACCCGCTTGGACGGCGACTCGCGCGACTTCGTGAAATCGCTGCGCTACACGGGCCAGCAGGAAATGCGCATTCCCGAGGTCTGGGAAGACACGGTCACGATGATCGCCGAGTCGGTGCGCGACCTGGTGCACACCACCGGCGTCGACCCGACGCGGGTCAGCCAGTTCGTGTGCGGGACCGAGACCGCGATGGACCACGCCAAGCCGCTCTCGAGCTTCGCGCAGGGGCTGCTCGAGCAGGACGGCGTCCGGATCGGGCCCGACACCAGCATCTACGAGGTGAAGCACGCGTGCGCGGGCGGCACCTACGGGCTGCTCGGCGCCACCAGCCAAATCGCCATCGACTCGATTCGCGGCCTCGCCGCGCCGGCCGTCGTCACGATGGGCGACACGTCCCGCTACGATCTCGTCTCCACCGCCGAGTTCACGCAAGGCGCCGGCGCGGTGAGCTTGCTGGTCGAGCCCGACCCCAAGCTCTTGCGGCTCGATCTCGGCGTGGTCGGCTACAACAGCCAGAGCGTCGACGATTTCTTCCGCAACATCGGCTCCACGGTCGCCAAGGCGCGCGGCAAGTTCTCGGTGCAGTGCTACAAGGACGCGCTGCTCGGCGCCTACCAGAGCTTCAAGGACAAGGCCTTGAAGAGCGGCATGATCGAGGTGCCGCACGGCAAGCACTTCCTCGACCACTTCGATTACGTGCTGCTGCACGCGCCGTTCCGGCAGATGCCGGTCGAGGCGCTCACCGACCTGCTCGCCAAGGCGCGCGGCATCTCGCCCGAGGCCGCGCAAGCCGAGCTCGAGCGGCTGCGTCTCCCCGAGTCGCTGCACGGCACCGCGCTCGCGGGCAATCTCTACACCTGCTCGCTCTACCTGTGCCTCGCGAACCTGCTCGAGAGCGAGCTCAAGCGGCTCGGCGACGGGATCGAAGGGAAGCGCATCCTGTTCGCGTCCTACGGCAGCGGCAACACGATGGTGGTGTTCTCGGGAACCATCGTGCCGGGCGCCGCGGAGGCGATCGGAAAGATCGGCCTCGGCGAGAAGCTCAAGCAGCGCGCGTGGCTGGTCACCGGCGATTACGAGGACCGCGTGGCCTTCGACAAGTTCGACCGCGACAAGTACGCGGCACGTCTCACCAGCGAGTGGGCGACGATCCCGGACAGCCGCTACTACCTGCGCGAGATTCGCGCCGACGGCTACCGCGAGTACGGCGTGAAGGGCAAAGAGGGCGCGGGCGCCAGCGCGGCGTAGCTTCCGAAGTCTGCGGCCCTCGCTACCGCCCGTCGCGACGGCGGCGCCGTCACGGATACGAGTGCTACGATCCGGCAGTCATGAGATGCCGGTGCTTGCTCGCTTTCTGGTTCGCCGTCGCCGCGTCCACGATCGGGCTCGGGTGCGGAGGCGGTTCGTCGTCGAGTGACGGCTCGATCCGCATTCCCAAGGGATTCGTGCTCGGCGCCGCGACGGCGGCCGAGCAGGTCGAGGGCGGGCTCACCGGCAACGACTGGTACCAGTTCACGACGCTGCCCGCGTTCGCCGGCAAGACCCACGAGCCCGCCGGAGCGGCCGCCAACAGCTACGAGCTCTACGACACCGACCATCAGCTCGTGCAGGACATGGGGCTCGACGCATACCGGTTCTCGATCGAGTGGAGCCGGGTCATGCCGCAAAAGGGCGTGTTCGACGAGCACGAGATCGCCCACTACCACGCGGTGCTCGACTCGGTGGTCGCGCACGGGCTCACGCCGTACGTGACGCTCCACCACTTCACCAATCCCGTCTGGGTGGACGACCTGCGCGATCCGCAGTGCGCCAATGGGCCGTCAGACGCCAACCTGTGCGGCTGGTCGAATCCGGAGGTCGCCAAGCAGCTGGCGAGCTTCTGCGGCCGCATGGCTTCGGAATTCGGGAACCAGGTCGACTGGTGGGCGACCTTCAACGAGCCCAACGTCTACTTCCTGAGCGGCTACACCGGCGGCAGCTTCCCGCCGGGCGATTTCGCGCCGCTGCCGAGCGACATCACCGGCACCTTCTCGAAGGTCTTCGATCAGTACCTGAGCGCTCACGCGCAGTGCTACGACGCGATCCACGCGAACGACACCGTCGACGCCGACGGTGACGGCGTCGCGGCTCGCGTGGGCCTCACCATCGCCACCACCGCGTACCAGCCCGTCGATCCCACCAATCCCAAGGACGTTCAGGCCGCCCAGAACTCGGGCGCGCCCGACTACTCGTTCGTGAACGGGATCGTCGCCGGCGGGCTGGATCGCGATCTCGACGGCACCATCGACGAGGACCGCCCCGCCTACCGGAACAAGCTCGACTGGCTGGGGCTCCAGTACTACCGCGAGACCAAGGTGCTGCCGTTCCTCGGCAAGTATCCGTTCAACTCGGTCCCGTGCGAGGACGAGATCGCCACGTTCGTGGGCCCGTTGGGCCCCCTGGTGCTCGACCTGCTCGGCTGCCCGCGCGCCCCCTACCCCGACTTCCCGATTCCCAACTACTCGGGTCCCGGCCCCTATCACTGGGGCGGCCTCCACGCGCCCGAGGCGCTCTACGACGTGGCGCAGCTCTGGGCCAGCCGCTTCCCGTCGACGCCGCTGGTCATCACCGAGAACGGCTACGGCGTCCGCGAGCAAGACTATGCGATCGGCGGCAGCCTGCGCGCGCAGAGCCTGGTGCGTCACCTCGTGCAGGTGCGGCGCATCGTCGACTCGGGCATCGACCTACGTGGGTATTTCCACTGGTCCTTGCTCGACAATTTCGAGTGGGCTCAGGGCTACTCGATCCGCTTCGGCCTCTACACCCTCGACCACGACACCTTCGCGCGCACTCCCACGGAAGCGGCCGGGGTTCTCAGCGAGATCGCGCACACCCGGCGCATCTCCCCGGAGCTGCTCGCGAAATACGGCGGCACCGGCGCGCTGCGGCGCTAGCGCCCCGGCACCGCGACGTTGCATCGACGCGAGCAAGAGCACCGCGCTGCCGAGCAGCAGCGCGGTGCGGAAGAGCATCGTCGGGCGCAGCGGCCTAATTGTCCGCGGCGGCGGGCTTGGGGACCGTCATGTCGCGCAGGTAGACGTCGCCCAGCTGGTTGGTGTCGCGGGCCACCATGTTGCTCGCCGCCGAATCGAAGACCACGTATCGCCCATCGGTGGTGATCGTGATTCCCGCACCGGTGCCGATGTAGCTGGTGCCGCTCGCCCCGTTGGGGGTGGTGCTGCTCGACGAAAGCGACACGAGCTTGGTGGTGCTGGTCGCGGTATCGCGCAGGAACACGTCGGGGGCCGAGTTCGCGTCCCCCGCCACCAGGTTGCTCGCGAAGGAGACGTACACGATCTGAGCCGCATGGGGCGTGATCGCGGAGGTGAAGCTGCCGCCGTTCCCCTGCACGCCGTTGGGATCGACGCTGACCAGCTGGGTGGTGCCGCCCTGCAGGTCGCGCAGGAACACCTGTTCCTGGCCGTTGGTCGCGGCGGGCGAGAGGTCCGTCGCGACCGAGCTGAACGCCAGGTAGCGGCCGTCCGGGCTGAGCGCCGGCGCGACGCTGTCGCCGTGGGCCTGCGCGCCGAGCGTCGAGACGCTGGCTCGCACCGTGGAGCCGGTCTGCATGTCGTGGACGAACACGTCCGAGTTGCCGTTGTCGTCGTTGGCGACCAGGTCGGGGGCGGTGGACGCGAACGCCACGTAACGGCCGTCGGCGCTGATCGAGAGGTCACGCGTGCTGGTGAAGAAACCGCTGCAGCCGTGCGCCTCCGAGCCGTCCGAGGCCACGCTGGCGCGGGTGGTGGTGTTGTTCACCACGTCGCGCACGAACACGTCGCAATCGCCGTTGCCGTCGTTGTCGATGAGGTTCGACGCCAGCGAGGCGAACGCCACGAAGCGGCCATCGTCGCTGATGACCGGCGAGACGCTGTCGCCGATCCCGGATCCGCCGCCGCTCGCGGTGCTCACCAGCGTCGTGCTTCCGCCCACCAGGTCGCGAAGGTAGATCTGCGCGAAGCCGAACCCTCCGTCGGCCACGAAGTTGCTCGCCTGCGAGGCGAACACCAGCCAGTGTCCGTCGGGGCTCATCGACAGGTCGTTCTTCGAGTAGATCAGGCCGCTCGGGCCGGTGCCCGGCGTGCCGTCCGACGCCACGCTCACCAGCGCCGTCGCGCGATGGGCGCGGTCGCGCATGAAGATGTCGGACTGAGCGCCGTTCGGATCGTTGGCCACCAGGTTCTTCGCGAACGACGAGAACACCACCGAATTGGCCGCCACGCTGCCGGCCCCGCCTGCGCTGATGCCGTTGCCCTGGCCGTCCTGCGTTCCCTTGGTCATCAGCGTGTTGGTCCCGGTCGCATTCCAGTCGCGCACGAAGAGATCGGCGATCGGACCGTTGCCGTCGGAGGCGATCAGGTTGGTGGCCTTGGAGATGAACGCCACCAGCGACCCGTCGCCCGAGAGCGCGACGCCCACGTTGTCCTGCGGATTGATGCCGCTCGCGCCGTCTCCGGGCGAAGTGCCGTCCGCGGCCATGCTGACGCGCACCGTCGTGAGGGTCTGACGATCGCGGATGAACACGTCTTCCTTGCCGTTGGTGTCGCCGCTCGAGAGCGTCGTGCTCGTGGACGTGAACGCGACGTAACGCCCATCGCTCGAGATCGCGGGACCGTAGCTCGTCCCGTTCCCCTGGACGCCGCTGGTCGCGACGCTCACCAGCGCCGTGGTGTTGAGCACCAGATCCCGCACGAAGACGTCGCCCTGGTTGTTGGTGTCGCCGGCCACCAGGTTCGACGAGTCGGAGCGGAACGCCAGATAGCGGCCGTCGGGAGTCATCGCCAGCGAGGCCCCGAAAGCGAACGGGCCCACGCCGCTCGTGCCGCTGGCCTGCGCCCCGAGCGGCGTGACGCTCACCCGGGTGGTCGTGCCGGCGGACATGTCGCGCACGAACACGTCCGACACGTTGTTGGTGTCGTCCGGCACCACGTCGTTGGCGAGTGACGAGAACGCGATGGTCTGGCCGTCACCGCTCATGGCCACGCCGTAGCTGGCTCCCGACGCTTGCGAGCCATCAGAGGCGACACTTACACGGGTGGTGGTTCCCGCGGTGGTGTCGTGAACGAATACGTCGGGCGCGCCGTTCGAGTCGTCGGGCACCAGCGTGGTGGCCCACGACGTGAACGCCACGAACTCGCCGGTGGTGCTGATCGCGATCGACGAGGCGAACTGTCCGAAGGAGAAACCGCTCGGCCCGTCGCCCGGCGTCGAATCGCTCGCCACGCTGACGCGCTTGATCGCCTTCGTGGCCCGGTCCCACACGAACACGTCCGGCTGCCCGTTGAGGTCGTTGTCCACCAGGTTGGTCGCATAGGAGACGAACGCGACCGTCGAACCGTCGCCGCTGATCACCGGCATGAAGCTCGAGCCGTCGGTCTGCGCGCCGCCCTTCCCCGCGCTCACCAGCGTCGTGGTGTTGGCCTGCCGGTCCACGATGAAGACGTCGCGAGTGAAGCCGTTGGTGTCCTGCGCAACCGTGTTCGTCGCGGCCGATGCGTAGACCAGATATCGACCGTCGGAGCTCATCGACGGGCTCGCGGCGTCACCGTCGGTCTGCGGCCCCTGCGGCTGCAGGCTCATCCTGTTCACGCCGGTGTTGCAGCCCGGCGGCGTGGCCCCAATCCCGATCGACGCTGCGATCAAGGCCGACGAGAGCAAACGACTCGACGTCCGGCGCACGATGCGCCGGCCCCATGGGAACCCTTCCATGGCCACTCCCCCTCGACTTCTGCTGTGGATGAACGTTTCGATTGTACGCGTGACGCACTGCGCCGTCCAGCGAGCTGCCCCTATGCAACGTCACCAATTGTCATGCGCGCCGATCCCTCGGACGCGTGCGCCGGTGACGTCGCGCACGTTCAACAATGGTAGGCCCGAGCGGGGTGGTTTCCGCAAGGGCCGCGCGCAAGATCGCGCCAGCTCAGGGGCTCGCGCGCAGGCGGGCCGCGGTCTTTTCCACGTCCTCGAAGACCCGCAACATGTTCTCGCCGTAGAGCTTGGCGAGCTGCTTCTGGCCGTAGCCACGCGCCAGCAAGTGCTCGGTGAGCACCGGCAGCGACGCCGCGCTCGGCAGATCGTCGGGGAGCTTCACGAAGCCGTCGAAGTCGGAACCGATGCCGACGTGATCGATCCCCACCGTCTCGACGACGTGGTCGATGTGGTCGCACACGTCCTCGACGGTCGACTGGTTGCCGGGCTTGAGCCACAAGCTCGCGAAGAAGATGCCGATCACGCCGCCCTTGCCGGCGATGGCTTTCATGTCGTCGTCGGAGAGGTTCCGGAACACGTCGTAGACGCCGCGCACGCCGGTGTGGCTCACGATCATGGGCGCCTCGCTCAGCGCCAGCGCGTCGTGGATCGAGTCGGGATGGGTGTGCGCCAGGTCGATCATCATGCCGAGCCGGTTCATGCGCGGGATGAGCTCTTTCCCCATGTCGGTGAGCCCGCCGTTGGGGAGCGCCGCGAGCAGGTTGGTGTTGGCGTAGAGATTGGGCGTGAAGTGCGCGAGGCCGATGTAGCGCAGGCCTTGCTCGTAGAGCGTGTCCACGTTGCTCACGTCCGGGCCGAGACCGTGGGCGCCTTCCATGCCCATGAGCGCCGGCATCTTGCCGGCCTTGTAGATGCGCTGGATGTCGGCGCTGGTGAGCGCCAGCTCCATCTTCTCGGAGTTGTCCGAGATGATGCGGCGCGCGGTGCGCATGGTGTTCTGGGCGTCCTCGAACATGTGCTGCGGGTTCGCGAGCGGCCACACCACGATGCCGAGCCACACGGCGTCGGTGCCGCCCGCCAAGAGGCCCGGAAGATCCGCTTGCGGCTTGAAGAAGTACTCGGCGCCCTGGGGCGGCGGATGAGGCTGCGAGAAGTCGGTGCCGTAGAGGGTGGTGAAGAGCACCGAATCGACGTGCATGTCCATCACGAAGAGCTTCTGATGGATGGCGGCCGCGTCGGCCGGACTGCTCGTCGAGCCGCCGCAACCGGCGCACGCGAGCAGCGCCGCTGCAATCGCGCTACGAAGAATGCCGGCGTTGCCGATCATCGAGACGCCCGCCGCTCTTCAGGTCGGCTCGCCCATGACCAGATCGCCAGCGCGGAACACCGCCACCAATCCCTCCAGGCGATCTTCGCTTTCGATCGGGCGCACGGTGTAGTCGAAAGCGCTCGACTCGATCGACACCGTCCCCTCCCAGCCTTCGAGGTCCGCGTCGGCGCCGCCGATGCACGCCGCGCGCGCCGCACCGTCCTCGTCTCCCAGCTCGCGAAGCAAATCCGCGAGCGGACGCCCGCTGAGCGAGCCCATCAGCACGCCGAGCAGCCGGGCCATGCCCACGTTGGCCACCCGGATCAGCCCGTCGTTCGCGACGAACAGCACGCCGTCGCGTACCTCGTCGAGCGCCGCCCGCAGGCGCGTGGCCTCGGAGGCCGCGGCTCGATCCTGGGTCAGGTTTCGCACCACGTGCACGACTTTCTCGACCTTGCCGTCGCGGGTCTCGAGCGGCGCGATGCGCACCTCGAGGACCACGCCGTCGTCGCGCACGATCTCGCGCACCGATGCCTTGCCGGTGCGGATCACCGGCTCGTGGGCGCAGCCGCCGCCGCGCAGCTCGGTGCCCGCGAGCACGTCGGTGCACGGCCGCCCCAGGATGTCGGTGTAGTCGCCGCCCACCACGTCGCGCATCGCGCGGTTGACGCGGATCACCCGGCCGGCGGGATCGACCACCGCGATCGGCTCGTCGAAGTGGTCGAAGACCGCCTGCGTCTCGCGGCGAGCGTTCGACACCCGCGCGAACAACCGCACGTTCTCGACCACCGTGCCCATGAGCGTGCCGAGCAGCTCGAGGGTCGGCACGTCGCCGGTCTGGTAGGCGAGCGCCACGTCGCACGAGAGCGCCAGCGCGCCGATCGCCGCCCGCGAAGCGATGAGCGGCACCGCGACCGCGCTCTTCGAGCCTTCCGCCTTCAGGTAGCGAGCCGCGGACGAGAGCGGATCGAGCTCGCTGCGGTTGCTGACCAGCAGCGAGCGCTTGCCGCGGATCACCGGCGTGAACGGCGACTCATCGGCCGGGACGTGCGCCACCTGCAGCCGCTCGCCCTTCCCGAGGCGGTCGCCGTCGATCACCAGAACTTCGGTCGATTCCGGCTCGGCCAGCACCAGCGTCACGCGGTCCGCGCGGAACCGCGAGCGCACCACCGCGACCAGATCGCGAAACAGCTCGGCCTCGTCGACCTCGAGGCGCGCGATGAGCGCGCCCACCCGGCGCAGCATCTCGACCTCGCCCGCGAGACGCTTGGCGTCGTCGAGGGTGTAGGACGGAAGACCGCTACCGCGCTCGGCCACTCAGCCGCCCCCGCCGCCAGCCTCGGGCTGGGAAGGCAGCAACAGGTCTTCCAGAAAGAAGGCCGAGAGATCGTTGCGGCCCGAGAGCCGCGCCTTGCGGTAGAGCGACAGCGCTTGCTGGCGCACCGTCTGCTCGTTGGTCTTGCGGATCGACGCGATCTCCTTGTGGCTCAGCCCCTTGAGCAAGAGCAACCCGATCTCGCGCTCGGCGCTGGTCAGCGACCAGCGCTCGAATTGCCGGTCGATCGCCTCGCCGAGCCCACGCAGGAAACCGTGCGCCTCGTTCCGCCAGCGCTCGGTTTCCTGCTTGGAGAGCGCCAGGTCGCGCTCCAGGTTCACCGAGTGCTCGCGCGCCTCGATCATGCCGCGCCACAGCGCGACCAATCCGAAGGCCACCAACCCTTCGAGCGACATCTCGAGCAGCATGTGCCCGAAGTGGGCGCCCGCCTGGTAGTCCTCGATGACGTCGCCGCCCACCAGCACGAACACGGCCACCAGGAAGATGGCCGCGGCACGATTGGTGCGCGCCGAAGCCAGGACGTCGTCGAGGGATTTCACCACGAGTGACCCGGTACCGGGCACGGGCGCCTTGGCACGCCCGGGAGCCGGGAAGTTGGTATCGCAAATCGCCTCGACCCGGGCAAGCCGGACGACGACCGGGAGGCCACCGCGATTGTCTCGCCCGGCGCGGTTGGAGACCCCGGGAGGGTGGTTCACACTTCCCTCATGACGACGCGTGCGGGCGGCTCCTCGGGTGCGGCGAAGCGCCGCACTCTCTACCTGGTGGACGGCCCCAACATCGCGTTTCGGGCGTTCTTCGCGATCGGCGGCATGAAGAGCTCGACGGGCATGCCCACCAACGCGCTCTACGGCTTCACCAACATGCTGCTCAAGCTGATCAAGGACGAGTCGCCCGATTACCTGGCGATCACCTGGGATCCTCCCGGCAAGACCCATCGTGACGAGAAGTTTCCGGCCTACAAGGGCACTCGGCCGGACATGCCCGACGATCTGCGCGTGCAGATGCCGTACTTCCCGAAAATCGCGCACGCCTTCGACGTTCCGTTCCTGGAGGTGCCGCGCTACGAGGCCGACGACGTGATCGCGACGCTCACGCGCCGCCACCAGGACGAGCTCGACGTGGTGATCGTCACGTCCGACAAAGACCTGATGCAGCTGGTCAACGACCACGTCTACCTGCTCGACACCATGAAGGAGAAGCGCATCCGCCACGCGGAGGTGGTCGAGAAGTTCGGCTGCCCGCCGGCGCACGTCCCCGACGCGCTCGCGATCCTGGGCGACAGCTCCGACAACATCCCCGGCGTCAAAGGCATCGGCGAGAAAGGCGCCAAGGCGCTGCTCGAGAAGTGGGGAAGCCTGGAGGCGATCTACGCGAACCTGGAGCAGGTCGAGCCCGCGGGAGCGCGCAAGAAGCTCGAGGCCGATCGCGCCAACGCGTTCCTGTCGCTCGACCTCGCGACGGTCGCGTACGACACGCCCATCGACGTCACCCTCGAGCAGCTCGCGTTCCACTTCCCGCCGCCGGTCGAGCGCGCCCGGCCGCTCTTCACCGAGCTCGAGTTCCGCGGGATGTTGCGCTCGTTCGGCGGCGAGATGGCGTCGATCGATCGCGGCGCCTACCGGCTGGTGTGCTCGGACGCCGACTTCCAGGAGCTGCTCGACGTGCTCTCGAAGGCGCCGCGCTTCGCTCTGCGCGCCGAGACCACCTCGCTGCGCCCGTTCGAGGCGCGGCTGGTCGGGCTCTCGTTCTGCTGCGACGACCGGGTGTCGTGGTACCTGCCGCTCACCCACCACTATCTCGGCTGCCCGGCGCAGATTCCGTGGGAGAAGGCACGCGACGCGCTGCGGCCGCTGCTCGAGGATCCCGCCAAGGGAAAGGTCGGCCAGGACCTCAAGTACGAGCTCGAGGTGCTCGGCACCCACGGTGTCACGTTGC
>CAZYWA010000220.1:0-11855 GCA_964650975.1 uncultured bacterium
GCGCCTTCTCGATCTCGTCGAGCAACAGCACCGCGTGCGGCGTCTTGTTCACCGCCTCGGTCAGGAGCCCACCCTGATCGAAGCCCACGTAGCCCGGCGGCGCGCCGATGAGCCGCGACACCGTGTGGCGCTCCATGTACTCGCTCATGTCGAAGCGCAGGAACTCGACGCCCAGGATGGCCGCGAGCTGCTTCGCGACCTCGGTCTTGCCGACACCCGTGGGACCGGTGAGCAGGAACGAGCCGATCGGCTTCTCGGGGCTGCGCAGGCCCGCACGCGACATGCGGATCGAGCTCGCGAGCAGATCGATCGCGTGGTCCTGTCCGAACACGACACTCTTGAGCTCGTCCTCGAGATTCTTGAGGCGATCCTTGTCGCTGCGCGACACCCGCTTGGGCGGGATCTGCGCCATGGTGGCGATGATCGACTCGATCTCGTTGGCCCCGACGCGTCCGCCCTTTCGCCCCTTGAGCTTCGCGGCGGAGCCGGCCTCGTCGAGCACGTCGATCGCCTTGTCGGGGAGCTTTCGGTCGTGGATGTAGCGGTCGGAGAGCACCACCGCGGCGCGGATCGCGGCGCGGCCGTACTTCACATCGTGGAATTCCTCGTAGCTGGGTCGCAGTCCTTCCACGATCGCGATCGAATCCTCGACCGAGGGCTCGCTCACCTCGATCTTCTGGAAACGCCGCACCAGGGCCCGGTCGCGCTCGAAGTAGGTGCGGAAGTCGTGGTACGTGGTCATGCCGACGCAGCGCAGCGTGCCCGACGCGAGCGCCGGTTTGAGCAGGTTCGACGCGTCCATGGCACCGCCGCTCGCCGAGCCGGCGCCGATCAGCGTGTGGATCTCGTCGATCGCGAGGATCGACTTGGGCTGCTTCTCGAGCGCCTTCAAGACGGCCTTGATGCGCTGCTCGAAATCGCCGCGGTAGCGCGTGCCGGCGAGCACCGAGCCCATGTCGAGGCCGTAGATCACCGAGTCGGCGAGCGCGGGCGGCACCTGCTTCTTCACGATCTTGAGCGCCAGCCCTTCGATCAGAGCGGTCTTGCCGACTCCCGCGTCGCCCACGAAAAGCGGGTTGTTCTTGCGGCGGCGGCACAGCACGTGGAGCGTCCGCTCGATCTCCTTCTCGCGGCCGATGAGCGGATCGATCTTGCCGTCGATCGCGAGCTGGTTGAGGTTGACGCAGAAGGCCTCGAGCGGGTCGCGCTTGCTCGAGCCGCCCGCTTCGGCCTCGTCGTCCCCGCCGTCGCCGGTGGGCGCGGGCAGGGCGCCCTCGTCCGGATCGAGCTTCGAGATGCCGTGGGAGATGTAGCCCACCACGTCGAGCCGCTCGATCCCCTGCTCCTGCAGGAAGTGCAGCGCGAACGAGTCGCGCTCGGCGAAGAGCGCGACCAGCACGTTCTTGCCGCCCACCAGGTCCTTGCCGGAGCTGTCGACGTGCGCCGCCGCGCGCGTCAGCACGCGCTTGAACCCGGCGGTCAGGTCGGGCTGCACGTGCAGGCCGTTCGGCACCTTCTCGACCGACTGGTCGAGGAAGCGCGCGAGCTTCTCCTTGAGCTTCTGCACGTCTCCGCCACAGTGGCGGACCACGTCGCCGGTCTCGGCATCGTGATGCAGGAGCGCGTAGAGCAGGTGCTCGAGACCCGCGTACTCGTGGCCACGGGACGCGGCTTCGTTGATCGCCACCTGAACGGCGATGTTGAGCTCGGGCGAAAGCTTCATCGATTCACTCCGCTTCCATCGTGAGCAAGAGCGGCATGCCGGACTCGCGAGCCATCTTGGTGCCGACGCTCACCTTGGTCTCGGCCACGTCGCGCGTGTAGATCCCGGCCACACCGAGTCCCTTGGTGTGGACGTGCAGCATGATCGCGGTCGCCTCGGTGAGGTCCTTGCGGAACACCTCCATGAGGAGGTGAATCACGAACTCTTGGGTGGTGTAGTCGTCGTTGTGAAGCAGCACCTTGTAGAGGCGCGGCTTCTGGGTCTTGGGCTTCTCGCGAACCGCGAGGCCCTCGTCCCGCTCCGGGCGTCGCTCCGGGCGATCCGGGTCCTTCATGGCGCGCGACGCGTTCGATAGCGCCTTCGATTGGATGTGCTGCGCACGGTTTCCGTTACTTCCGCGACGCTCGCTGCTCGCCGCAGGCGTTCATGGTACCGCCCGGATTCGAGACGTGCCAAGGGATTCCCCGCCGCCACTCGCGTCGAGGCTCTGCGCCAGGAAACGCGCGACGAAGGGCAAACCGAGCACGGCGAGCAGCACCGGTCCGACCAGCGATACCAGGATACCTGCCGCGGCAAGTGTGGCGGCCGGCGCGGCGCCTCCCAGCACCACCACCATCGCCAGCTCGCGGGTGCCGATCCCCGAGATCGTGACCGGCAGATTCGCCGCGAGGATGACCAGCGGGGCGCGCAGCCACAAGCCACCGAGCGGCACCGAGGCCCCGAGCGCGCGCAGGCACAGCCAGAAACCGATCCCCTCGGTCAGCACCTGCCCGGTCGAGATCGCGAGGAATCCGAGCTTGGCGCCGGCTCCCAAGTGGCGGGTGGCCCCGGCGAGCTCGCTGGCGAAGCGGCCAACCCGCGCCGGCCAGCGTGCCGCGCTCTGCTCGAGCCAGCGGGGCACCGGCGCGGCGAGCACGCCACCCATCACCATCAGCAGCACCGCCACCAGCGGCCAGGCCGCCCGGCTGAACGGTGTGGCGGTGGCACCCGCGAGGGCGCCGGCCACGGCGAACGCCGCGAGCGCGATGAAGTTGGTGAGCTTGTCGATGAGCACGCCCCAGGTGCCGACGCCGGGAGGCACGCCGTGCACCGAGCGCAGATACAGAACCTTGAAGAGCTCGCCCGATTTGAGCGGCATGAAGAATCGAAGCGGCTGGCAGCCGAGCCAGATGCGCGCGGTCTCGGCCAGGGTCAGACGATGGCCCAGCCGTCCCAGGATCCGCCGGAACTTCTCCGCCGGCACCCCGACGTGGATCGCGGCGTTCCAGAGCACCGCGGCGGCAAGCCAGCCCGGATCGGCCGCGCGGACCGCGAGCACCAGAGGCTCGACTCCCACGTGCCGGACCACGAACCACAGCAACGCCACCGTCGCCAGCGCGGGCGCCGCCACGCGTAGCGCGCGCGCCCAGCGGCTCACAGCGTCAGCTGGACCGGCCGGGCGGGAGCGCGGCTTTGTGCTTCCCCGTCCGCGAACGACGCGCGCCCAGCGCGACCGTGCAGAGCGCCAGCACGAAGCCCGAGGGCGAAACGGCGTCACCGGCATCGCGGGCCACCGCGCACCCACCTCCACCACTCTTGTGGGGCGCCGCGACCGTGACCACGCGCGTCGCCGGGCTCGGGTCCGTGGCGCCCAGCGCGTCGGTGCACACCAAGCTGACGGTGAAGGCGCCGGCCGAACCGAAGGTGACATCACCCGGGCTCGCCGCGGTGCTGTCCGCGATCGCCGGGTCGCCGAAGCTCCAGTGGAAGGTCGAGCCGGGAAGACCCTCGGGATCGTTGCAAGTGCCCGTGAACGTGACCGTCCCGCCCACGTTCACGGTCAGGTCGGCGCTCGGCGAAACGATCACCGCGTCGGGCGGCGCGTTGAGGCTGGTCTCGGCCGCGAGGGCGTCCACCCGGCCGAAGCCGAAGCTCGAATCGAACCCGGGGTCTCCGAGATCGATCGCCGTGCCGCGCAGCGCGTCCTCGATCTCGCTGGGCGTATTGACTCCGCCGATCAGGAGCGCAGCCACGCCCGCGATGTGCGGCGCCGCCGCCGAGGTGCCGAAGAAGGGCGTGGGAAATCCGCCTGCACCGGTCACCGCCACGCCGTCGATCCCCACGACGTCCGGCTTGGGCCGCGACTCCTGGGACGGGAAGAATATCTGCGACGGCCCGCGCGAGCTGAACGATTCGATGTCCACGTTGCCCGGATCCGAGGCCGAGATCGCGCCCGCGGCGAGCACCCCCGTGACCGCCGGATGACCGACGATGCTGCCGTCCGCGACGTTGTACTGGTGCGACGCGATGTCGCCCTGCAGGAAGAGCTGGATGCGCCGATCCTCCCCGGCGATCTTCACCACCGCGAGCTTCACCGTGGCGGTGCGCGTCAGCTGGTTCGGGAAGACCAAGCTCTCGAAAGGATCGTCGTTGCCGTTCTGGCGATTCTGGCTCTGGAGCAGGATGTGCTTCTCGTCGTTGCTGAGAAGCACCAGATCGTAGTCGTTGGCCGACGAGCCGAAGGGGTCGTTCCACTGCAGGAACACCGACGCGACACCGCCGGGCGGAATCGTGAGGTCGAGTGTGGTGTCGCTCGCGCCGCCCGCGGCGGCGCCGAAATCGTGCTCCGGTAGCGGCGCGCCGTTCGAGTCGGTGAAGTGACCGGTGACGCCCACGAAGTCCGCTTCGTAGTGCGAAAGCGCGTCGTTCCCCGCCGCCGAGGTGTAGATCACTCCGGCTTCGACGGCCGACTGGACCGCCTGCGCCACCGCGCCGTCCTCGAAGTAGGGCTCCGAGAAAAAGCCCAGGTCGTCGACGATCACGTTGGCGCCGAAGCCGTCGCGCAGGTCGGCGACGCAGCTCTCGAAGGTCACCGTGGTGAGGCCGCTGCAGAACGCGAGCTTCGCGTCGGGCGCCAGGTCGTGGACGATCTCCATCATCGCGGTGCCTTCGTTGCAGGTGCCACCGCTGGTCGACGGATCGCACTCGGAGAGCACCGTCACGTCGCTCGGCAGGTCGCCGGACGCGATGGCGTCGGCGCGGGCGTTGGCGCCGTCCGAGATCACGCCGACGCGCGCGTTGCGCCCGGTGAACCCGAGCGCTCGGAGCGCGTCGGCGCGCAGGATCGAATCGCCCGCCGTGGTGACGCTGCCCGCGCGCACGGTGGCGTAGCTGGGCGGCTCGACCCGCTCGACCGAATCGAGCCCCGCGATCTCGTCGACGCGTGTCGCCGGCACCCATGCCTGCACGATCCCGCGCCGTGCGTCAGCCTGCTCGACGCGCGCGCCATGCGCGGCGAGCGTCGCCGCGAGGTCCGCGACCGGTGTGGCGCCGCGAGCGCGAACGTAGACGTGCACCCGTCCACTCGCGTCGAAGCGCACCGACCGGCCGACCTCGGCGCGAGAGCGGTCGGCGAGCGTGGCGCGCAGCACCGGGCTCACCCGGTCAGGGGCCGTCCACGCGGCCTTGCCGGCGCGCAGCTCGGCCGAGAGTGTCTCGTCGGCCGCGCGCGCCGCGGACGCCGAGCCGGCGCATGCCAGGAGCAACGCCATCGTCGCGCCGATCCGCGCGACGCCACTCCGCTTCTCGGCTCGATCGCTCATGGTCCTGGACCTCCGGTCCGCGCTCAGCCGAGCGGCGGCTGGGCGCTCGTCCACGCCGGGATGGCGTTGAGCTTCCCGTACCAGCGGCGGATCTCGGCGTAGTCGTCGAGCGGGAGCTGCGACGGGCCGGCGTAGACGAAGCACGAGCCCACCGAGTAATCGGCGAGCGTCGCGTTCGAGCCCACCAGCCAGTCCCGGCCCTTCAAGTGGCCATCGAGCACCGCGGCGAACCGGTTGTAGCGCTCGAGCGCCGGCGCCACGACCGCCTCGTCGGGCCCGCCGAAGCCGAGCAGGCCCTTGATCATGCGCTCGAACTGGATGGCACCCACCGCCGTGCCCAGGTGCCCGCTCTGCCAGAACATCCACCGGTTGATGTCGGCCTGCACCTTGGGATCGGTGGGATAGAGCGTGTTGCCGGCCTTTTTCGAGCACAGGTACTGCATGATCGCGTTCGACTCCCAGATCACGAAATCGCCGTCGGCGAGGGTCGGCACCATGTGGTTCGGGTTGAGCTTCACGAACTCGGGCGCCATCTGGCCGCCCTTGGTGAGATCGATGAAATCGGACTCGGCGCTCAAGCCGAGCTGATTCATGACCGCGACCACTTTGATGACGTTGTTCGAGAGCGGGTAGCTGTAGAGCTTCACGGTTCGGTCTCCTGCCTGCCGCGGCGAGAGCATTGCGAGCGATCGCGCGGCAGCCTAGCCACAGCAGGCGACGCACCTCAAGGCGACGGCTCTCCCACGCCTGCTCCACGCCGCGAGTGAAACATGTTCTACTCCGGCGATTTCGCGACCGCGGAAACCGCGGGACGGAGGTGACTCGTGCGGCTGGGATTGATGCTCGGGTACTGGCAGTCGGGGCCGGAGGATCCCATCGAGCTGGTGCGCCACGCCGAGGATCTCGGCTACGACTCGGTGTGGTGCGCGGAGGCGTACGGCTCGGACTGCTTCACGCCGCTCTCCTGGATCGGCGCGCGCACCACCAAGATCAAGCTGGCGACGGGCATCATGCACGTGTCCGCGCGCACGCCCGCGTGCGTGGCCATGACCGCGGCCACGATCGACCATCTCTCGAACGGACGGTTGATCCTGGGTGTCGGCGTTTCCGGCCCGCAAGTGGTCGAGGGCTGGTACGGCCAGCCCTTCCCGAAGCCGATCGGCCGCACTCGCGAGTTCGTGTCGCTGGTGCGCCAGATCCTGCGCCGCGAGGCGCCGGTGACCTTCCAGGGCGAGCACTACCAGTTGCCGCTCAAGGGCGGCACCGGCCTCGGCAAACCGCTCAAGCTCATCATGCATCCGCTGCGGAAGGAGATCCCGATCTACATCGGCGCCGAGGGGCCGAAGAACGTCGAGATGGCATGCGAGGTCGGCGACGGCTGGCTGCCGGTCTTCTACTCGCCCTATCGCAAGATCTATCCGGAGCTGATGAGCAAGCTCAGGCCGGGCTTCGACGTCGCGTGCCCGGTCACGATCGTGATGAAGGACGACCTCGCGGAAGCCCTCACCTACATGAAGTGGTACCTGGCCTTCTATCTGGGCGGCATGGGCGCCAAGGACCAGAACTTCCACATGAACTGGGTGGGCAGGCTCGGCTTCGGCGACGAGGCCGCGCGTGTGCAGGAGCTCTTCATCGCCGGGAAGCGCGAGGAAGCGGTGGCCGCGGTCCCCGACCAGCTCGCCGACGAGATCGCGCTGCTCGGCCCGGCCGACCGGATCCGCGATCGCCTCCAGGCGTGGAAGGAGAGCCCGGTCACGACGATCCTGGCGGGCACCCGCGATCCGGACGCGCTGCGCGTGCTCGCCGAAGCGCTGAGCTGACCGCCGGGCTCTCGATCGATCGCTGGCTACCGCTGGATCGCGCTCCGAGCCCAGTTGTTCGTAGCGATCGTCGCAGCGCGCGGACCGATCCGTTCCCAATCTCCGAGCGATCCGAAGGGCGCGGCGCCGGCCTTCCTCGACGTGGATCGCGACGGCGACCTGGACCTCTTCGTCGGTCAGCAGGACGACGGCGCCACGATCTTCTTCGAGAACACTGGAACTCGGGCGCAGTGGGCTACCGTGCGGCGCCGAGCTTCGCCGACATCGACGGCGACGGCGACATCGACGCCTTCGTGGGCTCGGACCAGGGCGACGTGCGCTTCTTCCGCAACCTGCAGGGCAGCCCGGTGTTCGCCGATGGCTTCGAGTCCGGCGACACGAAGGTCTGGTCGGGCTCGAGCTGAGCGCCGCCGGACGCGAAGTCAGAAGCCGTTCTTCTGCAGGAACCGCGCGAGGTTCGTGTAGAAGTCGAGGGCGTCGAACTCGGTGGGGTTGGGCGGCGGGGGCTGGTTGACCTCGTCGAAGTGGTCGGCGTTGAGCGTGTCGAGGTAGGTCCCCCACTGAGCGGAGGACACACCCACCATGCCGTCGTTGACGCCCTGGTACTGGAGCACGATCGGGTAGCTCAGCCAGAGCTTGGGATTCAGGAGGAAGAGGCCGTTGCCGCCGTACGAGTAGTAGGAGACTCCCGGCATGTCCGGCGTCGTGGGATTGAGCGTCTCTTCCACATACTGCGTGGTGGTCTGCACCACGCCGTCCCAGGACAGGCCCCAGAAGCTGAGGATGAAGTCGATGATCTCCTGGGTGGCGCCCGGCAGCGCCCCGACCGCGACGTCCGAGACCGCGCAGCCGTGGTTGGGAGTCGAGAGCATCACCAGCGACGCCACGTGGGCGTCCATGCCCAGGTGGCTGATCATGTAGCGCGCGTCGAGCCCGCCCATGCTGTGGGCGATGACGTTGACCTTGCCGCGCGGGAACTGGTCGAGGATCGCGCTCGCGAGCTCGCCGGCCCGCACGTCGATCGCATTGACGGGCGAAACCGTGGGCTCGAACACGGTGTAGCCCAAGAGCTCGAGGTTCTGCTTCACGCCGTAGAAGTAGTCGTCGCCCTCGGCCTCGCCCCAGCCGGCGAAGCCGTGGGCGAGCACGATCGGGTACTTAGTGGGCGTGTCCTGGATGACGCAGGTGTCTCCCATCGAGACCAGGCCGAGCACCGCCAGCGCGGCGCACCGGACCCGAAATCCGCGCTTGCCGCGCGCGCGCTTGGTCCCGAGCTCGGCCTCGATGCCCGACTGACCCATCGTGAAACCCACTTCTCACGATCCTAGCCGCTCCCGCCGGATCGTGCCCAGCTATAGTTGGCGCCCCCCCACGAGGATCGAGCCATGAAGGGAAAGGTTTGCATCGTCACCGGCGCCAACGCCGGCATCGGCCGCGAGACGGCCATCGGCCTCGCGCGGCTCGGCGCGCGGGTCGTGATGATCTGCCGCGACAAGACCAAGGGCGAGCTCGCCGCCGACGAGGTGAAGCAGCTTTCCGGCAACTCGAACGTGGAGGTGATCGCGGCGGATCTCTCGTCGCAATCGGCGACGCGTGCCGCGGCGGCCGAGTTCCTCCGCTACCACGACCGCCTCGACGTGCTGGTGAACAACGCCGGCGCCTACATCAAGCGCCGCGCGGTCTCCACCGACGGCTTCGAGATGCAGCTCGCGGTGAACCATCTGGCGCCCTTCCTGCTCACCAACCTGCTGCTGCCGGCGCTCAAGAAGAGCGCTCCCGCCCGGGTCGTGACGGTCTCGTCCGAGGGGCACCGGTTCGCGTGGCTCAAGTTCGACAACCTGCAGGGCGAGCGCTTCTGGAACGGCTGGCTCCAGTACTGCAACACCAAGCTCATGAACGTGCTCTTCACCCGCGATCTCTCGCGCCGCCTCACCGGGACCGGCGTCACCGCGAACTGCCTGCACCCGGGAGCGGTGCGCTCGAACTTCGCGCGCGCCGACGTGCCGGGCTGGGCGATGGATCTGGCCGGTTTCTTCATGATCCCACCGGCCGAAGGCGCCAAGACCTCGATCTTCCTGGCCTCGTCGCCGGACGTCGCGAACGTGTCCGGTCTCTACTGGGTGCGCTGCAAGAAGGCCGCGCCGTCCGGCAAGTCCCTCGACGACGAAGCCGCTCGCACGCTCTGGACCGTGAGCTCGGCCCTGACCGGGATCGAGGGCACGCGCCAGATGAAGACCTCGTGAACGCGGCGGCACCGCAGACGGCCGCCGAGAGCTCGCGCGAGGCCTCGCCCTGGCGCGACTGGCGGATCCATCCGCACGGTCCCATCCGCGCGCTCGACGAGAACGTGTGGATGGTGAGCGGCGAGATCCCCGGTGTACCGATGGCGCTGCGCCGCACCATGACGGTGATCCGGCTCTCCGACGGGCGGCTGGTGCTGCACAGCGTGATCGCACTGGCGCCCACCGCGATGACCCAGCTCGAAGCGTGGGGTGAGCCGGCCTTCGTGGTGGTGCCGAGCGGCTACCACCGCATCGACGCGTCTGCCTACAAGAAGCGCTATCCGCGGGCGGTGGTGGTGTGCCCGCCCAAGGGCCGGAAGCGCGTGGCTCAGCGGGTCGCGGTCGACGGTGGCTTCGAGCTCTTACCCAAGGACGCAGCGCTGGAAGCGCAACTCCTCGACGGTGCGCACGAAGGCGTCCTGATCGCGCTCAGCGGCGACGAGCGGACCCGCGCCACCCTGGTGTTCAACGACGTGTTCTTCAACCAGGCGCCGCTCCCCGGAATCACCGGCACCGTCTACGGGTGGCTGGGCTCGACCGGCGAGCCCAAGGTGCCGCCGGTGGCGCGCTGGTTCCTGGTCGACGACCGCGCCGCGCTGCGCGCGCACCTCGAGCGCTTGTCGCGCCGCCCGGACCTGGCGCGCATCGTCCCCGGACACGGCGAGCCGATCGAGGTCTGGCCCGCGCAAGCACTGTCCCGCGCCGCGCAGGCGCTGTGATTTCTCGGGGGGCTTTTCAAGCCCCCCGCCCCGAGGCGCTCGCTACGCTCGCGGGCGCCTCTCGGCGCCTGCCCGAGATCCGCGCGAGCGGTCGGTTCGGGGGTAACGGCGAGTGAAGGGTCCCCGAACCGACTGACTAGGGAATGCCTCGCGAGGTTGAGCCGAGCCCGGCCGGAGGGACGCGCTCCGTCGCGTCCGTAGTGATCGATCTCGATCTGACGGTGCGGCTGCGAGGGATCGCAGCCCTCGGGGCCGCAACCGGTTGACCACGCCGCGCGCGGCGTGGTTCGGTTCGCGGCGTGAGACGAGACGCCGAGCATCGCTGGGCTGCGCTGGCGTGGCAGGCGCTGGTCCTCGGCGTGGTGCTCGGTGGTGTCCTGCTGCTCGGGCGGCAGACGCTCGCGAACTTGCACGAGCGCGGGATCGAGACGGGGTTCGGGTTCCTCGCCCGCCAGGCCTCGTTCGACATCGGCGAGAGCCCGATCCGCTACTCGGCGAGCGACAGCTACGCGCGGGCGCTCGCCGTCGGACTCGCCAACACCGCGAAGGCGGCGGCGGCGGGATTGCTCGGCTCGACGTTCCTGGGAGTCGCGATCGGCGTCGCGCGCTTGTAGCCGAACCGGCTGGCTTCGCGAGCCGCCACCGCGTGGGTGGAGGTGGTGCGCAATATCCCGCTCCTGCTGCAGCTCTTCCTCTGGTACGGGCTCTTGACCGAGCTCCTGCCCTCGCCTCGCGAGGCGTGGTCGCCGATTCCCGGCACCTTCCTCTCCAATCGCGGCTTCTACTTTCCCGTTCCGTCGTTCGACGCTCAGGGCTCGTTCGGGCTCTCGCGCCCGCTGCTCGGCGGCTTCAACTTCTCGGGAGGCGCCTCGATCTCGCCCGAGCTGGCGGCGCTGGCGCTCGGGCTCGCGATCTACACCTCGTCCTACATCGCGGAGATCGTACGCGCCGGCGTCCAGGCAGTGCCGCGCGGCCAGGTCGAGGCGGCGCGCTCGATGGGACTGAGCCCGCTCGCGACGCTGCGCCTGGTGGTGCTGCCGCAGGCGATGCGGCTGATCGTGCCGCCACTCACCAGCCAGTACTTGAACCTGGTGAAGAACAGCTCGCTGGGCGTCGCGATCGGCTATCCGGAGCTGGTGTCGATCGCCAACACCACCATCAACCAGACCGGCCAGGCGGTCGAAGGGATCGCGCTGCTCATGGCGAGCTATCTGACCGTGAGCTTGCTGCTCTCGACGATCGCGAACGGCTGGGAGCGATCGCGACCGTGGATCGCGACCCGATGAACGCTGCGGCTGCGTCCCGCTCGAGCTCACCGGTCTCCGGCGGGCGGCGGGAAGAATCGCTCGCCGACCGGGTCGTCACGATCGTTCTGGGCGCCGTGCTGCTCTGGCTCGCGTACCGGGCGTTTCGCTGGGCGGTGATCGACGCCACCTGGTCGGGCAGCGACATCGCCGCCTGCCGAGTCCGCGGCGGCGCATGCTGGGCCTTCATCCGAGACAAGGCGCGTCTCATCCTGTTCGGCACCTATCCGTTCGATCAGCAATGGCGCGCCGCGCTCGCGACGGTCGTGGTGATCGCGATCTTCGCGGTGCTCGCGATCCCGCGATTCCGGCGGCCCGCGGTGGTCTGGGCGGGCGTCGCGGCGCTGGGCGTGGTGCTCTTCCTGATGCACGGCGGCGCTCTCGGGCTGGCGACGGTCGAGACCGCGCGCTGGGGCGGGTTGCCGC
>CAZYWA010000221.1:0-11841 GCA_964650975.1 uncultured bacterium
CTACTCGATATAGGCGATCCCGCGCATCGCGCACATGTCTCGTGCGCAACATCTGTGTGAACGAGTTTCATGCTGACTCTCACGCTTGTGACCGCCGCCCCCTCGAGTCACGCCCGCAGCGCACGCACCGGGCACAACTCGGCGCATGACGCCGCCTGGGATCGCCTTCTGGAGTCCGACGCCCTCCTGGTCCGTCTTCGAGCGCAGCAGCGCGATCACGAGCCCCGCGGAGTGGTCGGCCACGTCCACGACGTCGAGCGCCCCCAGCTCCGACCGGGCGAAACGCCCCGACGAACCCCACCAGCAGAAGCGCCCGGTCCCGCACACCCTGGATCGTCACCGGCAGCGTCGCGAGCATCGCCCTGAGTTCGGTCTCGGTGACCTGCGCCTTCGAGGCCGCCGGCCGCCCCTCCGCCCGCGTGCGGTCTTTGGTCACGGCTTCTGACGTGTTCCCTCTCGCTGTTGGCATCCTGTCACCCCAGGAGCTGGGGCTCCACAAGCATCGGCTGTCGAGCGTGACAGTAACTTGAAGGGGTGCCTTGTCCAGTCTTTTCACTAGAGATCTCGGCGAATTTGAGAATCGCGTGAATGCGCCACTCGGAGAGCAGGCACTGCTGGGGTATACGACAACCAGCACAAGCTTCCCTCCCTCTTCGTCCCTGGGCGGCATAGGGTCGCCCAGGGACGATCCTCAGTCCCAGCACCAAGGATGAAAAGCTGACGGGGCAGAGCGGGTGGCGCCGGTCTGAACTCGCGATAATCCGCAGCCAGGTGCTGAACTCTGTGTATCCGGCCGATTAGGAAAGACGCGGTGGGCGTGATCCCTGCCTGAGCTCGTAAGTGACAGAACAACCCAAATCGCCCGCCACACCGCCATCGGTCCGACAAGATCACGTCACGTCGGAGGAAGTGAGCGATCTGCGAAATCGGCTCACAAATGGCGAAAACGTAGTCGATCCGAAGACCTGGGCAGGGTCCATTCCAGCCGCCTTCGGCATTGCGCCCCATCTACGCATCGGCACGAAGCGATGGTTCAACTTGGTCTGGCTTATCCCGATTGGTTGGGCCCTGCTGCTCTTCGGGGTTGCCGCGGCACGGTACCTCCGTGGGTTTCCCGCGGTGGAAGATTTCGTGCGCCGGCACCCGGGAACCGGCTTCGCCACATCGTTCGGCACCGCCGTGCCAGTCTGGTTGCGCGCACAGCACTTCCTGAACTTGCTCTTCCTGATCTTTATCGTCCGTGCTGGCCTGCAAATCCTCGCCGACCACCCCAGGCTGTACTGGACGCGGCACTCCACACCGGGGAGGGAGTGGCTCCGGATGCAGAAGCAGGTACCGGACACGCCCCTTTGGACGGCCAAGCAAGATTCCCTGACGCTGCCGAAGCATCTAGGGCTTCCGGGCATCCGCCACTCCATCGGCCTCGCCCGCTGGTGGCACCTCGGCGTCGATGTGTTGTGGCTCGTGAACGGGGTTGTCTTCTACGGGCTGCTATTCGCGACCGATGAATGGCGCCGCGTCGTCCCGACGAGTTGGCAGTTGTTCCCCGATGCGGCTTCAGTCTTGCTCCAGTACCTCTCGCTGCGCTGGCCCGCAAATGACAGCTGGGTCGCCTACAACGGCCTGCAGATGCTCGCCTACTTCGTGACGGTCTTCATCGCCGCGCCGCTCGCGCTCGTGACGGGGCTCGGGATGTCCCCCGCGCTCTCGACTCGGTTCCACAGAGTCAGCAAGCGGCTCAGCATTCAGACCGCGCGCTCCTTGCACTTCCTCGTTCTGTGCTGGTTCCTCGTCTTCATCTTCATTCACGTCACTCTGGTCTTCGCGACCGGCATTTTGCGGAACCTGAACCACATCTACACCGGAACGGATACGACAGACTGGGTCGGTTTCCTCATGTTCGCTGGCTCGATCGCCGTCCTAGCAATCGCGTGGATGGCTGCCACGCCCGTGACCTTGCGTCACCCGCGCTGGATCCAACGAGTCGGGTATGCGCTCATCGGCCCGGTGCAGAGGCTCTTCGAGCATGTCGACGCCGAGCCAGGGACCTACACGGAGGAGGACATCTCGCCGTACTTCTGGCACAACGGCAAGTATCCCGAGACGCCGGAGTACCGCGCGCTCTTCGACAGTGACTTCGCTGATTACCGCCTACGAATTCAGGGGCTCGTCCAGAATCCGGTCGAGTTGAGCCTTGATGAGCTACGGGCTCTGCCGCGTCACGAGCAGATCACGCAGCACTTCTGCATTCAGGGATGGTCGGGCATTGCCAAGTGGGGCGGCGTCTCGATGCAGACCATCCTCGATCTGGTCAAGCCGAAGCCCGAGGCGAGATGGGTGGTGTTCTACTCGCTCGGCGACGGCGCCGATGGGGGCCGCTACTACGACGCGCATCCCGTCGAGCAGATGCGCTATCAAACACCGCCGCGGACTGAAGTACGCAGTACGGCTTCCTCCCCCGCGCCAGCTCCTCCTGCACGAGCCGCTGAAGTTTCTCGTCGCTCGCCGACTCCCAATCGCCGACGACGCGGCGCCCGCTACCACCCGAGCGGCCGCCACAGCTGCTCATCCTCCTCGACCCAGTCCACCGGATCGCCCATCGCCGCCCGGCGTGCGAGCGCTTCTCGAAGGGCCTTATCCCGCCTCGCCAGTTCCTCCTGGATCCTGGATCAGAACCGCCATCCGGGCCTCGCTCGGCGGTATCCAAGTGAGGAGCCAGCTTCGGTTCTTCGCCATGGTGGCGTGGTGCTCCACCGCGAGAGCCAGGGCCATCAGGCAGTCGTCGTGAATCCCGTGGGCGCCGAGTAGCGGACCCCTGTGCGCGTGTACTCGTACTCGAACGCCTCGAGCTCCGCCCGTATCGGTCCCTGCGGGAACCTGACCTCGCGCAGCTGGATCGCCGCGCTGAGCCCGTCCATCACTGCTGCTTCGAGACACCGGTGAACTTGAGCCCCTCGAACGCAGTCGACTCGCGCTGCAGCCGTTCCACCATCGGGTCGCCGACACTTTCATGGACCCGGCGGGCTCCGGGAGCTAGCATCGCGGCCTTGCACGCACCAGCTTGGCGCGTCAGACGCGACGATCAAGCAGCGCCCTTCCGCGAGCACGGTGGTCAACCGGAAAAACGGAGAAGGTTATGAGATCGAGGGTCCCTCGTGCTTGCTTCGCCGTGTGCGCGGTCCTTCTGGGCTTGGTGGGCGGCTGCACGCCGTCGCTTGAGGTCGACCGACTGGACGACGACGCGACTGCGACGGCCTGCACGCCCGCGCCCAACGACTGCTCGCTTCGCGGTGCGATCATCCACACCAACGCCATGACGGACTCCTCGAGCATCTCGGTGCCCGCTGGGGTTTTCATCCTCGGCATCCCAGGCGCTGATGAAGACACGGCCGCAACGGGCGACCTCGACATCACACGCGGGATCACGGTCACCGGCGCAGGCGCTGGCTTGACCATCGTCGACGGCAACGCACTGGACCGAGTCTTCGATATCGATCCAGCCGGCACGGGCATCTCGGTGAGCATAACGGGCCTCACGATCCAGAACGGCCTCGTGCAGTCCGAGTCCGGGCAAGGAATTCGGGCTCAGGGGGATCTCACGCTCGAGGCCGTCGAGGTGATCCAAAACGGCGGCGACGGCGCCGGAATCGGTGGCGGGATCGCGGTCGGCGACACATCTTCGGCGGTGCTAACGGGGAGCCTGACGCTCGACAACTCGACGGTTCGCAGCAACGTCGGTCTCGGCCTAGCTGGAGGAATCTTCTTCGATTCGCCAAGCGGCACACTCTCGATCACTCATTCGACGGTGAGCGGTAACCGGGTGGCACCCGAGTTGCTACCGGTGCCGATCGTGAGTCTGAGCCAAGGCGGGGGTCTCTGGATCGGTCCGGGGAGCGCTTCAATCATGAACAGCACGGTCAGCGACAACCAGACAAATCCGTACGTACTCAATGGTCCGGGTGGGGCCGGGATACTCCTCTACGGGAGCACGCTCGACCTCGTGAACACAACCTTCAGCGACAATCATGCCGACGAAGGGGGTGCGGACCTGGTCGGCAATGCCATCGAAGGCGATCTCGGGAGGGTGACGTTCGCGAACACACTGCTGGACAGGGGCGGCTGCCTTCTATCCTCAGGATCCACCGGCGTCTCGAACGGCGGGAACCTCGAGCAAGGGTCCGATACCTGTGGACTCCATGGGTCCGACGATCAGGTGAACGTTCCCGACGCGATGATCGGACCACTCGCCTCGAACGGAGGCCTGACAGAGACCCACGCACTGCTCCCGGGAAGCCCTGCGATCGATCAGGGACTTAGCGCGCCCTGCCCGTCCGACGATCAGCGGGGCTACACGCGCGAGGACGGTCTCTGTGACGTGGGGGCATTTGAGTTGGGCGCAACGTCTCCGTGACGGGCGGGCCACTGGTTAGGTCGACACCACGCAGGTCGGGAGCACCCAGCCGCTGTGACCGAGCCGGCCCCTGGTCGGCCACGACTGCGGCAATGGGATCGGCGTCGTCGAGCACGGTGTGACGGGGATTCGCGACGGACGCTACGGGTTTGCCACAGCGGCCCTCACGGGCTGTACCGACGCGGATCCGGCCGCTAATCCGCCCGCAGCTCAGTGTCCGCGAGCTCGTCGAGCGCCTTCCACGTCCGGCACCACACCTCCTCGTCGCGGTCGTTCGTGGGACTTTGAGCGCGGCGAGCACGCTTGGGTGACGTGTCCCGCTCTCGCCGAATAGCGAGCAGCACCAGGCGCGCGTGTCGGCGCGACCGCTGAGAAGGCTGTTGAGTATGTAGGGCAGGAACTCCAGCGGGATTGGGGACGCCTCGAGCAGGGTAGCGGCGGCCGCGACGCGCACCCGCCTGTTCTCATCGTCGAGGCGCTCGAGCAGCCGCGGGGCGGCCTTGTGGATCACCTCCGAGCTGAGGATCCCGATCCCTTCGGCGGTCTGCCAGCGGCGCTCCGGGTCGGGACCGGCGAGGTCCGCCAGGACTGGGCGAGGAGCTTGGCGGTCGGGTCGTTCACGGCGGCGCCCCGGCCCCTTGTGCTTCCGGCGGCAGAACCGACCACGTCACCAATTCGAGCCCTGGCGCCCACCGGCCTTGGACCATCACCAGCGCAAGCACGCGCCCGACACCGCGGCAGTAGAAGGTCCGCGTGTCGGCTGCGTCGCCGCTCGGGAGCTTGTGCTCGCCCTTGGCCGGGCTCGCTCAGGTCGTAGCTGGGTCGCTCGTAGGTGATCGGCGCGCGCCGACCAGGGTATCTGTCGAGTTCTCGATGACGTTCCGCGACTCGCGCCCCGGTCGAGTCTCGGTAGGTCCAGGATCGGCCGACGTCGAGCGGGTAGACGTCGAGTCCGTTGAGCTCGGCGCCGCTGGCCAGTGGGCGGATCTCGCCATGGGTCGGCCGCGCCAGTGCCGCAAGCGACACCAACACGAGCAGGACAACGAGCACTGCAACCGGTCGCATAGCGCAGATCGTACCGCGCCACAGGGCAGCGAGTAGGCCTAGGAGATTCCCAGCTGGCCACTGGACAATTACCCTCATCCGCAGCACTGCTCTGTAGGGACTGCATGGCACGCATCCTGGTCATCGACGACGAGCCGCTCATCCGCAAGTATCTCCGGGCCCTTCTCGAGCCAGCGGGCCACGAGGTAGTCGAGGCCGGTGATGGCATCGCTGGACTCAAAGCGTTCCAGTCTCAGCCCGCCGATCTCGTTTTCTGCGACCTTTTCATGCCGTTGAAGGAGGGGCTCGAAACCATTCGGGAGCTTCGCCAACTCGCGCACGCCGTGCCGATCGTTGCGATGAGCGGCGGAACCCCGCTCGGGGCAATGGACTTTCTTCCTGTGGCAACGCGAATGGGCGCCACTCGAATAATGGCGAAGCCGTTCTCGAAGACCGAAGCCTGCGCAGTGATAGACGAGCTGCTCGGACGTTCGTCCTAGCAGCCCGTCGTTCCCGGGGGCGGCGCTCCAGGCCCACTCTCGACGGTCACGACCCAACCATACACTTCCCCCCGCAGACTCCGCGACCCGCCGCCCGGCCGGCGGGGATTGGCTCGAGAAGGTGCACGACGCGGCGGTTGTCGACGGCGCCGCAGACGCTCAGGTCAGCAGCAAGTCTGGCTGCGGGTGCCCCACCGCTCTACCGAATTGAGACGGTCACTTTCCACGTCAAGGGCTCGCCGCCGTCGGTGCGCTCGTCGAGGTCCTGCAGGAACGCTGCAGCGACAGCCCAGCCCCCGACCCAGAGCGGATCGTCTGGAGTCTGGTGCCGTGCGATCGACGCAGTCTCGCCGTTGAGGTGGAGCCGGATGATGTACGAACCCGGCGGCAGGATGCTCCTCGGGCGCGGAGGTGGTTCGTTCACGACGGCTCCGGGCCGGACTCTACCTCGTGCGGCTGCGAGCGACGGATGTTCGCATCACTCCGCTGCCGTGAGGGCAACCCGACCACCACCGCCACCTCGGCCGCCGCGCCTGCCACCCTGCGGTTGCGCGTCGTGCATGTCGTCCCGATGGTCGTCCTGGCCCCGGCCGCCCGCATGGCGTGCCTGGAAGACGAGCGTGTTGATGAGATCCTCGAGCGCTTGCGCTCGGAACGCGTCACGGGTCTGATCGAAGCGCGCGAGCTCGGGACCCGAAAGCGCCTCCTTCAGATCGTCGCGCACCCGGTCGGTGAGTTGGTCGGCGTTGGTGTGCAATGACACGGCCGAGATCGGATCGTGCATGCCGAGATCCTTGGCCACGAGCCCAACCCGAGTCAGATAAAGGTCGACCGCGTTCGCGACCGCGTCCCGCTCTGCCGCTGCGAAGCCCAATCGATCGCTCCATACGGCGAGTGTCCGCTCGGGGTGCGCGGCCGCTGCTCCCGGCTCTGGCGTCTTGGGCTTCTCGGCCGAGCAACCCGTGAGGCACCAGGTGACCACCGCGATCGCGATGGAACGTCGCAGAGATGGGAGCGCTCGCCTCATGAGACACCGCCGTGCAGCCACGGCGGAGACGATGAACCTGCGAGCGAGGTGTTGCGGCCGCGTTGCCGGACCGTGAAGAACCGTGAAGGACGCGCCGTCGCCCGACGCCATAGCCTGGCGATGGCGCAGGATGGCGAGCGCGCCCTGGCTGTGGCCTCTGCGCGCCCACGCTGGCACTGCTACCGCCCGAGGCGCGTTACGCCCTGGTACGCGTCACCGCCACCGCCGCATTCTCGTCGAAGACGTTCGCCCGCCGGATGTACCCGCGCAGCACTAGCACCGACCGGTGGCCCGTCTGGTTCGCGATGGCGGGCTCCGAACACCCTCGCCGCGCAGCCGTCGTGACGAACCCGAGCCGCAGGGAGTGACCGCTGAACCGCTCGGCGGCGAGGCGCGCCGCCAGCGCCTCTCGCTTCACGACCCTGGCGACGGTGAGACCGTCGGTCCGCTCGTCCCTCACGTTCCCATGCAGGTCCAGGCTTCGGAAGAGGGGCCCGCTGGCGATCCGCGCCGCCTCGAGCCACGCCGTAGCTCCCTCACCGGGCAGAGTTCACCGGTGGCGCGCGGAGGGTCGCCTTGGTGAATCCGCCGGCCTCCTAGTCCGTCTTCGAGCGCTGGACGACGATCACCAGCCCGACTTGGTGCGCCGCCACATCCTCGACGTCGAGCCCGACCAAGCCGGCCGCCCAGGGCCTGGCCTGAACCCGACCGCCGCGAACCCGCACCTGATCGCCCTCGCAGCGTCACGCGCCCGCGGGCGGCGAACTGGATCAGGGCGAGTGCAGCGATCCCGCGGCCCACGCGAAGTTGGTCGACTCGGTCAGAAGGCTGCCCCCGCTCACCGAAGACGCCTCGCCACTGGCGGTGTTGCCGTCGCCGCCGCTCACCGAAGACGCCTCGCCGCCGCTCGCGACGTTGAAGTCGCCCCCACTCACGGACGAAGAGAGACTGCTCGCCGCGTTGCCGGTGCCCCCACTGATTGCGGAGTACTGACCGCTCGCGGTGTTGGACGCACCCCCGCTCACCGACGACTCGCCACCACTCGCCGTGTTCCCGTCGCCCCCGCACACGGAAGTGAGGAGCCCGGTCGCGGTGTTTCTGGTGCCGCCGCTCACCGATGCGCCGTCGCTCCCCGTGAGCGTCGGCACGCCGAAAGGAGTACCGGGGCCAGCCACGTTGGACGCGCCGCCCGACACCGATGTGAAGCCGCTGGTTGCCTTGTTGCCTATGCCTCCGGTCACTGACGCATTGCTCCCGCTGGCGGCGTTGCCGTCCCCGCCGCTCACCGAGGACAGTTCACCGCTTGCGGTGTTGTACTCTCCCCCGCTCACCGACGACACGTCACCGCTTGCTGAATTGTTCTCCCCTCCGCTCACTGACGCGAACACGCTGCTCGCTGCGTTGCGGACGCCCCCGCTGACCGACGCATACGGAGCGCTCGCGGTGTTGCCGTTCCCCCCACTCACGGAACAGTAGGTGTTGCTTGCAGTGTTGTCAGCACCGCCGCTGACCGACGACCACGGACCGTTCGCAGTATTGGACGCGCCTCCGCTCACTGAAGCGATTTGACCGCTCGCGGTATTCAGCCAGCCGCCAGCTACCGACGCCCCCTCACTGCCGGTGAGCGTCGGCTGTGTCGGGAGCGTTCCGGGGCCCGCCAGGTTGGCCACACCACCTGAGATCGACGTACCGACGTCGGTTGCCTGATTGAGTTCGCCCCCCGTCACCGACGAGTAGTCGCCGCTCGCGATGTTGTTCTGGCCCCCGCTCACCGAGGATCGGTTCCCACTTGCCGTGTTCTGCCCACCCCCCGTCACGGACGAATACGGTCCACTCACCGTGTTCTGGCGGCCGAGTGCCATGCCCGCGTACGACGGGTAGTGATGACGAACGCCGACGATCAAGTTGTGCGAACCCGCACGGTCGGCCGGTGTGGTGTCGGAACGCGGCTCGTTGTAGCCGACGATGATGTTGCCCTTGCCATTAGTCGTGGCGGTGGACCCCAATCCGTTCTGGACGAACAGGTTGCCGCCGTTGATCACGACGTCGCAGCCGTCAATTACGAACTGGTTCCCCACCACCTTCGCGGTGCAGGTGGCGTGGGCTCGCGCATCGATGAGAACCACGAGCGCCAGAGCCAGTCCTGCCGTTCGACGTAGCATCACTTCCCCCTTCGATGTGGGATTGGTTTCTTAGGGTCACGAAGCGTGACTTCGGAGGGACTCTATCGGCACAGTGATGCCTCACGGGAGCACCGCCGTCGCCGAACCACGGAGGGCCATTCAGCGAGGCGAGCCCTGCGGAGTCGTCGGTCCGTGCTCGCGCGTAAGCCGCGCACCCCACTTCACCCAGGATCGCAGCGAGGCTGTGTTCGGAGAACCGTGCCGGGTCGAGCCCTGCCGCCAGCGCAGCCCGCTTCACGACCCGCCCGACGGCCACGCCAGCGGTGCGCTCCGCCTCCAGGTTCCCTGGGCAGTCGATCGACCATCGACCCTCGCCGGGACCGCGGGCGCCGTGTGTTTCGCGCCGTCATTCGGCGCAAACTTCAATGAACGACAGGATCCGTGCGGCAGTGGCTTCGGGCGCCTCGGCCGACACATCGTGGCCAACGCCGGCGAGGCAGTCGTAGGACGCGCGCGGCAGATGTCCGAGCAATTCCTTCTGGGACGCGAGCGTCAGCAGCGGATCGAATTCGCCGGTCAGGACCAGTGTCTGCGCCGTGATCTCATGCAAGCGAGCGCACACATCGTGCCGCGCCGCAGCCGCGAGAAGCGTGATGATCCCACGGAGGGATGCGGGGCGTGCACGCGCGAGCTCTTCTATCCGTTTCACGTCGGCTGGGTGACCATCGCGGAATTCTCGGGAGAGGATGCGAGTGGCCATACAGGCCTCCGCGTCGCGCGGGGGCCGCAGGAAGCAGCGCGCCATCGAAAGCCCCCACGAGAGCGAGCCCACGCGGAGCTCGGTGCCTCGTGGCAAGGTCGAGACGAGGATGAGCCGATCCACGCGGCGTGGTGCGTCGATCGCGAACCAGCTGGCGACCATGCCGCCGATGGAAATCCCGTACACGTGAGCGCTCCGAATTCCGAGATGCTCGAGCAGCGAGACAGCATCTCGGGCCATGCTACGGGTCGTCGTCCAAAACGGGGCCGGGCTCGAACAACCCGTGCCCCGCGCGTCGAACGCGATCACGTTCACTCGCTCAGCCAGCGCGTCGGCGAAACGCCCCCAGGACAGCATGCTGCCGCCGAGCGGCCGCAGTAGCAGCAGCGGCGGACCATCACCGAGGCGGGTGTAGGCAAGGCGACCGCCGTCACTCAGCGGCGCGAAGAGTGGCTCGTCCACTCAACCGGCCTTGCGCGCGAGCAGGTCGAGCGCGGTCTGCATGCGCGCTCGAACCGTCTCTCGCACGGCGGCCGGATCCTCGGTCGCGGCGACGTGGATGGGCGGAAGTACGCGCAACCGAACCGGGAACGGGAGTGGCATGTACGGCGTCCATGGTCCCAGCGCGAGGCCCCAGGGGAGCGCGAATGCCAGCGGAAACCGCTCCAGCCGCGCCCAGCGCTGGAGGTTGAGCGCGCGCGCCAGTCTCGCGCCGTCGTGAAAGATGTAGGCGCTTCGGTGCGCACCGTAGGCGACGATCGGGACGATCGGCACCGCGGCACGTTGGGCGACGCGCACGAATCCGGTGCGTTTGCCCAGCACGATTTTGTTTCGCAGCCGGGTGTGCCGATACGCCTCGATGTCTCCGCCGGGATAGACCAGCGCATGGCCTCCCGATGAGAGCACGCGGACGGCGTTCTCCGGGCACGCGCGCATGCCGCCGAACTTCTGCAGCACCCGGCCGAAGGGGGTGAACTGCCTCATCGCGAAATCGTGCGCGAGTGCGTAGATCGGCGCGTCAATCCCCAGGACATCCCAGAGCGTCCCGAGGGTGCACAGGACATCCGGGCCGGTGATCCCGCCGTTGTGGTTCGACACGAAAAGCGCAGGCTCCCGGGGGATGTGCTCGAGGCCGTCGCGGCGCAAGCGGAGGTAGTGACGGTTCACCCTTCGCACGATCGGGAGGAGAGCGCGGATCGCCCTCGGATCGCGGGCGTCGAGACGATCTGCGTCGAATGGCATATCGCGACGTTAGCTGCTGATCCGGTCATGCTTATCGAGGATTACGCGATCCCGCCGGCGGGCACGTTCTCCAGACGTCAGCATGTGGGCGCGGCGCAGTCTGCGAAAGAACGTCTGCATCGAAGGGTGCCCGTGGTCACCTCGAGAGTGAACCTACACCCTGAACCGGGGCGGTTCTCGACGCAGACGGATCCGCCGTGGGCGATCGCCCGGATTCCAGACGAGAGTCGGACGTCCGTCTAGATGTGAAGGTTGCCCGTGATCACGAGGATGAAGAGCACCAGCAGTACGGCACCCAGACCACCGGACGGGCCGTACCCCCAGCTTCGGCTATGAGGCCACGTCGGGAGCACTCCGATCACCAGCAGAACCAGAAGAATCAGTAATATCAGGCTCATTTGCATCCTCCAGCGCGGGCATGGATGTCAGCCTCGCGCAACGCACCGATGCAACAGCAATGCGTGTGCCGGCTCGTTCTGCCGCGACAACGACTCGTTGGGCCGAGACGCGACCTGGCCTCGTCACTCGGCGTCGGAGAAATCGATGGCCGTGCGGGTGCGCACCCGTGCCCGCCGGGTTCCTCGGGCCAGACCTGACCTCACCGCTCCGGGTCGCCCACGCCGCTCTTACACGGTTCGTGTAGCCCGGTTACAGACGGCGGAGTGCGTGGCGCGGGCGCGCGCCTATCCGCTCTTGAACGCGGTCAGCCGGTTGTAGAGCGTCTTGAGGCTGAT
>CAZYWA010000222.1:0-11824 GCA_964650975.1 uncultured bacterium
CGATCTCGGAGCGGCATCGCCATCGCTACGAGTTCAACAACGCCTATCGCGAGACCTTCGAGAAGGCGGGCGTGCGGTTCAGCGGCCTGTCTCCCGAGGGACGGCTGGTCGAGATGGTCGAGCTGCCGGCGCATCCGTGGTTCCTGGGTTGCCAGTTCCATCCCGAGTTCAAGTCGCGCCCGATGCAGCCGCATCCGCTGTTTCGCGCGTTCATCCGCGCGGCACTCGTGCACCGGTACGCTTCGGGGAGTGCGCCGGGATGACCGTGTCCACCGCCTGGCGCACCGGTGAATCGGTTCAGGTCGGCAACGCGGTCGAGCTGGGCGCGAGAGCGCCGCTGGCGCTCATCGCCGGCCCGTGCGTCGTCGAAGGCCGGGAGTTCACCGTCGAGCTGGCCGGTCGCCTGCACGAGATCTGCATTGCGCGCCAGTTACCGTTCGTGTTCAAGGCCAGCTACGACAAGGCCAATCGCTCGAGCCTCGCCTCGGTCCGCGGCCCCGGCCGCGACTCCGGGCTCGAGATCCTCGCCGCGGTACGGCGTGCGCTGGGCGTGCCCGTGACCACCGACGTGCATCTCCCCGAGGACGCAGCGCAGGTGGCGGACGTCGTCGATCTGCTGCAGATCCCCGCGTTCCTGTGCCGTCAGACCGATCTCCTGGTGGCCGCGGCACGGACCGGACGGCCGGTGAACGTGAAGAAGGGACAGTTCGTCGCGCCCGACGACATGGCCAACGTGGTGACCAAGCTCACGTCGTCCGGCGCGGCGGGCGTGGTGCTCACCGAGCGCGGCACGTCGTTCGGCTACCACATGCTGGTGAACGACATGCGCGGCCTGCCGATCATGCGGCGCCTGGGCGTGCCGGTGGTCTTCGACGCCACCCACAGCGTCCAGCTTCCCGGCGGGCTCGGGCACGCGTCCGGCGGCCAGCGCGAGTTCGTCGAGCCACTGGCGCGCGCCGCGGTCGCGGTGGGTGTCGACGCGCTCTTCCTCGAGGTCCATCCCGACCCCGAGCACGCGCCCTCGGACGGTCCGAATGCGGTGCGGCTCTCGGACCTGCCGGCGCTGCTCGACCGCGTGTGCGCCATCGACCGGGCCGCGCGCTCTTTCGCTCCGGCGTGAGCCCGAGCTCCGCTCGTCCACCAGAGACACGACGTGGCCACGAAGAAGGGCTCGCGCCCCAGGAACGCGCAGCACTCGCCGCGCGCCAAGCGCGCGGTGGGCGAGGGGCGCCGGGTCCTCGAGATCGAGGCGCGGGCGCTCGCGGCTCTCGCCCAGCGTCTCGACGGCAGCTTCGCGCGCGCGGTCGAGGTGATCCGCGGCTGCCGCGGCAAGGTCGCGGTCACCGGCATGGGGAAATCTGGCCTGGTCGGGCGCAAGATCGCGTCGACGCTGGCGAGCACCGGTACCCAGTCCTTCTTCCTTCATCCCGCCGAAGCGATGCACGGCGATCTCGGGATGCTGGGGCGCGCGGACGTGGTCGTGGCCCTCTCGAACAGCGGCGAGACCGAGGAGATCGTGCGGATCCTGCCGATCATCAAGCGGCTCGGCTGTCCGCTGGTGGTGATCACGGGCGGCGCATCGTCGAGCCTGGCGCGCGCGGGCGACGTGGTGCTCGACGTGAGCGTCGATGCGGAGGCATGTCCGCTCGGTCTGGCGCCCACCGCCAGCACCACGGCGGCACTCGGCATGGGAGACGCGCTGGCGATGGCGCTGCTGGTGGATCGCGGCTTCAAGCCGGAGGACTTCGCGGTTCGCCACCCGGGCGGAAGCCTAGGACGGCAGCTCTTCCTCAAGGTCGAGGATCTGATGCACACCGGCGACGCTCTGCCGCGAGTCGCGGCCGGCGCACCCATGCGCGAGGTCATCGTGCAGATCACCGCGAAGCGCCTGGGAGCGGCGGCGGTGGTCGACGAGCGCTCGAACCTGCTGGGTATCGTGACCGACGGCGATCTGCGGCGCGCCATGGAGCGTTTCCCGGACGTATTCGGCCGCACCGCCGGAGAGGTGATGACGCGGAACCCCAAGGGAGTCGAGCCTCAGATGCTGGCGGCCGAGGCGCTGCGCCTGCTGGAGCAGCACCAGATCACCGTGCTGCTGGTTCACCCGCCGCGCCACCCCCGGAAGCTGCTCGGCATCCTCCACCTGCACGACTTGCTCCGGGCTGGCGTGGCCTGATCGAGCATCGGGCCAGCCCGGGTCATTCATGAAAGTTCGTAGCGAGGCCGCCAAGCGTCGAGCTGATTCGGGCGCACGCAGGATTTTTGGCCCGCAGGCGTACTGAACAGTACGTCGAGGGACGAAAATCCGAGTACGCCCGAAGATGCCGACGATCGGCGGCCGCAGTAGAACGCTTCATGAATAATCCGGGCTAGGCTGCGCGACCATGGACTTTCAGCGCTGGCGCCGCATTCTGCTGATCGGGAGCGCTGTGGTCGCGGTGGTCTTCCTGGTGGCTCTCCTGTGGCCGGATCGGAAGGTGAAAGTCACCGACCTGGCGTTGAAGGCCGCGGAGGCGTACGGGAAAGGGTTCGAGTTCGGAGACAAGGCGGAGGGATGGCGGGTGCGCCTCGCGACCTGCCGCAGCTCCGACGAGAGCAAGCTCGCCAATTGCGACGACGTGAAGATCACCTACGCGACGCCGAAGAATGGCGAGCTGGTGGTCACGGGCCTGCACGCCAAGGTCGACATGGGGACCAAGGAGCTGGATCTGATGGGCGACGTGACGCTCACTTCGTCGCAGATCACCATGCGGACCGACAAGGTCCACTACTCGCCGCAGCAGCGCCTGCTCACCTCGGATGACCCGGTATCGATCACCGGCACCGGTCTCACGATGTCGGGAACGGGGCTCGACGTCGAGGTGCCGACGCAGACCATGCGGCTGCGCTCGAACGTGGTCACCCGGATCGAGCCCAAATCCGGCGGTCCGGCCGGCGCCCCCGGCGCTCGAGCCGGGGACGGGAAGGGCGGCACCGAGCCAGCGCCGGCGGCCCCGTCCTCGGACGACAAGGACGCCGGCGCATGACACGCGTCGCCTTCTTCGCGGGTGCAAGGGGCGCCCTGGTGCTCGTGCTCCTCGCCCAGGGCACGGCTCTCGCGGCTTCGACGAAGCACGCCGCGGCACCCACCCCTCCGGCGAAGAGCGCGGCTCCCGCGGCGGCCGAGACCGGCGGCGGCGCCGACGGTCTCTTCGCCGGCGACCTCTTCAGCGGCAAGGGCGGGCCGATCGACATCCGCGCCGACTCGTTCGTTCTCAAGAATCAGGTGCGCACGCTCATCTACGAGGGCAGCGTCGATGCGACCCAGGCCGACTCGACGCTGCGCTGCAAGACGCTCACCCTCCACTACACCGAGGACAACCAGATCCGCGACGGCACCTGCGAAGGCGACGTGAAGTTCACCGCGGCGGACAGGGTGGTGACCGCGGGAACCGCGGAGATGGTGCGCGCCAAGAACACCATCACGCTCACCAACGACGTGCGCATCTGGCAGGGCGAGAACGAGATCCGCGGCGAGCACGCCAAGATCTTCGTCCAGGACGAGCACATGGTGGTCGAGGGCACCGACGAGAATCCGGTGCGTACCACGGTCCAGTCGAGCGGCGACGCCGGGATCGGGTTCGCCCCGCCGCAGATCGGCAACAAGCCGGCTCCCAAGCCCGCCGACGGCGCCGCGCCGCCCAAGGAGCCGATGCACGTGCGCTCGTCTTACTTCGAGGGCAGCCGGAGTGCTCACAACGCGCTCTATCGCGGCCACGTGGTGGCGGAGCGGGGCGACACCACGCTCACCTGCGAGGAGCTGACCATCGCGTTCGACGACCAGAACCGCGAGGTCGTGAAGGCCGATGCCACGGGCGGCGTTTACATCGTCCAGGGCGACCGCAACGTCACGGCGGACACCGGGCATTTCACCCATGCCGACCAGCGCGTGGTCCTGCTCGGCAAACCAACCCAGCCGGTGCTGGCCCAGCACGGCGACGACCACATGACCTGCCAGCGCATCGAATACGTTCAGACCTCGGACGAGGTGCGCTGCGACGGCAATCGCGACCGCATCCAGATGGTGATCAAGTCCAACCCGTCGGGCGAGGGCCCGATGGCGAACCCGTTCCCCGGGATCAAGCACAAGTGAGCCGGCCATGAACGCACCCAGCCCCGCGCCGCGCACCGGGTTCCGCGAAGGAGTCGCCGCGACCCGCACGCTGGCCGTCGAGGGCCTGAGCAAGTCCTATCGCGGCCGCCGGGTGGTGAACGGCGTCGCGATCGAGGTGCGCTCCGGCGAGGTCGTGGGTCTCCTCGGCCCCAACGGCGCCGGGAAGACCACCACCTTCTACATGGTGGTCGGGCTCGAGAAGCCGGACGAGGGGAAGATCCTGCTCGACGGGACCGAGGTCTCGGCGCTGCCGATGTATCAGCGGGCCCGGATGGGGATCAATTACTTGCCGCAGGAGCAGTCGATCTTCCGCAAGCTCACGGTCGAGGAGAACGTCGTCGCGATCCTCGAGAACCTGCCGCTCACCGCCGAGCAGCGGACCGCGCGCCTCGACCAGCTGCTGAACGAGCTGGGTATCGCGCGGCTGCGCGGCACCCAGGCCCAGCTGCTCTCGGGCGGCGAGAAGCGGCGCCTCGAGATCGCCCGTGCGCTGGTGACCGACCCCACCTTCATGCTGCTCGACGAGCCGTTCGCCGGGATCGACCCGATCGCCACGCTCGACATCCAGGGCATCATCCGCGACCTCAAGACCCGTGGGATCGGCGTGCTGATCACCGATCACAACGTGCGCGAGACCCTCAAGATCTGCGACCGCGCCTACGTGCTGAACCAGGGACTGGTGATCAAGGCCGGCACGCCGGACGAGATCATCGCCGACCCGCGCGCCCGCGAGGTCTACCTGGGCGAGTCGTTCCGGCTCTGAGTTTCCTCGGGGGGCTTTTCAAGCCCCCCGCCCCGAAGAAATGCCATTTTTTCGGGGCCCCACCCCCGAGTCGGCTCACTGCGTTCGCCGGGCGCCTCTCGGCGCCGGCCCGAGATTCGCGCGAGCCGTCGGTTCGGGGGTGACGGCGAGTGGACGTCCCCGAACCGACTGGCCAGGGGGCTTTCCGAGCCTCCGCCCCGCCCGAAGTGAAACGCCTTGCGGAACGATCTGCTTCGCGCCCTCCTGGCATCCAAAACCCGGAATCGCCATCCAGATCGCTGACTCCAGGTAGCGGGACTGGCGCTGGCGTCCGTCCGATCTGGCCCGGTGGCCGGAGCCGGATCGGGCAATCATCTTGAACTGAAAGGAATATTTTGACTTTCCGCCCCGCGGCGGGCAGAGGCATATTGCTTGCAGTGTTCTCCTTGGCCGATGCTATGCTCTCGATGCGGCAGGTCGGTTCCAGCGACATCGGCCTGCGCTCATCGAGTTCACCCGCTTCCTGAAACCCCGACTCCCCCATGAGCCTCGAGCTTCGTCTCAATCTGAAGCAAACCCAGACGCTGGTGATGACGCCCCAGCTCCAGCAGGCGATCAAGCTGCTGCAGCTTTCGCGCCTTGAGCTGGCCGAGACCATCCAGCAGGAGCTGGAGCAGAACCCGGCGCTCGAGGAGGCCGCGACCCTCGAGACCCCCGAGGAGCTGACCGCGATCGAGATGCGCGAGAGCGGCGACGGCGAGCAGGCGGAGACCCCCGAGCCCACGGAGATCTCGCAGGCCGCGTCGGCCGAGGCGGCCGCCGACGACGGCGACTTTGCCGGATTGGGCGAGAGCCCGGACCAGACGTTGCCCGCGGCCGACGAGTTCATGCCGGTCGCCGAGGCCGAGCCGCCGGTCTCGCCGACCAACAGCGACGCCGGCGATCCCTCCGACGAGATCGACTGGCGGGAGTATCTGAACCAGAACTTCCAGTCGGAGACCTTCACGCCGTCGCGCGAGACCGAGTCGGACGAGGAGCGTCCGGGGTTCGAGAGCGTCCTCACCCGTCCCTCCGACCTGGCGGACCACCTCGAGGAGCAGCTGCGGCTCGAGTTCACCGACGAGGTCGACGAGCGAATCGGCCTCGAGATCATCGGCAACCTCGACGCGAACGGCTACCTCGCCGACGACGTGCCGAGCATCGCCGCTCGCCTCGACGTGACCGAGGAGCAGGTCGAGCGCGTGCTGCTCAAGATCCAGCGCTTCGACCCGATCGGGGTCGCGTCGCGTGACCTGCGGGAGTGCCTGCTGGTCCAGGCGCGGATCCGGATGCCCGAGGCCGCCCACCTGATCGCCATGATCCAGGACCACCTGGGCGACCTGGAGCGGCGCCGCTACAAGCAGATCGCCAAGGCGCTGGGCATCACTCCCGAGGACGTGATCGAGGAGCTGAAGACGCTCCATTCGCTCAACCCCAAACCGGGGCGCACCTACTCGGGCGACTCGCCGCGCTACATCACGCCCGACATCTACGTGCACAAGGTGGGCGAGGAGTTCGTGGTGCAGCTCAACGACGACGGGCTTCCCAAGCTGCGCGTGAGCTCCTACTACCGCCAGGTGCTGGACCGCGACTCGAACGCCGAGGCGCGCGCCTACATCAAGGAAAAGCTCAAGAACGCGCAGTGGCTGATCAAGAGCATCGAGCAGCGCCGGCGCACCATCTTCAAGGTCACCGACTCGATCGTGCGCTTCCAGCGCGAGTTCCTGGAGCACGGCGTCGAGCACCTGCGGCCGATGGTCTTGAAGGACGTGGCCGACGACATCGGCATGCACGAGTCGACCGTGAGCCGCGTCACCACCAACAAGTACGTGCACACGCCGCAGGGCATCTTCGAGCTCAAGTACTTCTTCAACACCAGCATCCAGGCCGTGGACGGCGGGGACGGCTTCGCCGCCGAGAGCGTCAAGGAGAAGATCCGCCAGCTCATCGCCGGCGAGGACTCCGAGCGCCCGCACAGCGACCAGCGCATCGTCCAGATCCTCAAGGACAAGCACGGCATGGACATCGCGCGGCGCACCGTCACCAAGTACCGCGAGATGCTCGGGCTCTTGTCGTCGGCGAAGCGCAAGCGCTACACCTGAGCGCGCGGCGAGCCCGCGCGCGAAAACCGGCCGCGTGCCGGCGGCTCGGCGGCGCCGCGCCGGAACGGGGCAACCAGCGCCATGCGGATCGCGGATCTCCTCGAGCCCCGCCGGATCATTCCCGAGCTGACCTCGCGCACCAAGAGCGAGGTGCTGCGCGAGCTGGCCTCGCACATGGCTCGGGAGATCCCCGGCGTCTCGGGCGAGGCACTGCTCGAGGCACTCGAGCAGCGCGAGCGTCTGGGACCGAGCACCGGCCTCGAGCACGGCGTCGCGATTCCGCACGCCAAGCTCGCCGGCCTGCCCGGAATCGTCGGCTGCTTCGGCCGCAGCCGCCAGGGCGTCGAGTTCGGCGCGCCCGACAAGCAGCCCTCTCAGCTGTTCTTCGTGCTGGCGGCGCCCGACGGCCCCGCGCTGCTGCCGCTTCACCTGAAGGCCCTGGCGCGAGTCGCTCGCGTGCTGCGGAACCCGGAGGTGCGGGCCGCGCTGCTCGGTGCCGCCACCGCCGACGATCTGTGGAAAGTCCTGTGCGCCGCGGACGAATCGCCGTGAGCGGGCCGATCGGGCGCCCGAGCGCCGGACGATGACTCAGCCCAGTCCGCTGGTGGTGTCGGAGGTCCTCGCCTGGGGGCGACGCTCCGACCTGGCGCTCAAGTTGCGCGCCGGCCGCAAGGCACTCTCGCAGGAGATCCGCTCGCCGATGATCCAGCGGCTCGGTCTCGCGGCGAGCGGCTACACCGCTCATCTCCGCGACGACTCGGTGACCCTCGCCGGCGCCACCGAGGCTGGCTACCTGGCGAGCCTCGACGCGCGCTCGCTGGCCGCGCAGGCGGCGAAGCTCGCCGAGGCGCGAGTGCCGTGCCTGGTGATGGCCGAGGGCGGACGCGTGCCGGCGGCGTGGCTCCGCGATCTGGGCCGCGCTGGCCTCCCGGTGCTGGTCACGCCGCTGCCCACCGGAGATGCGGCACGCGCGCTCGACGCGTTCCTGACCCATCGGCTGGCGCCGTCGACCCGCATCCACGGCGGGCTGGCGCAAGTGTTCGACGTGGGCTTGCTGGTGCTGGGCGAGAGCGGCGTCGGGAAGAGCGAAGCGGTGCTCGAGCTGGTGCTGCGCGGGCACCGGCTGGTGGCGGACGATCTGGTGGAGCTCAGGCGCGTGGGAAACCGGATCGTCGGCTCGGGCCCGGAGATCGCCCGGCATCACCTGGAAGTCCGCGGCCTCGGGATCCTGAACCTGCTCGACCTCTTCGGTCCCGCCGCGGTCCAGGAGAAGAGCGACGTGGGCCTGGTGGTGGAGCTGGTCACGTGGGGCGCCGACAAGCCCATCGACCGGCTGGGCGTCGACGAGGGCCACCAGGAGTTCCTGGGCGTGACCTTGCCGCGCGTGGCGGTGCCGGTGAGCCCAGGCCGGAACCTCGGTACGATCCTCGAGGTGGCGGTGCGCAATCAGTCCCTCAAGAACATGGGACACCACTCGGCGATCCGCTTCGAGCAGCGCGTGATGCGCGCCATCCGCGGTCGAGGCCGGCCGTGGAAGGACTGAACCTGGTGGTGGTGACCGGGCTTTCTGGTTCCGGGAAGACCACCGTCGCGAAGGCGTTCGAGGATCTCGGGTACTACTGCGTCGACAACCTGCCGGCGCCGCTCTTGGGCGACTTCGTGCGGCTGGCGAAGGTCACTAGCCCGCGCATCGAGCGGGTGCTGGTGGTCATGGACGTGCGGGAAGGGGCGTTTCTCGCCCACGCTCCCGGGGAGCTTCGCCAGCTCGAGAGCGAGGTCTCGTCGCTCACGGTGCTGTTCCTCGAGTGCAGCGAAGAGGGTTTGGTGCGGCGTTTTCGCGAGGTGCGGCGGGCGCACCCTCTCGACTCGAGCTCGATCGTCGATGGGGTCGCCCACGAGCGGCTGCTGTTGAGCGAGTTCCGGGGCATGGCCGACCGGGTCATCGACACCTCGTCCTTGAACGTCCACACGCTGCGGCGGATCGTGCAGGAGGAGTTCGGCCGCGACCGGATTCCCGAGCTCGAGGTGGGGCTCCTGTCGTTCGGGTTCCGGAACGGCGTGCCCCAGGACGCGGACCTGGTGCTCGACGTCCGCTTCCTGCCCAACCCGCATTACGAGCCCGAGCTGCGCGAGCACGACGGCCGCGACGGCCGGGTGCGCACCTTCGTGTTCCGGGGCGGCGAAGCCGAGGCCTTCCTGGTGCACACCGAGGCGTTGCTGCGGTTCCTGCTGCCTCGCTATCACCGCGAGGGAAAGCATGCGGTGACCGTCGCGATCGGTTGTACCGGCGGCAAGCACCGCTCGGTGGCGGTGGCGGAGGCGCTGAGGGAGCGGCTCACGGGGCTCGCATCGTGTAAGTTCTCGGTCCGCCATCGCGACGTGGCTGCGTCGGCAGCGGACTGAACGGAGCCTCGACGCCGTGATCGGGATCGTGATCGTCGCGCATGGACGCCTGGGGGTCGAGCTCAAGAGCGCCATCGAGTCGATCGTGGGGCCCCTGGAGCGGTTCGCCGCGGTCGAGGTGCCGCCGGAGGCGCCGCTCTCCAGGATCCGGCCGCTGATCGAGCGGGCCATCGAGACGGTCGACGACGGAGACGGCGTGCTGGTGCTCACCGATCTCTTCGGCGGCACCTCGACCAACGTCAGCTTGTCCTTCCTGCGCGCCGGTCACGTGGACGTGCTCTCGGGGGTCAACTTGCCGATGCTCATGAAGGTCTCGACGGCGCGCGCCGGGCGGTCGCTGCGCGAGCTGGGAGCGCTGCTGCGCGACTACGGCAAGCGCCACATCCAGCTCGCGAGCGAAGTGCTCGCTTCCCGCGAGCCGGTGGCCGGGGACGTGTCGTGAAGCCGTTCGAGGAGACCCTGACACTGCGCAACCAGAAGGGGCTTCATGCCCGCGCGGCGGCGCTCTTCGTCCAGACCGCGAGCCGCTTCAGTGCCAAGATCACGGTCCACCATCGCAGCGAGGCGGCCAACGGCAAGAGCATCATGAATCTCATGATCCTGGCCGCGCCGTGCGGCAGCGTCCTCAAGGTCGAGGCCGAGGGAGACGACGCGGCCGAAGCGCTGGCCGCGCTCAAGGAGCTGGTTCATGCCAAGTTCGGCGAAGACCGCTGAGCGGCGCGCCAAGCGGCGCTCGCCGAGGGCGGCCGGCCGAGGCCGGGGCAGGGCCGGGGGCGCGGCGAAGCCCGCCTTCGCCCGCGAGCCCGTGGTGCTGCACGGGATCGGGGTGGCGCCGGGGATCGTGATCGGCAAGGCGTTCCTGCTCGACCACCGCCCGGCGGTGGCGGTGCGCCGCAAGCTGCGCCGCCCGCAGGTCGACGCGGAGGTCGCGCGGTTCCGGAAGGCCCTCAGCGAGGCCAAGGACGATCTGAAGGAGCTGCGCGCCGGCATCCCGGACCAGGACCTGCGCGACCACGCGTTCATCCTCGACACCTACGTGATGATCCTCGACGATCGCATGATCTCCGAGGAGACCGCGGAGCTGATCCGCGCCGAGCGCATCAACGCGGAGGCGGCGCTCACCCAGCAGATCGACAAGCTCAAGAAGATCTTCGACGGCATCCAGGATCCGTACCTCCGCGAGCGCAAGCGCGATCTCGACCACGTGTCGGGACGGGTGCTGATGCGGCTCGCCGGCCACACCACCGAGCGCCTCGCGGAAGTGCCCGAGAAGGTGGTGGTGGTGGCGCACGATCTTTCGCCGGCCGACACCGCGCAGATGACGCCCGACCGCGTCGCCGGGTTCTTGACCGACGTCGGCGGGCCCACTTCGCACACCGCGATCATGGCGCGCGCTCTCGAGATCACCGCGGTGGTGGGCCTCGAGGACGTGACTCGCCAGGTCGAGTCGGGCTGCCCGCTGATCGTCGACGGCCGGGTGGGGAAGGTGATCCTCTACCCGAGCCGCGACGACTACGCACACTACCTGCGGCTCGTCGAGCGCCTGCATCGATTCGAGCAGGATCTCGCCAAGGACCTGCACCTTCCCGCCGTCACCCTCGACGGCGACCGGGTGCAGCTCGCCGCCAATATCGAGATGAACCGCGAGATCCCGGCGGTGATCGAGGCGGGCGGCGAGGGAATCGGGCTTTATCGCACCGAGTTCCTGTACATGAACAGGAACGATCTGCCCGGCGAGGACGAGCAGTTCTCGGTCTACAAGGAGGTCGCGGAGCGCACGGCGCCCAACCCCGCGACCATCCGCACCCTCGATCTCGGCGGCGACAAGGTCTCGTCGCTGCTCGAGCTCACCACCGAGGTGAATCCGGCGCTCGGCCTGCGCGCCATCCGCCTCTGCCTCCAGCATCCCGAGGTGTTCAAGGTGCAGCTGCGCGGGATCTTGCGCGCGAGCGCCTTCGGCAAGCTGCAGATCATGATCCCCATGGTCTCGGGGCTCACCGAGATCCGCGCCACCCGCAAGATCATCGACGAGGCGAAGGCGGAGCTGGAAGCGCGGGGCCAGGAGTTCGACCCTGCGGTGCCGGTCGGCTGCATGGTCGAGACACCGTCCTCGGCGATGATCGCGGACCTCGTGGCACGCGAGATGGACTTCCTGAGCATCGGCACCAACGACCTGATCCAGTACGCGCTGGCGATCGACCGGGTGAATGAGCAGGTCGCCAACCTCTACCAGCCGACCCACCCGGCCATCCTGCGCCTGATCCAGCGGGTGGTCGACGCCGGGAAGGCCGCCGGAGTCCCGGTCAGTCTGTGCGGCGAGATGGCGAGCGACGGTCTCTACACGATGCTGCTGCTCGGGCTGGGCCTCGACACGTTGAGCATGAC
>CAZYWA010000223.1:0-11823 GCA_964650975.1 uncultured bacterium
CAGCCCGCGAATCGCGCCGAGCAGCCGCCCCGCGCGCGCATTCTGCTCGCCGACGACGAGATCCAGCTCGCCCGCAACCTGAGACTGCTCCTCGAACGCGACGGCTACCGGGTGGACACGGTGTCGAGCGGCGACGAAGCGGTCGAGCTGATGGCCCACAACACCTACGACCTCTTGATCACCGATCTCATCATGCCGGGCACCGACGGCGCCCAGCTCATGATCCACGTGAGCCGCGAGTATCCCGCGACGCCGGTGATCGTGATCACCGGCTACGGCTCGATGGAGTCGGCGGTCGCGGCGATCCGGCAGGGTGCCTACGACTACCTCACCAAGCCGTTCGATTACGAGATCATGAAGATCACGATCGAGAAGGCGCTGGAGCGGCAGCGGCTCAAGGCCGAGCTCAGCAAGTACACCGAGCAGCTCGAGGAGAAGGTGCTCGACCGGACCCGCGAGATCGAGCAGATGCAGGTGCGCATGATGCGCTTCGAGCGGCTTGCGGCGGTGGGCGAGCTGGTGAGCGTCATCGCCCACGAGGTGAGGAACCCGCTGGTCGCGATCGGCGGTTTCGCGCGCCGGCTCAAGAAGGGCACCAACGACATTGCCGAGGTGCCGAAGCTCGCGTCGATCATCGTCGAGGAGGTCGACCGGCTCGAGAAGATCCTGAAGTCGATGCTCGACTTCTCGAAGTCGTCGCGGCCGACGCTCAAGCCCGAGGACGTGACTCGCCTGGTGGCGAAGAGCCTGGTGCTCTTCGAAGGCGAGATCAAACGGGCGGGAGTGGAGCTCAAGGTCGAGTTCGAGCCGCACCTTCCGGAGGTGCTGCTCGACGGCGATCAGATCCGCGGCGTCATCCTCAACCTGGTCATGAACGCCATCCAGGCGATGCCGCGCGGTGGCAAGCTCACGCTGCGCACCGCGCTCGAGCCCACCGGCGTGGCGATCGAGGTCGAGGACACGGGCGTGGGGATCGACGAGGACAAGCTCGCGCATCTCTTCGATGCGTTCTTCACCACCAAGCCGTCCGGCACCGGGCTCGGTCTCGCCATCGCTCAGAAGGTGGTGCAGACCCACGGCGGCAAGCTCGAGGTGACGAGCCAGGTGGGCCGCGGCTCGCGCTTCCGCATCATCCTGCCGGTCTCGAAGAGCTGAATTTCCTTGGCGGGCTTGGAAGGCCCCCGCGGCAACTCAATCGAGCTCATCGCCCGCCAGCACCGAGAGTGCGATTGCGGTGGCGGCGGCGACGTTGAGCGAGTCGATCGTGGGTGCGATCGGGATGCGGATCGCGAGGTCGGCGCGAGCGAGTGCGGTCTCGCTGAGCCCCGATCCTTCGTTGCCGGCGAGGAGCGCGAGACGCGGAATGCGCGGCGTCTCGCGGAGCCGGATGGCGTCGCGTCTGGGTGTCAGCGCCGCGATCGTGAAACCGGCGGCGCGGATCCGGTCGAGGTCCGCCGGCCAGCTCTCCGCGCGCGCGAATGGCGTCTGGAGCGTCGCCGCCATCGAGACGCGGATCGCTTCGCGGTAGAGCGGATCGGCGCAGGCGCGATCGAGCACCACCGCGTCGCACGCGAAGGCCGCCGCGTTCCGGAACACCGCGCCGACGTTGTCGGCGTGGGTGACGCCTTCGAGCACCACCAGCCGCCGCGAGCCGCCGAGCAGCTCGCCGAGATCCGTCGGGTGCGTGGGTCTCTCTCCCAGCGCCAGGCAGCCCTGGTGGAACTCGAAGCCCGTGATCTGGTGCATCTCTTCCTTCGACACCAGGAACACCGGCAGCGACGGCAAGAAGGGCGTGAGCACGCGTTCGAGGTCGGCGAGAGCGGCCTCGGTCAAGAGCGCCGACCGCACCGCGAAGCGGCCCTCGAGCAAGCGGCGCACGACGAACCGCCCCTCGGCGACGAAGAGCCCCTGGCGCCGCTTGCGGTCGCCGTCCGAGATAACCGCGTAGTCCGCGAGGCGCGGATCGGCGGCCGTTTCGATCCGGACGACGGGCATCCGGATCGGATCAGAATCCGGCCGATTCGTAGACGAGCTGGGAGGACGACGGATTCCCGCGCAGCAGCGGAGCCATGCTGGCGTCGCCGCCGAGCTGGGACGAGAAGAACGCGGTCGCCACCGAGTCGATGAGCGCGTAGGCGTCGAGCCGCGCGATGAACGTGAACGTGCTCCCGTCCTCGTAACGCGTGCCTTGGCCGCAGCCGTCGGTCAGGAAGTATCCGGGGAGCAGCACGCACGCGTCGGAGAACGTGTAGTGGCCGCCGTCGCGGATGCTCGCGAACGCGCGCGGCGACGACGAGCCCGCGAAGATGTCGTGGTCCGAGGCGTTGTCGTCGAGGCCGATGGTCTTGTCCTCCGCCGAGATCCACGTGACCGACGGAATCGTGAACGGCGGCATGCGGTCGGCGAACGTCGCGGCCGCCATCGGCATCGCCGCGGTGATGCGCGAGTCCTGCGCGGCGGTCGCGACGGTGGTCGAGCCGCCGAACGAGTGCCCCATCATGCCGACCCCTCGGCTCGAGTCGATGGCGCCTTCGAGGAACGAGCCACTGCCGCTCGTGCCCTCGGCGAGGATCGTGGTGAAGAGGAAACGCATGTCGGCGATGCGGCGGTCGAGCGCCGGCTCGCCGAACGCGTCCGAGAAGAACGCGATGCTGCCGTCGGCGCGCTCGGCGAAGATCGCGTTTCCGATGTGGTCGGGAGCCATCACGACGAATCCGTGGCTCGCGAGGTGCTCACACAGCGTGAAGCTCTGGTAGCGCAGCGCCATGTGGCCGTGTGAGAAGCCGATCAGGGGGAAGGTACCGCTGGCGATGGCTGCATCCCGCACCGACCCGGTGTCGAACGCGAACAGGTGATCGCCGTGCGGCTGCAGCAAGGGCACCAGGGGCTTGAGAGCCTTCGGTATCCAGTCGAGGGCCGGCGCCGGCTTGGCGCCGCGCGCCGACTCGGCCGCCGGGTACCAGATCTCGGTCGTCAGGTACCGGGGGCCCTGGGAGAACTCGTCGTCCGGGCGCGACTCGTCCGTGTAGGCGACGGTCCGGATCCCGACGGGGTAGGGGCCGAGCTGGTCGAGCCCGGCATCGAGCACCGTCGAGCCGCCCCCGGCGCCGCCCGAGCAGTGCGGTGCGGCAAGCAGGAAGAAGAGCACCGCCGCCAGCCGCGCACGAGATGGCACGAGGGAAGGGCGTCTCATCGGCTGCGCGCGTGAAGCAGGTAGTCCGCTGGATACACCCGGCGACCGTCGCGGACGTAACGCTTCTCGAGCTCCGCCGGTAGCGCCAGATCCACGGTGCGGAAGCCCGACCGGCGCATGAAGTCGGGCGCGTCGTCGGGATCGAGCGCGAACGTCACCGCCTCGCCCAGCAGCGACAGCAGCTGCGAGGACATGCGGATCGCGGTGGCGATCGCGGCGGGAGAGTCGAGCAGGAACCAGAAGTCCATCGCTAGGTCGGATCCCTTGGCGCCGAGCTCGCGCACCGTCGCGAGCGTCGCCTTCACTGCGTCGCGGGTGAGGTAGGGCGAGACGCCTTCCCAGACCCAGAAGGTGCGCGCGCCGCGCCGGAACCCGCTCTCGATCAGCCGCTCGCCCAGCGATTGGGTCTGGAAATCGATCGGCACGCGCGTGACGCGCGCCGCGGGGAGCTGCCGCGCGTGCTTCGCGACGAGCTTGGCCTTGCGATCGCCGGTGGCCGGGTAATCGACCTCGAACGTGGTGCGTCCGTCGAGCGCCCCGGCGAATCGGTACGCCCGCGTGTCGTAGCCGGCGCCAAGCAGCACCAGCTGATCCACTCGCCCCGCTCTCAGCGCCGCCGCCAGGCAATCGTCGATGAAGCGATGGCGCGTGAGCACGTAGGTGGTGAGGTTCGGGAACAGCGCCTCCCCACGCTCGCCGATCCGGCCGGTGCGCATCACGCTCGCGAGCGCGGCGCCCAGCCAAGGTCTGAGGAAGAGCCTGGCGTGAGGATCGTCGACGGTACGTCGCGCCGGATCACGGCGCTGGTCGGTGGCGCGCATGAAAGCGACCACCTCGGCGGTACGGCTGGGTCTTCCTCGCATGACCTTGCTCTACCACGCGAGCCGGGGCTTCGTCAGTGGCGGCGGCACCGGCGGAGACCGGCGATCGAGATGCCGGTTGGAAATGGTGGCGCCGGACACACGCGCTGCAGTAAGGTTCCGCGCAAAGGAGAACCACCCATGAACCGAATCGTGATGCGAACGCTCATGGCCGCCGCCGTCGTCCTGGGCTTCACCGCAGTTTCTCGCGCCGAGGATTCCTACACCGAAGGTCCCGTGGTCGACATGACCTTCGTGAAAGTGAAGCCAGGGCACTTCGAGGAGTACATCAAGTTCATCGACACCGAATGGAAGGCGCTGAACGAGGCTCTCAAGAAGGAAGGCCTCATCACCGCGTACCGCGTGGTGGGCGCTCCCTCCTACGGTCACGAGGACTGGGACCTGATGCTGGTCGTCGAGTACAAGAACATGGCCGCGCTCGACGGACTCGACGACAAGAGCAAGCCGATCGTCGAGAAGCTCGCCGGCTCGAACCAGAAGATGGAAGAAGGCACGGCGTCCCGCGGGGAGATCCGCGAGATCATCGGCGAGAAGATGGGCCGCGAGCTGATCCTGAAGTAGGCCGATGCCGCCGTCAGTCGGTTCGGGGAGGCTTCCACTCGTCGTTAACCCCCGAACCGACTGCTCGCGTGGACCTCGTGCCGGCGCCGAGAGGCGCCCGGCGAACGCAGTGAGCCGACTTGGGGGCGGGGGGCTTGAAAAGCCCCCCGAGGAAACTCAATCCCGGAACCGCGCCAGCAGCTCGGCGTAGGCGTCGATGCGGCGATCGCGAAAGAAGGGCCAGATCCTCCGCACTTGCTCGCCCTGCGCGAGATCGAGCTCCACCACCAGCGTCTGCGACGCGTCGGGTCCTGCCTGGTCGAGCATCTCGCCCTGCGGTCCGGTGACGAAGCTCGATCCCCAGAACTGCAGCCCGCCCGTGGCACCCGAGGGATCGGCCTCGAATCCGATCCGGTTGCAGGCCGCGACCGGCACTCCGTTGGCCACCGCGTGCGCTCGCTGGATCGTGATCCACGACTCGCGCTGCCGCTCCTGGTCGGCGGGATCGTCCTCCGCCGACCAGGCGATCGCGGTCGGGTAGAGCAGTAGCTCGGCGCCCGCGAGCGCCATGAGCCGCGCGGCCTCGGGATACCACTGGTCCCAGCACACCAGCACGCCGAGCCGTCCCACCGACGTGTCGATCGGCTGGAAGCCCAGGTCGCCCGGCGTGAAATAGAACTTCTCGTAGAAGCCGGGATCGTCGGGGATGTGCATCTTGCGGTAGCGGCCCGCGATCGTGCCGTCCGCCTCGAGCACCACGGCGGTGTTGTGGTAGAGCCCGGCGGCGCGCCGCTCGAACACCGAGCTCACGATCACCACGCCAAGCTCGCGCGCCAGCGCCGCGAGCTGCTCGGTGGTAGGCCCGGGGATCGGCTCGGCGAGATCGAAATTGCGCGTGTCCTCGGTCTGGCAAAAGTAGGGCCCCGCGTGCAGCTCGGGCAGGCACACCAGCGTGGCGCCGCGTCGCGCCGCGTCGCGGATGCCCTCGCTGCTTTGCTCGAGATTGCGGCTTCGGTCCGAGTTGCAGGTTTGCTGGACCAGTCCCAGCTTGAGCTTGCGGGGGCTCATGCGAGATCTCGCTCGGGAACCAGGCCCGCGGGGAGCTGCATGGTCACGCAGTGCAGGCTACCGAATCCACGGATCAGCGGGCGGCAATCGACCGGCACGACGTCGCGATCGGGGAAGCATCGCCCCAGCACCAGCCGCGCCTTCTCGTCGGCGGGACCGCCGTACGCGGGAACCAGCACCGCGCCGTTCACGATCAGGAAGTTCGCGTAAGTGGCCGGCAGCCGGCGACCGGATGCGGAATCGCGCGCCGCGCGCGGCCAGGGCAGGGCTTCGAGCCGGTAGGGCTGGCCCTCGGCGTCGCGGAACTTCGCCAGCTCGTCGGCCATCGCGCGCAGCTCCTCGTGGTGCGAGTCGTCGGGGTCGTCGCAAGCTTGGTACACGATGGTGTGAGGGTCGCAGAACCGCGCGAGCGTATCGACGTGGCCGTCGGTGTCGTCGCCTTCGAGCGCGCCGTGCTCGAGCCACAGGATGCGCGTCACTCCCAGGTGCGCGCGTAGCGCCGCCTCGATCGCGGCGCGATCGAGCCCGGGGTTTCGCGTGGGCGAGAGCAGACAGCTCGCGGTGGTGAGCAGCGTGCCGCGCCCGTCCACCTCGAGGCTGCCGCCTTCGAGGACCAGGTCGACGGAGTCGAGCGGCACGCTGCCGAAAGCGCCCTGCTCGTGGATGATGCGGGTGATCCGGTCGTCGAGATCGGCCGGGTACTTCCCGCCCCAGCCGTTGAAGCGGAAGTCGAGCAGCCGGAGCGCGCCGTCGCGTCGCACCGCGATGGGGCCGTGATCGCGGGCCCAGGTGTCGTTCGAGGGAGCGATCCAGCACGCGAGCCGCTGCGGATCGCCGCCCGCCGCCGCCACCAGCGCCTGGACCAGCTCCACGTGAGGCTGGTCGCGGCACACGGCGACCAGCGTCTCGCGGCGCGTGACCTCGCGGGCGATGAGCGCGAAGCACGCGTCGACCTGCGCCAGATCGTCGCGCCAGTCGGTGCGATCGTGCGGCCAGGTGACCATCACGCCGCTCTGCGGCTCCCACTCGGGAATCATTCCGGGCGGATTCGACATGGGCTCGGTTGGGCGGCGCGGTCGCGGCGGAGACCGATAGGCTGATGTCCGTTCGGGCCGCATTTCAAGCCCATGCCCGGTGGTAGGGCGATGGGGAGGGCGGCGCCTGCTACGTTTACAGCGGCTCGAACCGAAAAGCACGAAAGGACACGGTCATGCTCGATCACATCGGTCTGGCGGTGCGCGACCTGAAAGCCTCGAAGGCGTTCTACGTGAGCGCGCTCGCACCGCTCGGCTACGTCGTGGTGATGGAGTTCGAAGGTGCCTGTGGCCTCGGCGCCGGCGGCAAACCCGACTTCTGGATCGGTCAGGGCGAGCCCACCCACTCGCTGCACGTGGCGTTCGTGAGCCCCGACCGCAAGAGCGTCGACGCCTTCCACCGCGCCGCCCTCGCCGCGGGCGGCCGCGACAACGGCGCCCCCGGTCTCAGGCCCCAGTATCACCCGACCTACTACGGCGCCTTCGTCTTCGACCCCGACGGCAACAACATCGAAGCCGTCTGCCACCGCCCCGAAGGCTGAGAAGGTGTAGAAAAAATCGGATCATTGCCCGGAGCGCCTCCTCCGAAGCGATCGCCTGCAGTTCGGAGGGACGCGGTCCCTCGCGTCCGCAGCGTCTGAACCAAGATGGACGCCTGCGGCTGCGAGGGACCGCAGCCCTCCGACGAGCAGAAGCAGACCCTCGAGCGATTTCCCGCCACGCATGCCGCTGATCCAAGCGGCCGAGTTTCTTTCGTCTACACCCTCTGAGTCTCCACGAGGGTCTGACCCACGCCCCGTCCGGAATGAATCCGGCCGGGCCCCACACCCGAGTCGGCTCGCTGCCTGCTCGCCGGCGCGCCGACTGGCGTGCTGGCAAATTCAGGGTCACCACGCCGGGGAGCCCAGGATGCGCGTAGCGCGAGACGCGGACGCCCCACGCGAGGAAGTCCTAAGTAGCACCGCGCCGAAGGCGCGCGGCGCGGTGCCGCGCCGGCTCGGGGGTGGGGCCCCGCAAAAACCGCGCTTTTTGCGGGGCGGGGGGCTTGAAAAGCCCCCCGAGAAACTAATGCTGCGTGGTGCGCCCGACGCTCAACCCTACGTGCCGCAGCACGTCGGCGAAGCGCGGGTCGGACGGCGCCGGCCCGAACGGCAGCGTGCGGCCGTGGATCACGTCCACCAGTGCGACGTTGACGTCGACGCCCGAGCCATTCCCTTTCGCCGCGGAGTCGCGGAAGCGCTTGCACATGTTGGTGACGTGGTCGGGGTCTTCCAGCCGGTAGAACGCCAGCACGAAGAGCGACGAGTCCTTGCCCACCAGCCGCCGGTTGGCGCGCAGCGCGTTCTCGGCGCGCTCCACGAAGCGCTCGGTGACGCCCGGGTCGAGCGTCTCCACCGCGCGCATGTGCACCCAGAAGCGCGCCGGCCAGGCGGTCGCGACCAGCGACCAGGCGAAGCCCTCCTGGTCCTGTCGCTTCCAGGTGAGGCCCTTGCGGCTTTCGAGCAGCTCGCGGCACACGCGCTTGCCGAACACCGTGACCACGCTCGCCGTGACTCGATCGGTGGGCCGCGCTCGCTGCCGCGATTCGAGCGCCGCGGCCACCGCCAGATCCTCGGGGCTGAGCGGCGACATCACGCGCGGCAAGCCCTCGAGGGTCGAGTCCGGCGCCCGTCCCCACTGCTCGTCGTAGTCGCGCCGCGCGTCGACGTTGGACAGGATGTCGTAGGCCTCGTTGAGCTCGGCCATGCGGATCGACGCTTCCGCCTGCGCGGTGTCGCCCTGGCCGGTCACGAAATCCGGGTGATGGGCGCGAGCGAGCTTCCGGTACGCGGCCTTGATCGATTGCGGCGCAGCGCTGCGCTCGACTCCCAGGATCGCGTAATAGTTCTTCACGTCCGGGCTCTCAGAGTCCGTAGGTGCGGCGCAGCAGGCGCAGCACGCGGGTGTTGAGATCGTCGGTCGAGTAGGGCTTGCTCAGGTAGTCGTCGGCGCCCACGTGGTAGCCCTTGTTTCGCTCCTGCTCCTCGCCGGGGCTCGCCAGCATGAGGATCGGCACGAAGGCCGTGCGGATGTCCTCGCGCAAGTGCTGACAGAGCTGGAATCCGTCCATTCCGTCGAGCGAGACGTCTAGGATCACCAGGTCGGGCAGGTGCTCGGAGACCGCCAGCAGCGCTTGCTCGCCGTTCGCCGCCACCATCACGTCCACCTCGATCGGCAGCGCGGCGAGCGCCTCCTCGATCCCGTGACCCAGCGCCGGATCGGCGTTCACGACCAGCACGTTCGGGCGCTTGGTTCCGGGAGCCGGGCGCGGTCTCGCCTTGGTCCGCGGCAGCGTCCATTCCACCCCCGCGGGCGCGGTCGCTACTCCGGCAGCCATTCCCGCGGCTGCTCCGCCGCCGCCCGAATCCCATCCCGACGGTCCCGCGGGCCGTGGCACCGGCGCCGGGGCTGGGCGCCTCCGGACCGGCGTCGCGTAGGAGGCGCTGGTGGTTTCCGGAATCGCACCGCGTTTCTTGTGGCTGCAGTAGGGGCAGACGCGCCACTCGATCTTGAGCTCCTGGCCGCAGCCCTCGCACAGATCCTTGAGCGAATGCATGCAGTAAGGACAGGTCGAGAAGTCGAGGTGGATGAACGCGGAGCATTCCGGGCAGCGCACCAGGTCTTCCTCGTCGAACTGCACCACGCGCAGCACCTCGTCGACCGAGGTGACGCCCTGCTTGAGCTTGTCCATCGCGTCGTCGACCAGGAACCGCGTGCCGCTCGCGAGCGCCGCCTTGCGCAGCTCGATCTCGCCCGCCTTGCGGTGGATGAGCTCCTTCAGCTTCGGCGTCATGCGAACGATCTCGAAGATGCCGACGCGCCCGGCGTAGCCGCTGCGCGCGCAGGCCCCGCAGCCGCGCCCGCGGAAGAACTGGTGGTTGGCGCCTTCGAGCCTGAGCTTCGCCAGCACCTCGGGCGGCGGCACGTAGCTCTCCTTGCAGCGCAAGCAGATGCGGCGCGCCAGCCGCTGCGCCACGATGATCTGCACCGACGACGTGATGAGCACCGGATCGACGCCCAGATCGAGCAGCCGCGTGACGGTGGCGAGCGAGCTGTTGGTGTGCACCGTAGTGAGCACCAGGTGGCCGGTCATCGCCGCGCGGAACGCGATCTCCGCGGTCTCGAGATCGCGGATCTCGCCGACCAGGATCACGTCCGGGTCCTGGCGCAGCACCGAGCGCAGCACCTTGGGGAACGTGAGACCGGTCTTGGTGTTCACCTGCACCTGGTTGATGCCGGCGAGCTGGTACTCGATCGGATCCTCGACGGTGACGATGTTCACCTCGGGGCTCTTGCGCTTGGTGAGCATCGAGTAGAGGCCGGTGGTCTTGCCCGATCCGGTCGGTCCCGTGACCAGGATCATTCCCTGCGGCTGGTTGAGCGCATTTTCCAGCACGCCGCACTGCTCATCGGTGAGCCCCATGGCGCGGAACGTGGGGATCTGGTTGGTGCCGAGGACCCGCAGCACCACCTTCTCGCCGAAGTGCGTGGGCAGGGTCGAGACGCGGATGTCGAGCGGCTTCCCCTGGAACTGGGCCTTGATGCGGCCGTCCTGCGGCAAGCGGCGCTCGGCGATGTCGAGGTCGGCCAGGATCTTGAGCCGCGAGCTGACCGCGGCGTGCAGCCACTTGGGCACCTGCATGTAATCGCGCAGCACACCGTCGACGCGCAGCCGCACCTGCAGGTTGTTGAGCCCCGGCTCGACGTGCACGTCGCTGGCGCCGCTCTTGATGGCGTCCTGGATGAGGAGGTTCACCATGCGCACCACCGGAGCGAGCTGCGCGGCCTCGCGGGCGTCGAGCGCGTCGAGGTCGACGCCCTGAGGCGCCTCCGCCACGAAGCTCAGATCGGTGGCGTCGGCGACGTTGCTCAGGAAGTCCTGGAGCTTGTCCTCGGTGGCGTAATAGCGGTCGATGGCGTCGATCACCTCTCCGCGGCTCGCCACCACCGGGCGCACCGAGAGGCCGGAGCTGAAGCCCACGTCCTGGATCACGTTGAAGTCGGACGGATCGGCCATCGCCAGCACCAGCGAGTTCCGCTCCACCTTGACCGGCATGACCGTGTGCTTGCGCGCCATCTCCTCGGTCACGGCTCGGAGCGCCTTCTGGTCGACCGTCGCACTGGCGAGACGGACCTGAGGCAGGTTCATCCACTTCGAGAAGGTCTCGGCCAGCGACTCCTCGGAGACGCGCTTCTCGTGGATGATCAGGTCGAAGAGCGACATGTTGCGCTTGCGCGCCTCGTCCATGCTTTCCTGGAGCTCGATCGAGCTCAGGATTCCGGCCTGAAGAAGTAGCGGTCCCAGGGTCTTCGACATGGCGCGCGCGCTCCGGAACGGTGACGGGTCCTTGGGGCCCGGGTCGACCTCGTCAGGGGGCTCGTGCCGCCATTTACGACTCCCCCGTGGGCGAGTCAAGCGCCGCGAGCCTGGGCCTCACGGCCGGTCCAACCCAGGTTCCGGCCCGCATACTTGCAATCGGCGGTCCATCAAAAGCTTGCGATGTACAAGCGGTTTTTCAGAGATCCCTGACCGGATCGGCCGGAATTGTCACGTCGTCGACCAAGATCCGTCAGCACTTCGACGGCCCTCCGGGAGCCTCCCTGCTAACCCGGGATGCGGGTGGCGCGCACGATGGGAACATGACGCAGCAGTAGCCCGCTGCGAAATGATCCGGGCTAAGCTCGCGCCCCGATGGCCATCGTCACCGATCACGTCTCCCTCTCGACCAGGGGCGACGACCACATCCTCGATCTCACCCCCTCGGTCGCGGCGCTGGTGGGGAAGCACCGGTTCCGTGAAGGGCAGGCGCTGGTGTTCGTGAGCGGCTCGACCGCCGGCGTGACCACCATCGAGCTCGAGCCTGGGCTGGTCGCCGACTTGCCGGTGGCCTTCGAGCGGCTGGCGCCGCGGGGCGCTCGTTACGCCCACGAAGAGACCTGGCACGACGGCAACGGCCACTCGCACGTGCGCGCCGCGCTGCTCGGCCCGTCGATCACGGTGCCGTTCGCCGCCGGCAAGCTGCTGCTCGGCACCTGGCAGCAGATCGTGCTGATCGATTTCGACAAC
>CAZYWA010000224.1:0-11774 GCA_964650975.1 uncultured bacterium
TGATCGGCGGTCACCACCAGCAGCGTCTCGCGATGGTCGTGGAGCCAGCCGCGCAGGAACCCCAGCGTGTCGTCGAAGTCGAGCATCTCGTGGAGCAGGTCGCCGGCGTCGTTGTCGTGGCCGGCCCAGTCGATCTGCCCGCCGGCCTCGATCATGAGGAAGAAGCCCCTGGGTGAGCGGGAGAGAGTCTCGAGCGCGGCGCTCGCCATCTCGCGCATCGTGGGAACGGAGCGCTGCGGATCGCGCCGGGCGCGCTGCATGGCGATGGCATCGGGCATGGCACCGGACGAGAAGAGGCCGAGCAGGCGGCGGCCGGCCGCGCGCGCCAGCGCTTCCTGGTCGAACACGACCTCGTAGCCCAGGCCGCGTGCTTCGGCGATCAGGTCGCGGTCGTCGGCGCGCTTCGATTCGAGCTTGAACGAGGGCGGTAAGCGCGCCTTCCACGCGTCGTGCGGCGCGGAGCCGGGATCGTTCACCTGGCGCGGCAGGAACGAGCGCAGGCCGCCCGAGAGCATCACCTCTGGCTGCGTGTCGAGGAGGTCGCTCGCGATCTCGGGCTCCAGGTAACGGTAGGGCTGGTGCGCGGCGAAGACCGCGGGAGTGGCGTCGGTGATGCGCACGTTCGACACCAGCCCGGTCGCGTAGCCGGCGCGCTTCGCTTTTTCGAGGATCGTGGCGGCGGGGTTCCCGTCCGCGTCGACGCCGACCATGCCCGGCCGCGACGGCCTGCCGGTGGCGAGCTGGGTGCCGGAGCCGGCCGAGTCGTTGACCAGCCCGTCCGCGGGCTCGGTGCTCATGAGCCCGGTCTCGCCCTCCTGCATGAGCCGGGTGATCTCGAGCGTGCGATCGGCGACCACGGACTCTCTCGCGTAGCGCGCATAGAGGTTCGCGAGGGCGATCTCTTGCGGACCCATGCCGTCGCCGATGACCAGGATCACGTTGCGGATCCGGCTCGCGGCGGGATCGTCGCGAATCACGGCCTGCGAGCGGCACGCGAACGGGGCCGCGCACAGCGCAGCCGCGGACACGACGACCGAAACGGCCACCCAGGGCCGGCGATGGATGCCCATGTGAGAACCCGAAGAAAGGGGAGGAAGTCGAGTGCATCAGCCTGGTTGAGTCGCTTGTCGATCCCGGGACGGCGCGGTGGCACGACGATGGCGGAGCATGCCGTCGAGCATTCGTTCCCGGAGCGTCACGGAAACGCCACGGAAGCTTCGCCGAGCCCGTCTAGAACCACCCGCCATGAGCCACACCTCGCGCAGCCCGACTCGTCATCGCCGGCCCGGCGCGACCGCGGCGGCGCTCGTGTTCCTCTTCCTGCCGCTCCTCGCGCCGCGCCTGGCTTGGGCCGGGCCGGCTCGGACGCCGGTGATCGTCTATACGGCTCTCGAGGCCGACGATCTCAAGAAGTACAAGGATGCGTTCGAGAAGGACGTGCCCGACGTCGAGATCCGCTGGGTGCGCGACTCGACCGGCATCGTCACCGCGAAGCTCCTGGCCGAGCGCGAGGACCCGCAAGCCGACGTGATCTGGGGCCTGGTGGCGACCAGCATCGTCGAGCTCGACCAGGAAGGATTGATCGAGCACTACGCGCCCAAGGGCCTCGAAGCGATTCCCGCGCGTTATCGCGACCCCGCCGATCCGCCGAGCTGGGTGGGCATGGAAGCGCTCATCGCCACGGTGTGCATCAACACCATCGAGGCGAAAAAGCTCGGCTTGCCCACGCCTTCGTCGTGGAAGGACCTGACGCAGCCGGTGTTCAAGGGCCACGTGACGATGCCCGATCCGAATTCCTCGGGAGTGGGACTGCTCAACGTCGCGAGCTGGCTCCAGGCCTTCGGCGAGGAGCCCGGCTGGGCGTTCATGGACGCGCTCGACAAGAACGTCTCGGTCTACGCCCACTCCGGATCGAAGCCCTGCAAGGACGCGGCGATCGGCGAGACCGCGGTGGGGATCTCGTTCGACTCGCGCGGCGTGCGGCTGAAGGAGAAGGGTGCTCCCCTCGATCTGGTGTTCCCGTCCGAGGGTGTCGGCTGGGACATGGACGCGACCGCGATCGTGAAGGGATCGAAGCACGCGGCGCAGGCGAAGCAGCTCGCCGACTGGGCGCTGACCCACGCCGCGAACGAGATCTACACCACCGGCTATGCGGTGGTGGCGCTGCCGGGAGTCGCGAAAATCCCGGCGAACGAGCCCGCGGACATCGAGTCGCGGCTCATCCACAACGACTTCCGCTGGATCGGCGAGCATCGCAAGCGGATCCTCGCCGAGTGGCAGAAGCGCTACGGCTCGAAGTCGGAGAAGGGCGAATGAAGGCGGGTGCGCGGGCCTTTTTGAGGGCGACACCCCCGAGTCGGCTCGCTGCGCTCGCCGCCGCGCCTACGGCGCGGGCCACTCCCGCGGGATCCGTGCGTCCGGCTCCGGCGCGTGCGCCTTATCTGCGCATTCGCGGTCTCTCGAAGGCTTTTGGCGGTTTCACCGCGATCCGCGACGTCGACCTCGAGATCTTCGAAGGCGAGCTGGTGTGTTTTCTGGGTCCGTCGGGGTGCGGCAAGACCACGCTGCTGCGTGCGATCGCGGGGCTCTCGCCGCAGACCAGCGGCACCATCGAGCAGGGCGGTCGCGACATCTCGGCGCTGCCGCCTGCGCGCCGCGACTTCGGGATCGTGTTCCAGTCGTACGCGCTCTTCCCGAACCTGACCGTCGCCCAGAACGTGGGCTACGGATTGGTCACGCGGCGCGTGCCGAAGGCCGGCATCGAGGCGCGCGTCGACGAGCTGCTGGCCATGGTGGGCCTCCCGGGATCGGGGCGGCGCTATCCGGCCCAGCTCTCGGGCGGCCAGCAGCAGCGAGTGGCGCTGGCCCGAGCGCTCGCCACGTCGCCCGGGCTCTTGCTCCTCGACGAGCCGCTCTCCGCGCTCGACGCGCGGGTGCGCGCCCACTTGCGCCACGAGATCAAGCAGCTCACCAGGCGCCTCGGCCTGACCACCATCCTGGTGACTCACGATCAGGAAGAGGCGCTGGCGATGGCGGATCGGATCGTGGTCATGAACCACGGCGCCATCGATCAGATCGGCACGCCGCTCGAGATCTACCGTGCACCGGCCACCCGTTTCGTGGCGGACTTCGTGGGCAAGATGAACGCATGGCCGGCGTGCCTCGAGGGCACGCGCCACGCGCGCGCCGGTAGCTTGCGCTTCGAGCTCGGCGAGGAATCGGGCGCGGCCGATCTCGCCGACCCGGGCGCCGCGGTGACGCTCTGCGTGCGGCCGGAGGACGTGGTGGTCGGTGCGGCGGCCGCTCCCGCTGCCAACTCGTTTGAGGCGGTGATCGAAGATCTCGAGTTCCTGGGCTCGTTCTTCCGTGCGTCGCTTTCCTCGGCGGAGCTCGGGAACGGACCCCTGATGGCCGACCTTCCGGTACAGATGGTGCGCGAGCACCGGCTCGCGGCGGGTGGGCGGGTCCCGGTGGCGGTGCCGGCCGAGCGGATTCGCGTGTTCGCCGTTCCAACCTCGGCTGACTGAGCACCGAGCTCCGGGACGGCGCGGTGCAACCGAGCACGCTCTTGCCGGACGTGGCCCATCGCCGCATTCGCGCCGGCTCGGTGGCGAGCGGGGAGGAATGGCTGCAGCGCGGCGCGATCGCGCTGCTGCTCGCCGGCTTCGCCGTGGCGATGGTGCTGCCGCTCGGTCTGCTGGTGGAGCGCAGCTTTCGAGGCGAGCACGGTGCCTTCGTCGGCCTGGCCAACTACGTCCGCTACTTCTCGACACCGGCGCTCTCGATCGCGATCCGCCACAGCGCCTCGATCGCGGTCGTGGCGACGGCGATCACCATCGCTCTGGCGTTCCTCTACGCCTACGGACTCACGCGCACGACCATGCCGGGGCGGTCGATCTTCCGCGTGGTGGCGCTGGCCCCGGCGCTGGCGCCGTCGCTCCTCCCGGCGATCTCGTTCGTTTACCTCTTCGGCACGCAGGGCTTGCTCAAAAAGCTCCTGGGCGGGGCCACGATCTACGGTCCGCTCGGCATCGCCGCCGGGCTCACGTTCTACGCATTCCCCTCCGCGGTATTGCTGCTCACCACCGCGCTCGCGACCGCGGACCAGCGCCTCTACGAGTCGGCCGAGTCGCTGGGCGCGGGACCGATCCGCACGTTCTTCACGGTGACGCTGCCGGGCATGCGGTACGGGCTGGTGAGCGCCGTGATCGTGATCGCGACCCTCACCATCACCGATTTCGGCGTCGCCAAGGTGATCGGCGGCAGCTACTCGGTGCTCGCCACCGACATCTACAAGCAGGTGGTGGGCCAGCAGGATTTCCAGATGGGTGCGGTAGTGAGCGTGGTGCTCTTGGTGCCCGCGGTGGTGGCCTTCGCCGTCGACCGGTTGCTGCAGCGACGCCAGGCGTCGCTGGTCTCGGCGCGCTCGGTGCCCTACGAGCCGCGGCCGAATCGAGCGAGAGACGCCGCGTTCTTCGGTGTCTGCGGGTTGATCGCCGTCGCGATCGTGGGCGTGCTCGGCGTCTCCGGCTTCGCGTCGCTGGTCAAGCTCTGGCCCTACGATCTCTCGCTGGTGCTCGACAACTACCACTTCGACCTGATGGACGGCGGGGGCTGGGCCGCGTACCGGTCGAGCCTGACGCTCGCCTCGTGCACGGCGATCGCCGGGACCGCGGTGATCTTCGCGGGCGCCTATCTGGTCGAGAAGGTGCCGCGTCTCGAAGGACCGCGGGCGCTGGTGCAGCTGCTGGCGGTGATCCCGCTCGCGGTGCCGGGGGTGGTGCTCGGGCTCTCCTACATCTTCCTCTTCAACTCGCCCGCGAATCCGCTTCATTTCCTGTATCGCACCATGCCGCTCCTGGTGATCTGCACCGTGGTGCACTTCTACAGCGTCGCGCACATGACCGCGGTCACCGCGCTCAAGCAGCTCGATCCGGAATTCGAGGCGGTGTCGGCGTCGCTGCAGGTGCCGTTCTACCGGACGATCTGGCGGGTGACGTTGCCGCTCACGCTGCCCGCGGCGCTCGACGTCGCGATCTTCCTGTTCGTGAACGCGATGACCACGGTGTCGGCGCTGGTGTTCCTTTACGGTCCGGACACGCAGCTCGCGTCGGTGGCGGTGCTCAACATGGACGACGCCGGCGACACGGCACCCGCCGCGGCGATGGCGATGGTGATCGTGCTCACGTCGGTGGCGGTGCGTGTCCTGCATGGCGTGGGCGCACGTTGGCTCACGCGTCGCACCCAGGCCTGGAGATCTCGATGACGGAGAAGCCCCACGATCCGTGGCTCTTGACGCCCGGACCGCTCACCACCTCGGCCTCGGTCAAGAGCGCCATGCTTCACGACTGGGGCTCGCGCGACGCCGCGTTCATCGCGGCCACCGCGCGGGTGCGGGCGCGGCTCGTCGATCTGGCGAACGCTCGTGACACCCACACCTGCGTGCCGATCCAGGGCAGCGGCACATTCGCCGTCGAGGCCGCGCTCGGAACGCTCACTCGTCCCGATCGGACCACGCTGGTGGCGGTGAACGGCGCTTATGGAAAGCGAATGGCCGAGATCCTGCGCCGGATCGGCCGGCCGTGCCGCACGCTCGACGTGCCCGAGTCGGAGCCGGTCTCGGCGCGCGCGGTGGGCGAGGCGCTCGCGGCCGACGAGGCGATCGAGCACGTCGCGGTGGTGCACTGCGAAACCACGACTGGCCTGCTGAATCCGATCATGGAGATCGCATCGGTGGTGGCCGCGGCCAATCGGCGGCTCGTCATCGACGCCATGAGCTCCTTCGGCGCGATCCACGTCGACGCGCGCGACCTTCGTTTCGAAGCGCTGATGGCCTCGTCGAACAAGTGCCTGGAGGGTGTGCCGGGGATCGGGTTCGTGCTGGCGCGGCTCGATTCGCTCGACGCGTCGCGCGGCCGCGCGCACTCGGTGGCGCTCGATCTGCACGAACAGTGGAAGGGTCTCGAGGCGAACGGCCAGTGGCGGTTCACGCCGCCCACCCACGTGCTGATGGCGCTCGACCGCGCCATCGACGAGCACGCGGCCGAAGGCGGGGTCGCGGGACGCGGTGCCCGTTATCGCGAAAACTGCCGGGTGCTGGTCGAGGGCATGCGCGCGCTGGGCTTTCGCACGTTCCTCCCCGACACGCTGCAGGCGCCGATCATCGTCACGTTCTTCCGTCCCTCCGATCCGCGCTTCGAGTTCGAGAAGTTCTACGACGGGCTGCGCCGCCGCGGTTACGTGATCTACCCCGGCAAGCTCACCCAGGCGGACACGTTTCGGATGGGCTGCATCGGCCGCATCGGCGCGGGCGAGATGCGCGGGGCACTCGCCGCGGTCCGCGAGGTGCTGAGCGAGCTCGGCGTCGCGAGCGCCGGGCCATGATGCGCCGAGCGGATCACGGTGAAGCTCTCGCCACCGAGGGACCGGTGGCGCTCCAAGAGAGCGACCGGCGCACCTGCGCCCTTGGAGCGCGTGCGGTCCCTCGCGCGCGAGCGTTCGATCACGTTCGCCGACCTGCGCCGATCGAGGAGGTCGCATGAAGAGCTTCGTCTATCGCGGCCCGGTGCGCGCGGTGATCTTCGACTGGGCGGGCACGGTGGTCGACTTCGGCTCGCGCGCGCCCGCGATCGCGTTCCAGCAAGTGTTCGCCGGGGAAGGCGTGCCGATCACGCTCGACGAGGCTCGCGTTCCCATGGGCATGGGGAAACGCGACCACATCCGCGCGGTGAGCCAGCTTCCCGCGGTCGCCGAGCGCTGGCGCGCGCGGCACGGCCGCGATTGCGACGAGCCCGACGTGGACCGGATGTACGCCGACTTCGTGCCCATCCAGATCGGTTGCCTGGCGGCGCACGCCGACCTGATCCCCGGCACCCGGGGCACGGTCGCGGCGCTGCGCGCCCGCGGCGTCCGCATCGGCAGCACCACCGGCTACAGCCGCGAGATGATGGAAGCGCTGGTGCCCGAAGCCACTCGCCGCGGCTTCACTCCCGACGCCTGGTGGTGCGCCAGCGACGTGCGCGAGGCCCGTCCCTCGCCGCTCATGTGCTACCGCAACGCGCTCGACCTGGGAGTCTGGCCGCTCGAGGCGTGCGTGAAGGTGGACGACACGACGCCCGGCATCGACGAAGGCCGAAACGCCGGCATGTGGACCGTGGCCGTGACCGTGACCGGCAACGAATTCGGCCTGAGCCGCGAGGAGCTGGCGGCGCTGCCTGCGGACGAGGTTCGCGAGCGGCGCGCCCGCGCCGAACGGCGCATGAGCGAGGCCGGCGCCCACTTCGCGATCGACGGAGTGGCCGACTTGCTGTCGGTGATCGACGAGATCGAGCGACGGATCGCGCGCGGCGAGCGGCCGTGAACGTGCGGGCCAGCGTGGTCGATGAGATCCGGACGCTCTTCGCGCTGCGCGGCGAGGCCGCGTACCTGGGCGAAGCGGTGACGCAGCTCGAGCACGCGCTGCAGTGCGCGTGGCTCGCGGAGCGCGCGAGCGTGGCGCCGCCGCTGGTGGCCGCGGCGTTGCTCCACGACGTCGGACACTTGCTCCAGGACCTCGGCGAGGACGCGGCCGAGCGCGGCGTCGACGGCCACCACGAAGCGCTCGGTGCGCGTTTCCTCGCGGCGCGCTTCGGCGACGAGGTGGTGCGCCCGGTGGCACTCCACGTGGCCGCGAAGCGCTATCTGTGTGCCACTCGACCGGAGTATGCGGCCGGCCTCTCCGCCGCTTCGCACCTGAGTCTCGCGCTGCAGGGAGGTGCGATGAACACCGCCGAGGCCGAACGGTTCGCCGGGCAGCAGCACGCCGATGCCGCGCTCGCGCTGCGTCGCTGGGACGACGCCGCGAAGGTCGTCGGTCTCCTCACACCGGGCCTCGATCACTTCCTGCCGGTCGTCCAGCGCTGCGCGACCGAGCCTGTTCGTTCGTAGACGCCGGCGTTCCGCACGGCCGTGCGTGACGCGGGCTCGGCGCCACGCGATCACGCGCCGCCGAGTGGCACCCGGAGGTAGACACCGAACTCGGTGACGAAGCTCACCGAAACGCACGCGTGGACCCGGCCCTGCTTGTCGTCGAACGCCGCGCGCTCGGCGAGCGGGAACATCGGCTGGTGCCAGACGCCGGGGTCGACGTGCAGCCCTTGTCGCCCATCGAACGCGAACGCCACGAAGTCCTCCGGCCGGACGTCGTCGCCCGGTTTCGCGAGCAGCGCCACGAACGGTTCGCGGTCGCGGGGGAAGAACACCTGTCCGCCGTCCGGATGGTAGTTCGCCTCGTGAGTGAGGAGCCAAGAGGTCTGGCGGATGGGTGCGTCGTCGGTGGCGCGAGCCGGATCGGAGTACCAGCCGGTCAGGTACTTGCGGTTCACCGCGTGATTGGTGGCCCACAGCCGGTCGCCGGTGCGCACCATTTCGAAGGTTCCAGCCACCACGCCGCCTTCGATTCCGGTTCCGGGAACCAGCGGACGCCGTCCGCTCACCGGCCACGGCACCAGTGTCACCTCGGCCTCGTCGAAGTCGTCGATCAGGCGTCCGTAGCCGGCGAGGGTCGCGGCGCTCGCCACGACCCGTGCCACCTCGTGGACTCGCGCTTCGCCCCGCTCGACGGAAGGCATCGCGCCGAGATCGACGTCCGCGAAGCTCGAGAGCGCGGGATCGGTCATGGCGGCAGGTCGAGGCCCAGGCACCGCACGCCTCCGCCGGCCAGCATGAATTGCGAAACCGCCGTCGGCACCACGTGAAAGCCACGCCTGGCGAGCGCTTCGATCAACCCCGGCGCTCGGTCGGAAAGCACCACGTTTCGTCCGTCGCTCATCAAGTTGCAGCCGAATCCCAGCGCATCCTCGAGACTCACGTCCAGCACCTCGACTCCAGGCAGGCGTTGCAAGCGGCGCACGCTCGCGGCGTCGAGAGCTGCGGTGCAAGCGGCCAGCAGGTCGGGCCGCAGCACGCCGACCACCATGTCGAGATCGTAGAAGCGGCGGTCGGTGCTGGCGAGGCTCACGACCGGCACGCCGAAGAACTCGGCCAGCTCCTCGTGCGCCTCGCGATCCGTCGCCCGGCGATCGCCGGGGCCGTAGCCGGCCAGGAGCCAGTCACCGCACCACAACGCGTCGCCACCGCCGCCGAAACGGTGGCGGGTGCCGCGGGTGCGGAAGCCGTGCGCCTCGAGCCAGCGACGGTGATGGGGTGTTTCCGGCCGTCGCTCCGCTGGCAGGTTCGCGAGAAACGCGCGTTCGCCGCGAACCACCGCGGCGTTGGCCGTGAAGCACATGTCCGGACAGCCGGCGACGGGATCGAGCCACTCGATCGCGTGGCCGAGCGCCGCCAGCGTCTCGAGCAACGCCCCATGCTCGCGGCACGCCCGATCGCGGTCGGGCTGCCGATCGCTCTGCATCCACGGATTGATCTCGTAGCTCACGCGGTAGTGGGTGGGCGGGCAGACCAAGATGCGCTTGGCGCGGGCGCGTGCTTCGAGCGGGCGTGGCCAGCCCGATCGGATCTCCGGGCGGAGCGCTCTGGCCGTGGGAGCGATCATCGCCGTCGAGGCTACGGCCGTACGGTGACTGCCCGGTGCCCGGAAACGGGCGCGGCGGTGACTCTCCGGGAAGGAATGGGTGCGGGAAGGCCGCCGCGCACCGTTTCCGTCACCGAGGCCTCTCGTGCCGTTCACCGGCGCGACCCCTGCGCGCTACCCGCGGGTGCGACGCTCCCTCTCCGTGATCGGATCGACCGCCGTGGGGTTTGCCGGAGGAGCGCTGGAGAGCGTCGTGTGCTCGGCGGCGCGCTCGGCGCGAGCCGTCTCGTTCACCACCGGGGAGGTTGCCGTGGCCGTCATCGTCACCTGGACTCGTGTCCTGGCCGTCTTCCGCGGACGTGCTCACCCGGGGCGGACGCTGGCTCCGCTCCGCCTCGTGGCGCCGCCGCGAGCGAAACCGAGCGCGCCGCGGGCGCGCCGGCGGCCCCAGAAGGCGGCGGGCGCCGGGCTGCGATTGATCGCCGGCGGCCGCGCGGCCGATTCCGGGCCCGAAGGGGGCGCGATGCGGCCGGTCCGGCGCTGGAAACGGCCGATTTCGAGCTGATTTCCGCGCATTTTCAGGCTCGAGTGAAATCGTTTCGTATCGAAGTTTGAAATCAAAGAGAACCGAAATTCGAAATCGCTCTATAACGAAACTCGAAATCGATTAGTAACAGAGCGCGCGCCCGTTCGGAGCGAGACTCAGCCGGAGACCATGTGTCCGGCGTGCTCGACCTCGAAGCCGTGGCTGCCGCCGCTCGCGCTCGCGCTCGCGTCGCTCACGGTCGCCGCGGCGGGCTGCTCGGGCGACGCCGCGACCAGGGCCACCGCCACGTCCAAGTCCTTCGCGTTCGCCGACCTGGTCGATCCGCCGGTCGAGTATCGGCCCTGGGTCCGCTGGTGGTGGCCGGGGAACGACGTCGAGGACGGCGAGCTCGACCGTGAGATCGGCGTGCTCGCCGACGGCGGTTTCGGCGGCGCCGAGATCCAGCCGTTCGACGCCGGGCTCGATCCGAACGCACCGCCCGACGAGGTCGCTCGCCGGCTCTCGTACCCGAGCGCCGCGTTCTTCGGTCACGTCCGCGCCGCGGCGACCGCGGCCGCCGCGCGCGGCTTGCGCCTCGATCTCAACGTGGGATCCGGCTGGCCGCCCGGCGGCGCCGGCGTGCCGCTCGAGTCGTCGATCCAGACGCTGCTCTGGAGCCTGCGCGAGGTGACCGGCCCGGTCGACGCGTCGCTCGATCTGGGAGGTCCGGAGGAGCCCTTCTTCTACCCGTACGCGGCCTTCTCGGAATCGCAGGGCGACGGGCCGATCGCTCGCTACGAGGGAACCGCCGCCACCCGCATCGCCGTCATCGCCGAGCGCGAGACCGGTGGAACGGCTCCGTCCGGCGTGTTCGCCCTGGGTGGCCCGCTCGATCTCGATCCGAGCTCGGCACGGGTTCTCACCTCGCGCGTCGACGCGAGCGGCCATCTCGACTGGCGCGCTCCCGACGGGCGCTGGGCGATCGTGTCCTTCTTCACGGCACCCGACGGCGAGTATCCGGTCTTCGACGCCGAGCCCGATCCGGGTTGGGTCGTCGATCCGCTCGACCGCGACGCGGTGCAGGCGTTCCTGGATCAGCATCTCGGCGCGCCGACCGGCCTCGATCTCGGCGCCGGCACTCCGTTTCGCGCGCTCTTCCTCGACAGCTTCGAGTACAAGGCCGAGCGCCACGTATCGCGCGATTTCCTGGCCGAGTTCCGGAGGCGACGCGGCTACGACGTGACGCCGTATCTCCCCGCCGTTCCGGTGCCCGGCACCGACAATACGGTGTTCACCGAGGCACCCCTGGTGCTCCCCGCGCCGTTTCAGCTCGGCGCCAGCGACGACGATCGCATCCGCCACGATTACGGCCGCACGGTGTCCGAGCTCTTCGTCGAGCGCTCGCTCGCCACCACGCGCGACTGGGCCGCGGCTCACGGCGCTCTCTTGCGGGTGCAGCCGTACGGCATCGACGTGGCGCCGCTCGCGGCGGGAGCGGCGACGGACATCGTCGAGACCGAGCAGATCTACGGCGGTGGCGCCGAGATGTTCTTGGCACTCGCGTCGTCGGCCGCGGAGCTTCACGGCCTGCCGCTCGCGAGCGCGGAGTCCTTCGGCTGGGAGGGACGCGACGCGATGACCACGCCCCTCAAGATGAAGGTGGCCGCGCAGAAGCTCGCGGCGGCCGGCATCCAGCAGGTGGTGATCCATGGGTTCCCATACGTGAAGGAGGGCGGC